>SFPL01000025.1 GCA_004551905.1 Lentisphaeraceae bacterium
CGCCACCACCGCGATTTCGTCCGCACCGTAATCTCACGCTCGTACCTCTCCCTCCATTCCCGCAGCATGTTCGCGTCCTCCACCGCCTCCGGGTCGACCAGCGCGTCGATCCTCGCGATGAGCGCCGTCGCGCTTTTCCCCGCCGAGTCCGACACCTCCCGCCATATCGCCGCCGCCCTGACGACCTCGGCCTCCGGCGTCCGCCAGCGCGAGCCATCCTGGACTTTCGGTGCCCGGCTGTTCCGTCTCGCCGTCGCTTCGCCGCTCGGCTTCGGCTCCGGCACCGCCGCCGAAACCGGCGTCGGGTCGACGAGCCCGGCGATCTGCCGGAACTTCTTCGCCGCAGCCTTGTAGCGCATCACCGCCGTGTACCTGAGGTAGAGCGCGGGGATGTTGTCCTTCAGCCACCCCTTGATCCCCGGCGCGCGGCCGACAATCACGCCGTCGTCGTTCCTGGCGAGCGAGTTGTCCAGGTAGCACTCTAAGTCCTCCAGCATCCCGCCGAAGCGGATCGCCGCCTCGTGGGAGTCCTTCGCGTGGAGCCAGGCGTCGAGCACCTGCTCCTGGGTGGGGCACGGGTTCTCGGTGTGGCGGCGCTCGATCCTGCGCCGGGCGGCCGCGAGCGCGCGGCGCCGCTCGTTCTCGCGCGCGTAGTAGAGCGGCCGCCTCAGCGCGCTCCTCGCCTTGTCGATCCGCTGTGTCGACCAGCGCCGCATGTAGTCGAGGTACATGTAGTAGCCGGCGTCGCGGAAGAGCTCGCGGAACATGGTCTCCAGCGGCGCGAAGCCGTGCTCGCGCCAGCGCGCGGCATTGCCCTCGGTCCACTCGCAGAGGTCGCCGAAATCCCTTGCTCGCCGCGCCCGCCGCTCGGCGCGCAGCTCCGCCCTGCGCTCGAACAGCCGCTCGCGCTCGGCGAGGATCCTCTGCTCCACCGGCAGGTACTTCCTGAGCCACGCCCGGTGCTCCGCCTCCGCCTGCGCGGCCAGATCGCCGACGGACCTCGCCGCGGGCCGTTGCCGCGCCGCCGCATTGGCGGAAGCGCCGTCCGTTGCGGAAGCGCTGGCCATTGCGGAAGAGGTCAGTTTCTGCGTTTTGGGTGGTAATTTTGCCTTTTTCGGGTTCATGGAAAGGTAGGATACCATATCCCGGGGCGAAAGGCAAGCCGAAAGTGAGATTACGGTGCGGACGAAATCTTATGGGGGGTGGGGTTGGTGCTGCTTGAGTGGTGGCGTCGCGGTGGTTTGCGTGGCAGCGCGGCCGCAGCGGTTGACAGATTCGGCTGGGTTTGGTAATATTCGCATTAGTGAAACGGCGAATTGGCATAACTGCTAAAATTTTGCGGGGGGGAGGGCGAACATAATAGTTTCCCCGCCCGCTCGAAACTACGTTTAAGTTCGCCGTCAAAAGTCCAATGTCCAATGTCCAGCTGTCGCAGCTTGGACTTTGGACATTGGACTTTGGACATTCTTGGCTTAGAGGAGCAATGAAATGAAAAGGAGTAATGACATGAAGAAACTCGCGTATCGTGTCGTATGGTTCGCCGCCTCGGCGGCGCTTTGGGCGCATGGCGCGCTCGCGGCAGAGGTTTCGCTTGCAATTGCGCCGACCAACTGGGTGACGTGCCTTCCAGTTGCTACCGCCACTTTCTCCGCCGAGCTTGACTCGGTGGTGCTGGAATGGGCCCCCGGCGACGCCGGCGCGTTCACTCAGATCGCGACCTGTCCCGATCCGTCGGCGGAAACGTGGACAGTCGAGCTGCCGGGGACGGTGGTCGGGCAGCCGCGCCGCTATCGCCTGGCGATGACGTCAGGCGGCTCGACTTCCTACTCCGACCCAGTCGCGTTCACGCGCTTCCGCAACCTCGACCGAAACCCGCGCGACCGTACTGCGCTCGCCACCGGCGTATATCCGGTGCTGTCCGCCGACAGCAACTCCATGAAGCCGTTCAACGCGTACACCGGCGACTGGGCCGACAGCGACTCCTACCAGAACGTCGGCCTGAAGTTCACGAACGGCAAGGTGTACGTGGCCGGAATCAGGGTGTATCCGCGCTCGAACAACATCGGCCGGCTCAACAACCGCAACTTCTTCGGCGCGGAGAGCGCCAGTACCTACAGTACCGACTACAGCGCCATCGGCTACATCTCCGGACTGACTGCCGCCTGGCACTACTTTTCCTCTACCGACACCTCCACCGCATTCGAGTGCTGCTGGCTGAGGGCGGAATACGGAAACATCGCCGAAATGGAGGTCTACGGCTGGACGGACGTCGACCTTGCCGACGCCGGCGGCGCGGTTGAAATCGGATTCGTGCCTTACTCTGCCGCCGAGACCAATGTCTGGCCGATCGTCACCGCGACCTGTCCCTACGGCGTCGACAGCGCGGCAATCGAGATCGGCCGCCGTGTCGACGGCGATTTCGAGGCGGTGAAGTCGGTCACCTCGCCCGACGGAACTCCGTTCGCCTACACCAACCTCGAGTGCAAGGTCGGCCAGACCCGATACTACCGGCTCAAGACCGTCACCGGCGGCTCGGTCTACACCTCGACGCCGAAGAAGTTCACCCGCTTCCGCTGGCTCGAGCGCGGGCCGGAGACTCCGAGCGCAGTCCGCAGCGGCTACTCCATCATCGCCGGCACCAGCGACAATGCGAAAAGGCCGTTCAACGGCACGACCAGCGAGCCTAGGGACTCAGTCTCCCCATGCGGAATCAACTTCAAGGAGCAGGTGTATGTCGCCGGCGTTCGATACTACCCACGCCCAAATTGGGTCGCGCGCCTCACTGGCCGCTACACCTATGCGTCCGCCACAGCAAGCGACTATGCGTCCGGCACCAAGACGCCGATCACCCCGTTTCTCTACTGTACGTCCAACAAATGGTACTGGTACGATTCGATGGACGTCGACAGCCCCTACCAGTACGTCTACATCTCGCCGGATAGCGGCAGCATCGGCGAGATGGAGATATACGGCTGGACCGCCGCGGACATCGCTGCGGCGGCCGATCCGTTTTTCCCGACGGAGCTGACTGCGGTCAACGGCGACACCGACGGCAAGGTCGAGCTTGCCTGGCGCGGCGGCCTCAATCTTGACTCCTATTCCGTCCAGTACCGCCAGCAGGGTTACGAGGGATGGACGACTGCCGCGGACGGGCTGACCGCGGATGTGGAGTCCTACGAGCTGAGCGGGTTCGAGATGAACACCACCTACGAGTTCCGCGTACTCGGCCACGCCGGCGCCGAGAGCGGATCGTCGCCGATGGCGAGCGTCTACGTCTACCAGCTCGTCCCCGGGACTGGCACCGGGCTCAACACGCTGCTCTATGGGCCGATCGCATCCCGCCATCTCGGCCAGCGGTTCTGTTTCGAGCAGCGCCTTTCGCCGACGGTGGACGTCCATCAGGCGAGCGGATCGTTTTTCTCGTCCACCAATCTCACTTCGGCGATGGTAATCTACCGCGGCAAGATAATCCTTCCGCTCACCGGCTCCTACACCTTCACCGCCGTCGTGGAGGGTTCCGACGGCTCGGCGCTCTACATCGACGGCAGCGAGGGCTTCAACGCCTTCAGCGGGGCGTCGCTCAAGAAGACCACGAGGACGCTTGCCGCGGGCGACCACGACATCGAGCTCATCTACCGCAGCGTCAACACCAAGAAGTCGTTCACATTCACCTGGGCGCTCGAAGGCGTGTGGGACGACCGCCCGGTGCCGATGAGCCAGCTGAAGCCCGCGGCGAATTCGGAGATGAACCTCCCCGACGAGAACGCCACCTACGACGGCTGGGACTTTGCGCCGGCGATCGGTTCGGCGAGCTACATTCCGCGTTTCTGGCGGCTCGGCAACGGATCGTTCAGGATGACCGGCGAGAAGGCCGACTATGATGGAGCAAGCCCAGAAGATATGCTTGCGCTGCTGACGCGCGGGCTGGACGGACCATTTACCCTTACGGCGGACTTCCACACGTCTTCCACGGTTGGCCGTCCGAGCCTTTTCGTCTCCAAGTCGGCGACATCGCTTTACGGCAACAGCCTAAGCTACATCTACGGCGACGGACAGGTGGGCATGAAGGGCGGCCCTGGCGTCGCCGACTGGGGCGGAGTGAGCTGGAAGAGCGCCGGCGGATCGACGCGGCGGCTGCGGGTGAAGCGGCTCAGGGACAAGACGATTACGTTCTCCGACATGGACGTCGCCAGCGGCATCTGGGTCACGCGGCTTACGATGCCGCAGGGCGTCTATGACGGCTGGAGTCTCGCCGCGGACAAGCTCTGGGTAGGGATATCGCTCTTTGGCAACACGTCCCAAAGGTCGGATGTGACCTTTACCAACCTAAAGCTCAGTCTCGAGAACGGCACGGTGATATGGCTTAAGTAGCCCTGAGCCACCCGCCTGCGCCGAGTCTCCGGCGGACAGGCAAACTGCGAGCCGCGAAATTTGGTATAATACGCGCATGGCAGTTGACAGATTAGAGAGGGTGAACAGCCTGCTTCGGCGGGTGATCGCCGAGAACATGCACCACGTGATGCAGGGCGACACGGTGGCACCGGGGCTCTTCACGGTGACCGAGGTCGCGTGCGGCAAGGACCTGCGCGACGCGACGGTCAAGGTTTCCGTCTTCGGCGACGACACGGTGAAGGAGCTCGGGCTCCAGCACCTCAGGCACCACGCGCGGCAGTTTCAGGAGGCGATCAACCGAGAGGTGCGGCTCAAGTTCGTCCCCCGGCTCACCTTCCAGCTTGACCGCTCGCTCGAGAAGGGCGACGCGGTGCTGGCGATCCTCGACCAGCTCGACATCCCCGCCGGGTCCGCCGACAAGTAGGGGAGCGCAGCGCAGATGGCCAATCTCGTCCAGCTGGGAATGCTCGAGAAGCTCGACGGCTTTCTCCTCGTCGACAAGCCGGAGGGCATCCAGTTCTCGACCGTTGTCAAGACGGTGAAGCGCAAGTTCAACCTGCCCAAGGTCGGGCATGGCGGCTCGCTGGACGCGATGGCGTCCGGCCTCATGGTGCTGCTATTCAACGACGCCAACAAGTTCGTCGACCGTGTGATGGGCGCCGACCGCGCCTACACCGGCTCGCTGCGGCTCGGCGAGACGACCGACACCGGCGACGCCTGCGGCCGCCCCGTGCCGCCGCCAGCGCAGACGGTCTCCGCCGCCGACCTGCGCGGCGATGTCTTCCAGACCGAGCCGCGCTTCTGCTCCGTCCGCCGCGAAGGCTCCGCCGCCTACGAGGTGGTCGACACCGGCGAGCACCAGCAGTTCCTCGCCCACGTCTACCGCTTCGAGCTCGGCGAGCGGAACGAGAAGGGCGAGACGCCGTTCGAGCTCGTGGCCTCCAAGGGCGTCATCGTCCGCGCGCTCGCGCTCGATCTTGGCGCGACGCTCGTCTCGCTCCGCCGCGTCCGCGTGGGGCGGTTCGAGGTGAAGGACGCCATTCCGTTCGCCAGGCTCCTGGAAATGGAGATGAAGGACTTTCCGTCATGCGTGATGCCGGTCGCACAGGCGTTGCGGTAGGGTTCTTCGACGGCGTCCATGTCGCCCACCGCGAGCTGCTTTCGCAGGCTGCCGCGGCCTTCACCTTCCGCAACCATCCGCGCACGGTCCTCGCCCCGGACCGTGCGCCGTCGCTCATCCTTTCCGCTGCGGACAGGCTCGCGCGCTTGCGCGGCTGCGGGCTCGACGAGGTGGTGGCGGTCGACTTCACCCGCGAGCTCGCCGACACCGCGCCGGAGGAATTCGCAGCGTCGCTTCTCGTTCTCGCCGCGAAGTTCACCGCTGCCGGCGCGCCGCGCGTACTCTGCGGCCCCAACTGGCGTTTCGGACGCGGAGGCGTTGGCGACGCCGCGCTCCTTCGGCGGCTCGGCGCCGAGGTGGTCGAGGTGCCGTTCGTCGAATACCGCGGCGAGGCCATATCCTCCACCCGCATCCGCGAGGCGATCGAGCGCGGCGAGATGGAGGACGCCGCCGCCATGCTCGGACGGACGTTCGAGGCGGATGGCGAGGTGTTCCGCGGCAAAGGCGAAGGGCAGAGACTCGGCTTTCCTACCGTGAATGTGCGTCCGGATGCGATGTCCGGAGCGGAGCGGCGGGTCGCGCCGCCATGCGGAGTCTATGCCGTCGACTTCGGCTCCGCGCGCGCCGTCGCGAACTACGGTATCGCGCCGACTTGGGGCGGCGCGGCGTGGAAGGTACCGGTGTGGGAGCTGCACGTTGTCGACGGTGCCGAGGCGATGCCCAGTCCGGGCGAGCGGGTTTCCTTCGCGCTCAGGCGCTTCATTCGTCCCGAGCGCGAGTTTGCCTCGGCGGAGGAGCTCTGCGAACAGATTGAAAAGGACTGCAAGGAGGCGATGAAATGAGATTCGAGCCGAACATGCATACTGCCCTGTGGGGCACGGAGAACTGGGTCTGCTCGGCCCACCACACTTCGCCGAGCGTGATTGCCGAAGGCCCACGCGCCGGCCAGAAGCTCGACCAGGTCTATCCCGACTTTCCGCTGCTGATGAAGGTGATCGACGCGAAGAGCAGGCTTTCGGTGCAGGTGCATCCGAACGAGACGACCTGCAAGGTGACCGGCGGCGATCCCAAGACGGAGATGTGGTGCGCGCTTTCCGACGGGCCGATCTTCGCGGGACTGCGGCCGGGCACGGCTGAAGCCGAGATCAAGGAAGCGGTGTCGTCCGGCCGCTTCGAGGAGCTGCTGGTGCGCCACGACGCGAAAAGGGGCGACGTCTTCTTCATACCCGGCGGGCTCGTCCACGCCATCGGCGACGGTGTGCGCCTCTACGAGGTGCAGCAGAGCTCCAACACCACCTTCCGGCTTTACGACTGGGGACGTGTCGGCGCGGACGGGAGCGCGCGCGAGCTCCACGTCGACAAGGCGCTCGAGGCGATCGACCTCGCGCTGCCGGTGCCGCGTCCGGTGCGTGAGCTTGACACTCCTTATTTCCGCTTCACCCAGGTCGACCTCGACGGCGAGCGCACCTTTGCCGCGGCGCCCGGCGGCTACCTCTGCGTCTTCGGCGAGCAGACCGGCTGCGTGCTGCTAGCTGACGGCGAGTCGGAGACCATCTCTGCCGCCGGCGAACACCTGATGGTCACCGAGTTCAAGCGCTGAAGTATAGCGGTATTGGGGGGTTGACAGGGGGACGGGGATATGTTATATTTAACGCATGATTGGTAAAAATGCGAGAATTTCAGGGGGGGGGGCAAATCTAACAGATTTCCCTTCATCTCTGAAGAAACCTGGCGTCGCAGCTGCAGCCGTTCAAACCGGCGGCAGCTGCGACGCCAAGTTTTTGGTATGCACCTTTACGTTGATGTCAATAGTTAACCGCCACCCGCAAACATGAAGGAGTCGGACATGAAACAAGCAATGAAACTCGTGGTGTCTATCGCGTGCGCCGTGCTAGGCGCGGCAACGGCGCTCGCCGTCGCAGACACGACCTTCTACATTCCGTCGATTCCCGAAACCGCGGCCAGACCCGGCGAGCCCGCGATGCCAGTCGTTGAAGTGTACGACAATTCTACCCACGAGTTGCTTTCGGAGGCGAGCGACTACACGATCTCCTATACGAACAACACCCAGAACGGCGTAGGCCAGGTGGTGGTTTCCGGTCTTGGAAACTACGCCGCCGTCACCAACACGTTCGATTTCAACGTCTATGTTTCCTATCCCGTCCTCGCCGGCATGACGCCTCTCAGGTACGTGGAGATAACCGGCACCCAGTTCTACCACACCGGCCTCAGGCCGTCCGACCACCAGATCGAAGTCGAGTTCATGACCATCACCTACGTGGACAACGGCTACATCTTCGGAACCGAAGCCAGCAACGCGTGGAACTATCCGCACTTTTCGGAATGCAACCACAACTACTGCTGGGGCTACGCCGGCTCGCAGGGCACGTCCTCGGGCAAGAAATCCACCGACACCGGGAAGCTCCACCGGTTGATATACAACCGCGTCGGCGACCATGCGATAGTCCTCGACGGGACTGTGCTCGCCTCGGGAAACAACTGCGCCACCACCGCGAACGTCCACATCGGCCGCCGTTCCGGCTCCACCAACTACAAGGGGCGCATCTACTCCTTCCGCGCCACTGACCGCGCCACCGGCGAAGTGGTCGTCGATATGGTGCCCGCGAAGAGCGCTGACGGCGTGATCGGGTTCTTCGACCGCGTCACTGGGCGCTTCATCGGCCCGTCCGGGTCCTCGACCTCCTCCGTGCTCGGTCCGGAGGCTCCGTTCAGCGACTTCTCGGTGTCGCCAGTTCCGGTCCAGCACGACTGGTCCGGCGGCGCGGGGCGTCCTTCCACCGGCGCGACCCCGGCGCTGGTCGTCTCCAACCTGACCGCCGGCGTCGAACTCGAGCAGGGCGTCCACTACACCGTCTCCTACTCGGACAACGTCAGCAACGGCGTCGCCTCTGCGCACATCACCGGTATCGGCGACTATTCCGGCCAGCACGACACGGTCCTGTTCCGCGTGTTCAACTCGATCTACGAGAAGTACCGTCCGCTCGAATACCTCGAATCGACCGCGTGCGCCCCGTGGATCGGCATCGACTACATCCACAAGACCTCGACCCGCACCGAGATGGTCTCCTGCATCGACAGTTCCAAACTCCGCCTCGCCAACTACCAGGCGTCGTTCGGTTCGAGGAGAGGCGGTGCCGCGAACGAATCGTTCAACTTCTTCTTCAAGTTCAACGGCCAAAACCGCCCGGCATGGACACGCAACGCCGAGACGCAGGGCAGCGACAACTCCTATCCCTACGACGAGTGGGTGACGCTCGAGTGCGGCCTCGACAGCGGGCTTAAGGCGACATGGACCGGCGAGACGAGCGGCAAGACGGGTTCGCTCACGTCCTCGAAGAACGTCGCCGGCTCGGTGCCGTTTGCGCTGTTCTGCCTCAACAACTACAACGGCTACGGCTACAACTACACCGGCGATTCGCCGGCGGCGATGAAACTCAAGTCGTTCAAGATCTACGAAGACGACGCGTTGGTGCACGACTACGTCCCGGCCCGCCGGATCTCCGACGGCACGCTCGGCGTCTACGATGTGATCGACGACCAGTTCTTCAGCAACCGCGGCAGCGGCTCGTTCACGGCCGGCCCCGAAGCCTCCAAGCTCCAGATCGCCGCCGCGATTCCCGACCAGTCGATCGTCGGCGGTGCTCCGGCGGAGCCGGCGGTGGTCGTGACCGACGCGACGACCGGCGAGACGCTGGAAGAAGGGGTGCACTACTCCGTCTCCTACTCCGGCAACGACACGCCCGGCACCGGCCGGGTCATCCTGACCGGTCTCGGCGCCTACGCCGGCGAGATCGGCGGCAAGGACTTCAAGACCTACGACGGTGGCCCGGCGACGCCCTACCCCAACCTCTCGCGCTCCTACGTCCCGGACGGGCTCATCGGCTTCTGGGACGGCATCGACAACTCCGGCACGGGGACGCACGACCCCGCCGCCGCGACCTGGGTCGACCTTTCCGGCCTCGGCTACCACGGCACGATGAACGGCATCGCCACCTGGGCGAACGGCAACGCCATGCACAACGAGGCGGACGGCCACCCGTGCGTCCTTCCGGCCGCGTTCTCGTCCAACTGGAATTGGCACGACGTCACGGTCGAGTTTGCGTTCCGCCCTTCGGAGCTCGCCGCGACCCGCGCCATCTTCTCCAACTACAGCGGCGCCTCTCCGTGGGGAACGATCATCTCGCACAACAACGGGACGACGTACACGGACGGTTCGATCCGGCTCTACAACCGCGACACCGGAGGCGCTGGCGACACCAAGATCGCCTCGGTCGTCAAGGCGGGCGAGCGGGCGTATTTCACGATACTCTCCGAGTACAACTACATGTTCGCCTTCCGCGACTCTGCAACCGACGTCCCGGTCAACTCGGGCTCGGTGTACGGACGCAAGGTTTCGACTTCCGCCTTTGAAATCGGCGGCCAGCCCGACAACGCGGCGTACGGCATGCGCGGCGACATCCACTTCGTCCGCGTCTACAGCCGCAACCTGGACGAGACAGAGCGCGCCTTCAACCGCGCCCTCGACGTGATCCGCTACGAGAACAAGTCGCTGAAGTACGTGCTTCCCGCCGAGCTTCCCGACGGCTACGAGTACGACGCGGCGCGCGACGTGCTGCGCGTCAAGATCGGCGCCAACGCCATCCACACCAAGGGGCTCGTCTCCATCAACGGCGCGACCGCCGCGAAGATGCCGGAGACGTTCGTGGACATCGGCTCCACGGTGACGCTCGAGTATTCCGGGGACGGATTCCTCGGCTGGACCAACCTTCCGAGCGTCTACACGTATCCCGGCACGCCGACCTCGGGCAGGGTGACGTTCACCGCCGCGGCGCCGGTCCGCGCGGTTGCGCTTTCCTCGGCCCGCTCCGCCGCGGAGTCGGAGCTGACGCCGTATTCCTACGTCCAGAAGGGGATTGTCCGCCTCTGGGACGGCATCGACAACGTCGGCACCGGAGTCCATGAGAACACGAACCGCTGGATCGACCTTGCCGGCAGCGGCGCACAGTGGATTCTGCGGGAGAACTACGGGTCGTTCGCCGCGAAAGCGCTTGCGCTCGCGGGCACCAACAAGGATTCGGCATATTCCGAAGACCCCGTTCCGGGATATCTGTCGGTCGAGTTCTGCGTCAGGAAGACGAGCGGCAGGAATTTATTCTCGAACCGCGACGACATGAGCCGCATCTTCATTCTCGACAACGACGGCGCGTTCGGCGCATACCGTTGGCATGACGGTTCCGCCAACTGCCAGCGCGCCTGCCAGTACGGGTATTCGCCGCTCCTGCTCGAGGCGGGCAACGACGTCACCTTGAGCGCGGTATACGCGAATCTTCTGTCCCCGATGAAGATGCCCGATCTCGTCTACTACTGCAACGGACGCCGCGCCCCCTACGGGAAGTCTCCCGCGAACTTCTGGGGGCAAGGCGACTATCCGGCGCTCGGCTCGAGGTACAACAACAATGACAACGTCGTGAACGGCCTGCTCTACTCGATCCGCATGTACGACCGCACGCTCGAGCCGGTCGAGGTGGCGTTCAACGCCGCGCTTGACCAGATTCGCTTCTTCGGTGCGGACGAGGCGGCGACGTTCGCCAACATGACCTTGCCGGACGGCTACCGCTGGAACTCCACCGAGTCGCGTCTGGAGGTGCGGCTTGACTTAAGGACCGTGCGCGGCGCTTCCTCCGTCGCTTCCGGCACCTGGTTCCCGGTCGGTGAAGAGGTGGAGGTCGTCTTCACGCCGTCCCGGCCGGGAAGTCCCGTCCGCTGGCTCGGCCTGCCGCTCAAGTCCACGCTTTCGGCCGACAAGACGACCTTGTCCTACACTGCCGCCGCGCCCGCTTCCGTCACGGTGATGGCGGAGCAGGAGCTGCCCGCGCTTGCATACGTCCCCAATGGACTTGTCGCGCTCTACGACGCCAAGGAAAACGTCGCTCCCGGCGTCCATTCCGGCACGACCCTCGAATGGCACGACCTTACGGGCCGCAACCGGCAGCCCTGGACGCTTGTGCGCGGTCGCGCCTCTTTCCTTGACGATGCGCTCGAAGTCGGCGGCCACCTCGCGTGGGCCGGATACTGTCCCATTCACCAGGAAAACCTTCTTCCCGACTGGCAGTCGGTCGAGGCGAACATCACGCCGTTCCGCACCAACGGCGCAATGCTGGTAGTCTTTGACCGCAATGTCAGCCGGATCCTCGCCGTCAACGCGGACCCCGGCTCCCGGTTCTTCTGCGGCAACAAGTCGTCCAAGGCGAGCTGCGCGACCGATCCGGCGGTTGCCGGATTCGCGAACGACACCTATTCCTCGGTCTACGCCGACGGCGGCACCGCGCCCTCGGCCTTCTACCTCGGCGGACGCGAGATTACCGCGAGAACGGTTGCATCGGTGGACTGGTCGACGGACAACGACTACCCGTCGCTCGGCGGACGCTACAACTCCGGCGACGGACGCTACCTCGGCCTCTTCCATGTGGTCAGGCTCTACGGCCGGGAACTTTCCGCGACCGAAGTCGCGTTCAACGCCGCGATCGACAAGGTGCGCTACCAGGGCGCGTCGCTCCCGGACGTCCTGCCCGCGACCCTCCCCGAAGGATACCGCTACAATCCCGCCGCCGCCGCGCTCGAGGTGAACATCCGCGCGTTTGCGGCGGAGGGCTCGCTTGCGGTAAACGGCGGCTCCGAGACGAACGTCTGGGTCGAGGTCGGCGGGGAGGTGGCGATCACGGCGACGCCGGGGGCCGGCCGCGGCGTCCGCGACTGGACGGGACTTCCCGGCGACGCGACGATTTCCGCAGACGCGAGGACGGTGACGTTCAGGGCCGCATCGCCCGTGGAGGCGGCGGTCGAGTTCGCGAACACGACTGCCGCGACTCCCGCCTCGGCGTATAACACCGACGGACTTCTCGCCGCGTGGGATGCGCTCGACGCGAATTTCACGTCGGACGGCTGGGCGGCGTCCGGCGAGATGCCGAAGCGGACGAACTGCCTCGCCCTGGACGGCGAGAACTACATCCACAGTACCGTCGCCGGGGTCAAGAGCGCGCTGATGGAGAAGGCGCTCACGGTGCAGATGTTCCTGCGTCCGCGCAACTTCAGGTGGAGCGGCGGCTACATCCACATCGGCACGGGAGCGGACGTGCGGGATCTGCTCCTTTCGATGCAGGGCGACCGGTCGATGAAATCCTGGCGCGGCGCGTTCGGCGCCTTGCAGTATGCCGCCACATCGTCCATGAACCTCTCCTATTCCGGCATCGCCAAGCCGACGGCGGAGTATTTCGGACGGGACACCCTAGTTTCCATCGTGCGCGACGCGGAGGGCGCCAAGCTCGCCATCGACGACGGTGACTTCTGCGTCACCAACACCGCCTACTCCTCGATTCCCACCACCGACCTCGTCAACATCGGCAAGTGGATCGGCAAGAAAGCCGCGGAGTTCGACCTCTACGCGGTGAGGATATACAACCGCGTCCTCACGCCTGCGGAGATGCGCTACAACGGCGCAGTCGACCGCGCGAGATTCCTCGGGGAGGCTTTGGAACTGCCCGAAGGCTACACGAACGACGCGGGCGCCGTGAAGGTGCGCTACACCGTCACGGTGACTGACGGTTCTGGCCTCGTCTCGCTCAACGGCGGAACGCCGGCGGCGTCCATCGACGAGTGGGTCGAAAAGGGGACGGCCGCGCGATTCGTCTTCACGCCGGCCTCCGGCTATGCGCTCGACGCCTGGGAAGGGTTCCCGGACACGGCGACCTACGGCTCCGGCGGCGCGGTCGTTTCGCTGAAGGCGAGCAGTCCCCTGGCGATATCGGTCTCCGGCCTCGAACTGTCGGAAGGCGACGACCTCTTCACATCCTCCGCGGCGCTGCCGGTCCCGGCGACGCTCGGCGGCAACAAGGTCTACACGTTCCCGGCCGGCTCCTACACGCTCGTCGCAAAGAGCGACATGACAATCATGCAGGCGCTCGTCGTGGGCGGCGGCGGCGCGGGCGGCGCCTACTGCGGCGGCGGCGGCGGCGGCGGTGCCGTCCGCTTCGTGGATCGCCCAGTGTTCATCGCCGCGGGCGAGTCGGTTGTCGTTTCCGTCGGCGCGGGCGGCGCGATCGCCTCCGCATCGGGCGGGGCAGGCTCGAAGGGCGATTCCTCCATCCTCTCCGCCGGAGACCTTGACATCGAGTCGTTCGGCGGCGGCGGCGGCGGCGGCTGGAACTCCACTTCGCCTTCCGGCGGCGGCTCAATCGCATCTTCAGGCGGAAGCGCCAACATGAACACCGCGGCGCACATCGACGGCTGGAACTACGATTCGAAGAGCGGTTATCTGGGCGGCATCAGCTACAACGGCTACAACTGCTATACCTACAGGCTGTATGCTCCCGGCGGCGGCGGCGCGGGCGGCCAGGGCGAGAGCACGGCAGGCTCTGAGACAGCGCTCCACGGCGGCAGGGGGCTGCTCTGCGCCATCTCCGGCACGCCGACGATCTACGGCTCCGGCGGCGGCGGCGGCGGCAAGGGCGGCGGCCACGGCGGCATCAACGCCGGCAATGGCGGCACTGGTTCCGCCAACGGCACCGCCGGCGTGGACGGAACCGGCTCCGGCGGCGGCGGCGGAGGCAACGGCACTGACTACTACGGCGGCAAGGGCGGCGACGGCACGATCATCCTCTCCATCATCCCCGGCGACCACAGTGCCGCCGCGTTCAAGGTCGAGCTGGACGATTCCGCGCCATATCTCGGCTCGCCGGTGGAGCCGGAAGTTACGGTCACCCTCGGCGACACGGTCCTCGTGAAGGACGTCGACTACACTGTCACCTACGTGAACAATACCTCGCCCGGGCAGGGCGCGGCGATTGTCAGCGGCATCGACGGCTCGCCGGCGGAAGGGCTGACGACCACCAGGTCGTTCACCATCGCCCAGGTGATCTTCGCCGACTTCACCGCAGCGGGTCTCGCCGACGGCTCTTCCTGGGCCAACGCGATGGCGCCGCAGGCGGCGCTGACCGCGGCGCAGAACGCCTTCCTGGCCAACGGCTGGGCGGAGGTCTGGTTCAAGGCCGGCAACTATACGATTTCTGCCGCGCTCACGCTCGCGCGCCCCTGCGCCGTACGCGGCGGTTTCCTCGGCGACGACTCCGACCCCGCCGCCCTCGACCCCTCCAATCCCGAGACGGTGTTCGATGGCCAGGGCATCCCGTCGAAGGCGAGCGCCGTCGCCCAGGCGCTGACCGACTCTTCGCCCCTTGCCGGTCTTACCAGCACCTACGAGCGCATCGGGTTCGGGAGGTTCAAGTCGCATGGCTTTGTGAAGACCGGTGGCTCGTCCATCAAGTTCAAGAACTGCCGCTTCTTCAACAACACCTGGGGTGTCGGTGCGGCATCTACCGGCCGCGGGTTCAACCTGACCGGAACCACCCTGGCCACCGCGACTTTTGATGGCTGCGAAATCTCCGGCAATGGAGAAAACGCGTCGTATTGCCATGATCCGGGAACTGGTTTTGGCGGATACATTTCAACTTTCAAGCGGGTCATCATCGACAATTCGTCGTTTGTTACCAACGGCTGGGGAGGGAGCTATCGTACTGCGCAAGGCAGCGCGATCTACGTGACTTCCGCGCCGGTAACCGCCCGTAACACGAAGTTCGTGGCGAACTCGATCAAGCATCCAGGAAACGGCGGCACGGTGAACCTCGTGAATGCGAGCGGCGGGTCGGCGTTCACGAACTGCCTGTGGCTCGCGAACGGCAACAACTGGTACGGCGCCTTCGGCAACGGCGGCCACTCCGGTGCGCTCTACGTTAATCTTTCGTCCAAGGCCGACACGGTCGATCTCGACCACTGCACGTTCGCCTACAACATCGAAGGGTCAATGGATAAATACGATAAAGGCATGCAGTATCCCGCTCCGGCCGGACTGTACGTCTACTGCGGCTCGGCCAAGGTGCGCAATTCGATCTTCTGGGGCAACTCCATCTCGAGCGACAACACCGCGGCGGCCGACGTCTACCTGCACAGCAACGGCAGCGCGGACATCGACTACACGCTGTTCGGAGGACTGGGCAAGGACTACATCAACTCCTATTCCGGCGGCAGGATGGTCCTGGGCGACCACATCGTCGTGGGCGACCCGAACTTCGTCACCCGTCCGGAAACCGTGGCGACATACATGAACAAGCCGACTGAGTTCGCCATACCGCGGTCCAAAACCTCGGCCGCCGGCTTCTTCTACTCGTACACGGCGTCCCTGCGGCTTGGCATCGCATCGTTCGACGTCCACATCGCAGCTGGTTCGGAGACCTATTCTCCCGCGATCGACGGCTCGATTGCCTCGTGGCCGGTCGGCGACGAGCCGCTGCCCAACGGCGGCATTGCCAACCTCGGCTTCTACGGGACGACGGCGGAGGCGGCGACCTCCCTGCTCGGTGTGCCGTCTGTCGACGGCGACATCGACGTGTCCTTCCCGGACGACGAGCCTGCCCCGGAGGTGTCGTTCGTCCTTGGCGGCGACGGGACGCCCTACAACGCGAAGGTCACGGTGTCCGCCGGAACCGGTTCCGCCGCGGCGGCGGGAGAATCGTACCAGTGGACGCGTGATTTCATCGGCCTGCAGCCGGGCGACGTCGTAAAAGCGCTGAGCGGCTACATGTTCACTCCCGGCGACACGCTCTACGTGAAGGTCACGATTTCCACGCCCGGAAACGCGGACGTGGTCTACACCACCACCGCCCAGGTCGCGGGCGAGGTTCCGGTCTGGTACGGCCACGGCGGCGACCCCGCCAAGGTGGTCCATGTCCGCAGCGGATCGACCGCGCACAATCCTGCCGGAACAAGCTGGGCGGACGCGTTCCCCGATCTTGAAAGCGCATATCAGAAGCTCACTTCCGAGCGGAACGAGATCTGGGTCGCCGGCGACATTGTCCACACCAAGGAGCCCACGTACTTCTACTGCAACGTCGCCACCACGGTCCGCGGCGGATTTACCGGCGCCGAGGACTCGCTCGAAGAACGTCCTGTGGACACGGTGTCGACCATCGACGGACAGATGCTGTACAACTGCCTGCGGCCCGCCAACTTGAGCACTTTGACATTAGAGCGCCTGAGGTTCAAGAACGGCTACGGCTACGGCATCAACCGGCCTGAGTGCAATGGCGATCTCGTCGTGGAGGACTGCGACTTCATCTGCAACGGCGCCACCAACAACACCAACCTTGCCGGCTGCGCAATCAGGTTCATCCGCGCCAGCAACAGCGCCTACCCGACCAGGAACCTGACTGTCCGGCGCTGCCGGTTCGAGGGCAACGGCCGCCGGTACCATGGCAACGGCCAGCTCGACGGCGCGTGCATCTACATCAACAACGCCGCGTCGTTGACGGTGGAGGACTCCCTCTTCATCACCAACGGCGCCCCATTCTCGCTCTCCAGCTCGTCCAGCGCAGCTGTGCGGCCGGCGGGCACGTGCATCTACGCCGACGCCACTCCAGTTACGGTGACCGGCTGCCGCTTCGCCGGCAACCGCTCCAGCTCCGGCACCGACGGCACGGCGACCTACGGCGGCCTCATCTACCTGCTCAACGCCTGCGAGGGCAGCGTCATCCGCAACTGCGCTTTCGTCGCCAACGAGTGCGTTACCAGGACGGCGACGGCGTCCAAGGCGGGTGCGCTCGGCGGCTCTATCGTGGTCAACTTCGCCGAGGCCATCCGCGAGATGTTCATCGAGAGCTGCACCTTCGCCTGGAACCTCTCGGCGGGGTATTCCTTCCCGGCCGACGTCTCCGTCAACAAGGGTGTCGCCAACGTCCACAACTGCATCTTCTCCGGCGGACAGCTGGGCCCGGGCATTGCCGCCGACACCGGCCGCTACTTCAAGATCGGCTCCAGCGGCTCGCTCAACATCGACTACTCGATGTTCGACTGCGATCTCAAGACGGCCATCGGCGGCAGCGGCAAGATTGTCATCGCGCCTTCCTGCATCACCAACGCCAATCCGCGCTTCGTGACTTCGTCCCCCGAACTGACGCTCAGGAACCCAGAGAATTTCTACGCCGCCTACGACGCCGGCGTGGAGAGCGTCGCGGCGACTTGCGACGTGCACCTCGTCTCCGCGGTGGGCTATGTGGACAACGACGGCGTCTTCCACACTGGCGGCAACGTCGTCTCGCCCGCCATCGACGCCGGTGACCCGGCGGACGACTGCTCGCTCGAGCCGCATCCAAACGGCGGCTTCATCAACCTCGGCGCCTACGGCAACACCGTCGAGGCCTCGCGCACCTACAGCGTGGAGCCGGAGATCGTGGACAACCTCGTAACTGTCACCTTCCCCGACGACACCTCGTTCCCGAAGGTCGATTTCGACCTCAAGGCCGCCGCGCTCGACTACACCGCCACGGTGAAGGTGTTCTGCGGGACGAACGGCTTCGACTCCGCGTCCTTCGAGTCGCCCGCCATGCCAATCCGCGGCGGCGAGCACTTCACGTATCTCCAGGGGGTGGAGCCGTACGTCAGCGGCAGCACGCTCTACGTGAGAGTGCTTGTCACATCAGGAGACCATGTGCTGACTAACGATACCGCCATAACTGTGACTGGTGAGATGCCTTCGTGGTGGGGCAAGGGCGGCGGCAAGGGCGTGATCCACGTCTGGGCCGGCGCTCCCGGCGCGAACGACGGCTCGTGCTGGCGCGACGCATTCACCGACATCAACTCGGCCATTGCGGCGGTCGACGCTACCACCAAGGAGATCTGGATCTCCGGCGACTGGCGTCTCAATAACCGCTCGTTCACCGTCACCCCCTCGCGCAGCATCGCCGTCCGCGGCGGTTTCGCGGCGGTCGAGAACACGCCGAAGGAGCGTCCCGCGAACACGGTTTCGGTCATCGACGGCAACAACTCCTACAACCCGATGGTTATCAACAACGGCGCGGGCGTCGCCGCCGAGGTGGACCGGCTCGTCCTCTACAACGCCTACGACCGCGGTCTCGCCAAGACTGGCGGCGGCGACCTCTCCGTAATCAGCTGCACCTTCCTCACCAACGGCCAGAACGGTACCAACGGCGACGCCAACGGCAAGGGCATGCGGGTCTCGTCGGCAGCAGGAGCTCGCATATTCGTAACAAACTCGCTCTTTATGGGCAACATGCTCATTCATGAATCCTTCAACAAATCTACTGGTCAAGGTAACGGCTCAGGCATTTACATTGATTCTGGCGCATCGCTTACGGTTGTTGATTGCCGTTTCAATGGAAATGGGCATCCTTCTGTTACTCCTTCCACGAACCATTCCGCAAATCCGAGGGCGGGTGCATTCTATGGTGGCGCGATTTACTCTGCCGTGCCGACGCACCTCAGCTACTCGCGCTTCTGCGGCAACCGCGTAATCCATAGCTACAACAACAACGCCTATTCCGGCGGCGGCACCGTCTTCCTCGCCGGCGCGGCCGGCGGCTCGACGGTGAAAAACTGCCTGTTCGCCGCCAACCAGGACACCCAGAACTGGTCTGGCACCAGTTTGCCCGTCACCAAGCAGGGCGGTGCGCTGGTCGTGTCCCTCGACAGCGCCGCCGGCACGGTGGAGATCGAGAACAGCACTTTCGCCTACAACCTCTGCGACGGCAAGTACTGCGCGGCGGGCCTGACGGTCGTGACGGGCTCGGCGAGCGTCAAGAACTGCGTGTTCGGCGGCAACATGATCGGCGCGAACGCGTCCGACAAGGCGGTCGATATCAACGTCCGCAGCGGCAGCTCGTGCATCGTCACCTACACGCTGCTCTCCGAGAGCGGCGCGCTGCGTCCGACCGATGTCGCGACGACAGCCGAGGCCGGCGGTACGCTCGAGCTCGGGTCGGGGGTGATCTACGGCGATCCGCTCTTCGTCACTCCGATCGCTTCGATCACCAACCTCGTCTACAACTTCGACGGCTCGGTGCAGAAGATCATGTACTTCAATCCTTCCAGCAAGCCCGACTGGATGATGCAGAACGTCGACGCCCACGTCCTCTCCGAGTCCGGCTACTTCACCAACGACGGCGAGGAGCACGAGGCCGAGGCTGGCGTCCTCTCGCCGGCGATCGACACTGGCGATCCCTTCGACCCTCTCCGCGACGAGTATGACGCGCCGGAGAACCGCGCCATCAACCAGGGCGCCTACGGCGGCACCAGGTGGGCGTCGAAGTCCGCGTCCGGCCACGCCGAGGTCGACGGCAATGTGCTGATCACGTTCCCGACCGAGTTCACGCAGCCGCAGGTGGAGTTCACCGTGGGCGGCGAGGGCACCTTCATTGCCAGCGCCACCATATACCTCTCCTCCAACGGCGGATCGACCTGGGACTACGTCTCCGAAACGATCGGCAACCTCGTGCTCGGTCAGACCGTCACCCAACGTGTGCCGCTTGTGTACGAGCCGGGTACGGTGCTGACGGCCAAGGTCGTGCTGGTCGCCAACGGGATGGACGCCGTCGCGACTTCGCAGGGGACCAGGGCGGAAGGCGAGCTGCCTCCGTGGTTCGGCCATGGCGGCGATCCGGCCAAGGTGGTGCACGTACGCGAGGGCGCGTTCGGCGCTGGCAACGGCTCGAGCTGGGCCGACGCGGCGACCTCGCTCCACGAGGGCCTGCGGCTCCTGACTGCCGAGCGGAACGAACTTTGGTTTGCGGGCACGAATGTTGTCGCAGGAGCCTCGCCGTCGTATAATTTCGACTTCCCAGTCCTCATTCGCGGCGGTTTTGATTCGACGGAAGATTCTATCGAAGAGCGCAAAGATGGAGTGAAGTCGCTTTTGACGGCGAACTACCTTTTCGATAATCTGAATCTGGCCAACTCGCAGAGCGTGTACATCGAGCGCATAATCTTCAGCAAGGGCCAGACGAGGAACTTCATCCGCAACGGCGGAGCCGGCGACCTCGCGTTCAGCGAGTGCGAGTTCGTGGACGGCCGCTCCAACTACACCGGCGCAGGCGGCTACTTCACGGGCTCGTCCGGGAAGACGGCCAATCTCGCGTTCACCAACTGCGTGTTCCGCAACAACCGGTTTTACTACGGCGTCGGCTACGAATATGGTCAGTCCGGCTCGAAGGCGGCGTACTTCGCGAATTTCGCGAGCGTCACCATCGAAGGCTGCCTCTTCGTGGACAACGGCACTGGATTCGACTCGGTGGCGCCTCTCGCCAACGCCAAGGCCGCCGTCTTCGAGGCGACCGGCTGCCGTCTGAACGTTGTCAACACGCGCTTCGTGGCGAACAGCGACTTCGTAAGGAACGTCGGCGGGTTCATCTCGCTCCAGACCGGCACCGGCGGCTCCGTGTTCCGCAACTGCGTGTTCGCGGGCAACATCAACGCAAATGACAACACGTACGGCGTCAGCGCCGGCAGCGAGTGCTCGATGGGCGGCATAATCTACGTGACGGGCAACTTCGAGGAGAGGCCCGAGATCACGATCGACCACTGCACCTTCGCGTACAACCCCGCGGGATCCTACGGCTGCCCGGCAGCCATCTACGTGCAGCGCGGAATCGTGAACGTCTCGAACTCGATCTTCCACGCGAACATGCTCAGCAGGGAGAACATTTGCCCGGCCGACATCTACGTGAGGTACGAGAACGACGATCCGCTTGGCGCGCAGTGCCACGTCTCCTACTCGATGTTCGACGACCTGGGGACGAATAATATCCGCGCCGTTTCCGGAGGAATAATTACTACGAACAATGTTTATGTCGCCGATCCTCTGTTGGTGACAACGATGGACGACCTGCTGGCATGTCTGCCCGCGTGCACCGTCTCGGGCGCGCGGCTCTCCCTCGACCGCAAAAATCTGCGCTTCGTCAACAACGCGGCGACGCTGGAAAGACTGGAGTCGTTCAACATGCACCTCAGGAGCCGCGCGGGCTGGTACGACGAGCGCACGGGCGAGTGGTGCAGCACCTCCGGCGCGCCCTCGCCGGCGATTGACGCCGGCGACCCGGCGGCGGACTACTCGAAGGAGCCGAACCGCGCCGGAGTGGGCTTCCCCGGCCGCCGCGTCAACCTCGGCGCATACGGCAACACGCCCTGGGCGTCGATGACTCCGCATCCCGGCAACCTGTTCATTCTGAGGTAGTAGCTCGCCGTTAGATATTAGAAGATTTGGGCCAACGCATCATTGGGATGCGTTGGAAGTGATTCGGCAGCCATCGGCCAGCGGCAATGCCTATGAAAGCAGGTCTGATAGCCGCGTGTGCCGCCGCGGCGGAGCGCTATAGGCCCTTGGCGAGCTCGCGGATGCGGCGCGAGGTGCGGACGGCGCAGAACTGCTTGCCGCACATCGAGCAGTGGTCGTCGCCGTGCGCCTCGTCGGTGAACGCGCGCGTCTTCAGCCACCGCGCCTTCGCGCGCAACGGGTCGAGGCAGAGCTTGAACTGGCGGTCCCAGTCGAACGCCGCGCGAGCGTCGGACATCGCGTCGTCGCGGTCGCGCGCGCCGGGGAGGCGGCGGGCGACGTCGCCCGCGTGCGCGGCGATCTTGTAGGCGATGCAGCCCTGGTGCACCTCCTCGGCGTCGGGAAGGCCGAGGTGCTCGGCCGGCGTCACATAGCAGAGGAGCGACGCGCCGTAGGTGGCTGCGGCGGTCGCGCCGATCGCCGAGACGATGTGGTCATATCCGGGCGCGATGTCGGTGACGACGGGGCCGAGGACGTAGAAGGGGGCTTTCTTGCAGACTTCTTGCTGGCGCTCCATGTTCATCTGGATCTGGTCGAAGGGGACGTGGCCCGGGCCCTCGACCATCGTCTGCACGCCGCGCGCGCGGCAGCGCTCGACGAGCTCGCCGAGGACGTCCAGCTCGCCGAACTGCGCGGCGTCGGAGGCGTCGGCGAGGCAGCCGGGGCGCAGCCCGTCGCCCAAGGAGACGGTGACGTCGTGCTCCGCGAGGATGTCCATCACCTCGTCCCAGTTGGCGTAGAGCGGGTTCTCCGCCTTGTTCTCCATCATCCACTCGGCCATGATCGCGCCGCCGCGCGAGACGATGCCCATCTTGCGCTTCATCGCCGCGGGGATGTGCTTTAGGAGGAGCCCGGCGTGCAGGGTCATGAAGTCGACTCCCTGTTCGGCCTGGCGGCGGATGACGCCGATGAGAAACTTGGGGTCCATCTTCGGGATGTCGCCGAGGAGCGAAATGGTCTCGTAGATGGGCACGGTGCCGAGCGGCTTCGGCGAGGCGTCGAGCATACCCTGTCGGATCGTCGCGATCTCGTCCTCGGACGACGCGACCGAGAGGTCCATCACGAAGTCCGCCCCGGCGTCGAGCGCCACCTTGAGCTTCTCGAGCTCGTCGCCCTTGCCGGAGTGGGTCACGCTGCGGCCGAGGTTGGCGTTGATCTTGGTGGTGAACATCCGCCCCACGCCGACCGGTGTGCAGTTGCGGTGAGCGGGGTTGAGCGGGATCACCGCCTCGCCGGACTCGACGGCGGCGCGCACCGTCTCGGCGTCGAGTCCCTCGTCCTTGGCAACGCGCTTCATCGCGTCGGTGATGATTCCCTTATGGGCTGCTGCAAGTTGTGTCATGGCTGTTTCCTTTTACTAATATTTTTTAGCCACAAGGTACACAAAGTTCACATAGCACACAAAACCTTGTGCCCCTTGTGTTCTCGGTGGCTGAAAATCATGTCATATCCTGTTGTCCCAGTTCTTGAAGACGACCTCCTGACCGTTCGCCTTGATCGCTTCGTACACTTCCTTCGGCGCGCGGCGGTCGGTGAGAGTGAACTGGGCGACGTCGGCGGCGTGCTCCTTTTCGAGCACGGCGTAGCCGCCCGGCGTCACGCGCGAGCCGGCGCTCATGTTGTCCGCCGCCACTTGGACGATGTAGTCGCGGAACTTCGGAGCCTCGCGGGTCGAGACGGTCATGCAGCACTGCGGGAAGCAGATGCGGAAGGCGAGCATCATCAGGTCGACGTCGCGCTCCTCGACTTCGCACGGCGGCACGAACCCGCCCTCGACGCGGCAGAAGCGCGGGAAGGCGAACTGCACCTTCGACTCGTAGCACTCCTTCATGAGGTAGAGCGCGTGCGCCGCGAGGCTCGCCGCCTCCCTGCGCCACGGCGTAAGCCCGAGCAGGAAGGCGCAGCCGAGGATGCGGAAGCCGGCCCTGCCGGCGCGGAGCTGGGTCCAGAGCCGCCATTCGTAGTTGGACTTCGGCCCGGCCGGGTGGAAGTACTTGTAGCGTTCCTGGTCGTAGGTCTCCTGGAAGCAGGTGAGGGACTCGAAGCCGGCCTTGAACATCGCGCGGTAGCCTTCCTCGGTCTGCGGCGCGACTTCGAGCGAGAGGTTGGAGAACATCGGCTTCAGGAGGCGGGCGACGTCGCAGAAGTGCTCGACCGAGTTGACCTTCGGGTCTTCGCCGGCGACGATAAGGAGGTTGTCGATGCCGCTTTCCCGGATCGCCTCGGCCTCGACGCGGATCTCGTCCAGGGTAAGGTTGCGCCGCACCGTGCCGGTGTGCTCGCGGCGGAAGTCGCAGTAGCGGCAGTGGTTGACGCAGGTGTTGCCGATGTAGAGGGGGGCGTAGACGCTGACGGTCTTGCCGTAGTACTTGATCCGCGCGAGGCGGGCCTTTTTGCGCATCGCGTCCATGAAGGGGTACGCGGCGGGCGAGATGAGGTTGAGGAGGTCGAACCAGTCGTGGCGGTCCTTCGCGAGCGAAGCCTCAACCATCTCCGGCGTCACCTTGGCGAAGTAGTCGTCGACCTGCTCGGCCGTGTATTTCAGCAGCGGGAACATCGGAGCGGCTACTTGAAGATGTCCATCGGGCTGGTGGCGCTCGCGGTGGCGCGGGAGGAGGGAGGACCGGCCTTGAGCGCAATTTCGGCGGCCTGGACGGCGAGGCCGAACGCCTTCGCCATGGCCACCGGGTCGTCCGCCACGGCGACGGCGGTGTTGGCGAGGACGGCGTCAGCGCCGAGCTCGATCGCCTCGGCGGCGTGGGAGGGGAGGCCGATGCCGGCGTCGACGACGACGGGCACGTGGCTCTGCTCGACGATGATCTCGATCATGTCGCGGGTGCGGATGCCGCGGTTGGAGCCGATGGGGCTGCCGAGCGGCATAACCGCCGCGGCGCCGGCGTCCTCGCAGTGGCGCGCGAGGACGGGGTCGGCGTTGATGTAGGGGAGGACGACCATCCCGAGCTTCGCGCATTCCCTCACAGCCTCCAGCGTCTCGACCGGGTCTGGCAGCAGGTAGCGCGCGTCGGGGTGGACCTCGATCTTGATCCAATTGTAGCCGGCGGCGAGCCCAAGCTTGGCGATGCGCACGGCCTCGGCGGCGTTGCGCGCGCCGGAGGTGTTGAGCATCACCTCGACCTTCGAGCGGTCGATGACGCCGAGGATGTCGTCGTGCGCGGCGTCGTCCTCATGGACGCGCGTGAGCGCGGTGGTGACGAGCTCGGTGCCGCTCGCCGCGATGGCTGCCTTCAGGAGCTCGCCCGAGGCGAACTTGCCTGTTCCCAGAAAGAAGCGGCTCGAGAACTTCCTGCCGCCGATGACCAGTTCCTTCATTGTTCCTTCCTCCGCCGGCATTACCCGGATCAGGTTCGCGGGTCTTATCTCAGCAGGCGACGCACCCTGCGCGCCAGCACCCCGTTGATGGGTGTGTATTATACCATAAATTTGCGTTTGCCCCTATTGCGTCTTTCCGCCGGATGTGATATACTACACCAAACACTTGACAAAGTGAGAATGGGTGGACTGTATACTGGAGCGACCAAAAATGGCGAAAACTAAAGCGACGTCCAAGAGGACGCCGGCAAAGAAGGTGTCTTCCAAAGCCGCGAGCAAGGCGGCATCGGAGAAGAAGCAGGTCAAGGCGGGCGGCGGCAAGTCCGCGGCGGAGAAATCAGCCGTCGCGAACAAGGCCCCGGCCGCGAAACCGGCGAAGTCCCTGAAACCAGCGAAACCGCTGCAGATCGACGACGACGGCGACGACCTTCCCCCCGCCGAGACCGAGGAAGAGGTGGTTGCGGCCGCGCTCGATGCGGACGAGATTGCGCGCGAGGTGGAGCGCGTCGAGGGCAGGGCGTCCGATGTGTCCGATACCGAGGGCGAGGAGGACTATGTCCAGCCGACCGGCATCGTTGCTGAGGCGGTGCAGGCCGAGGCCGAGGATGCAGAGAGCGAGACGGTGCTGCCGGCGATGGAGGGGATGTCGATCCTGCGCAAGACCGAGCTGAACGACGTGGTGCAGGACGTCAAGCGCCGCAGCGAGGCGAACGGCGGCTACATAACCTGGGAGGAGCTGAACCAGATCCTGCCGCAGAACATCGTCGACGCGATCCAGTCCGACAAGTACCTGTCCATCCTCGACGCGCTCGGGGTGCAGGTTCTCCGCGAGGACGACGTGAAGAAGTTCCTCGAGGCGCGCAACGCCAAGCAGAACGAGGGGCGTGTGCGCGGCGATCCGGTGGAGGATCCGATCCGGATGTACCTCCACCAGATGGGGCAGGTGGAGCTGCTCTCGCGCGACGAGGAGATCGACGTCTGCCGGACCATCGAGAAGGCGGAGGCGATGACGAAGGACGTCTTCAACCGGTTTCTCTTCGCGCCGCAGATGTACGCCCGGCTCCTCGACAAGCTCGAGGGCCAGTCGGAGCGCTTCGACCGCATCGTGACCGACAAGTTCGACGACAACCGCGACGGCTATATACAGATCATCCCGCAGCTGCGGGCGGAGCTGAAGTCTGTGGACGCGAAGCTGCGCTCGGCGAGCGAGAAGTACATGGCCACGATCTCCTCGAAGGGCGCCACCAAGGCGGCGGTCCGCGGCGCCGAGAAGACGCTCCTGAACGCTCGCGCGGCGCTGCGCCAGTGCTTCGAGGACCTGAGCTTCAAGCAGAAGGTGCTCGAGACGCTCTGCGCCGACGCCGAGGAGCGGCTGTACCTGCCCTACCGCCGGCTGGTCGCCGAGCACGCCAAGCTCCTCACCATGCGCCCCTCCAAGAAGCGCACGCACGACCTGCAGGCGCTGAAGGAGAAGATGTCCCGCTACGAGGCCGCCTTCGGCATGCCCGGCGAGGAGTTCGTATCCACGTTCTCGGAGCTCCGCAAGGTGCTCAAGGCGGGCCAGAAGGCGCGCACGAAGATGGTGGAGGCGAACCTGAGGCTGGTGATCTCGATCGTCAAGAAGTACATGAATCGCGGCCTGAGCTTCCTGGACCTCATCCAGGAGGGCAACACCGGGCTCATGAAGGCGGTCGAGAAGTTCGAGTACAAGCGCGGCTACAAGTTCTCGACGTACGCCACCTGGTGGATCCGCCAGGCGGCGACGCGCGCCATCGCCGACCAGGCGCGCACAATCCGCATTCCGGTGCACATGATCGAGACGATCAACAAGCTCATGCGGGTGCAGAAGCGGATGATCCAGAAGCTGGGGCGCGAGCCCACAGAGAAGGAGCTGGCCGCCGAGATGGAGATGTCGATCGACCAGGTCAGGTCGGTCCGCCGCATGGCCCAGCAGCCAATTTCGCTGCAGTCGAAGGTCGGGGACAACGATGACGCCCACTACGGCGACTTCATCCCCGACCTCTCCAGCGAGAACCCCTTCGAGGTCACCGAGGGGCACCTCCTCAAGGAGAGGCTGAGGGACATCCTAAACACGCTCACCGACCGGGAGCGCCAGGTCGTGGACTTCCGCTTCGGCCTGACCGACGGCTACAGCCGCACGCTCGAGGAAGTGGGCAAGCTGTTCAATGTGACCCGCGAGCGCATTCGCCAGATCGAGGCGAAGGCGCTCAGGAAACTGCGCCACCCGAGCCGCATGAAGTCGCTCGGGGACTATCGCAATAGTTGACGAACACGAAAGTCCGCCCGCCTGGGTTGCGAACCGGCGGGCACAACCTGAAACCAGAAACCAGGAAGAAAGAAGGAGAAGAGAAGTAATGAACTGCATCATCAACGGAGTGTGTGGCCTCTTTGCCGCCCCCACCCAGTGCGCGGCGATCACTCTCGCCGTCGTCGCGTTCGTCGCCGGCGTGCTGGCGACGTGCATCGTCTGCCGCCTCTGCCGCGGCTGCGGCTGCAAGTCCGGCAAGTCCCAGTCCCGCCAGGGCGCGCGCCCTCAGCAGGCGCCCCGCCGCGTGGAGCAGCCGTTCGAGAAGCGCAAGCCGCATCCCGCCCCCGCCGATGGCTCGGTGGAGATCTACGTCGGCAACCTGAGCTACGACATGACGGAGGACCAGCTCCGCGCCGAGTTCGAGGCGTTTGGCAAGGTCAACTCGACCAGACTGGTGATGAACCGCTTCAACGGCAAGTCCAAGGGCTTCGGCTTCGTCCAGATGCCGAACCGGGACGAGGCGGAGCGCGCGTGCGCGGCGATCAACGAGAAGGAGATCATGGGCCGCCGCGTGAAGTGCAACGAGGCCAAGAACCTCATCTGAACGGGGGCCGCCCATGCAGGAGAAAACCGCGCCGACGGCGCTCGTCCCGCTGGCCGACGGCTACGAGGAGATCGAGGCGGCGACCATCGTCGACGTCCTGCGCCGCGGCGACGTCGAGGTGACGACCGCCGCGGTCGGCGGCTCGCTCGAGGTCCGCGGCGCCCACGGCATGGGCACCCGCGCCGACGCGCTCTTCGCCGAGGTGCAGGAGCGGGACTTCGACGCGATCGTCCTGCCGGGCGGCGGCGAGGGCACCGACAACCTTCGCAAGTGCAGTGCGCTCCTGGAGCGAATCGTGCGCCAGCGCGAGCAGCGCGGGCTCCTCGCGGCGGTCTGCGCGGCGCCGACCGTCCTCTCCGCCGCGGGCGTACTTTCGCCCAACCAGCACGCCACCTGCTACCCCACCTGCCAGCTTGAGCTCGACTGCCCGTGGATCAACCAGCCGGTCGTCGAGCACAACGGCATCGTCACCGGCCAGGCGCCGGGCTCGGCGATGCTCTTCTCGCTCGTGGTTCTCAAGGTCCTCGCCGGCGAACAGGTGGTCCGCAAGGTCGCCCGGGGCATGGTGTTCGATTTCTGACGGATGCTCGAGCGGCTGTCGATCTCGTCCTTCAGGTTCTTACTCGCGGGCAAGGGGCTTTCGTTCCGCACCACGGGGAAGTACCTGGGCGAGTCGATGTTCGTCGGCATCGTCGTCGGGCTCGCGGCGGCCGCGTTCCGCTGGATGATCCACTGGGGGCGTGTGCTGCTGCTCGACGGCGTCGGGCACCACGCGGAGCTCTCCTGCCTGCACACCGGCTCGGCGGTGGCGGCCGACTTCTCGGTCGAGGCGATGCTCTGCGACCCGCGGCGCTGGACGCTTCTCGTGCTGCCGATGGTCGGCGCCGCGCTGGGCTGGCTGCTCATCCGCCGCTTCTCCAAGCTCGAGAACGCGCGCGGCACTGACTGCGCCATCCGCGCCTACCACCAGCGCGACGGCTACGTGACGAGCGAGGTGGTGCCGGTCAAGCCGCTCGCCTCGGTGCTTACCGTCGCCTCCGGCGGCTCGGCCGGCTACGAGGGCCCGGTCACGCTCGTCGGCGCTGCCTGCGGCTCGGCGGTCGCGAGGATGATGAACCTCACCCCTCGCGCGCGGCGCATCCTGATGGCCGCCGGCCTCGCCGCCGGCATCGGCGCGCTCTTCCAGGCCCCGCTCGCCGGGGCGATCTTCGGCTGCGAGATTTTCTACTCCTCGAGCGACGTCGAGTACGAGACGATGGTGCCTTCGTTCGTGGCCTCGGCCGTCTCCTACACCGTCTTCGCCTGCTTCTACGGCTGGGCGCCGCTCTTCTCGATGCCCGGCGAGTGCGTCTACGACTCCGGCCTCAGGCTCTTCCCCTACTTCTGCCTCGCGCTCGTGGTGGCGCTGGGGGCGCGGTTCTACATCATGTTCTTTCGCGCCACCGAGACCTGGTTCAAGCGCGCGCGC
Source organism: Lentisphaeraceae bacterium (assembly GCA_004551905.1). Taxonomy (GTDB): domain Bacteria; phylum Verrucomicrobiota; class Kiritimatiellia; order RFP12; family UBA1067; genus UBA1067. The sequence goes on from SFPL01000025.1 coordinate 29,376, forward strand.
ATGCCCGGCCTCGCCAAGGTCGCGCTCGGCGGGCTCGTGACCGGCGTGATCGGCTTCTTCGTGCCCGACATCCTCGGCACCAGCTACCCGCTCATCGGCGCCTGCCTCTCGGCCGGCTTCGCGTCCGACTTCGGCGCCGCCGTGCCGCTCTCCGCCGCCGGCTTCTTCTGCTTCTTCGTGATGAAGGCGGTGGCCACCTCGTTCACCGTCGGCTCCGGCGGCTCCGGCGGCGTCTTCGCGCCGGCGATCGTCTGCGGCGGCTCGCTCGGCGCTGCGGTCGGTCTCTGCTTCCACAGTCTGCTGCCGCCGTCGGTCGGCATCCAGCCTGCGGCGTTCGCGCTCGTCGGCATGGCCGGCTTCCTCGCCTCGGCGGTGCGCATCCCGCTGACGGCGGTGGTGATCGTGGCGGAGATCTCGGGCAACCACGGCCTGCTGCTGCCGGCGATGTGGGTGTGCGGCATCTCCTTCTGGCTCAACGACAGCTGGTCGCTCTACCGCAGTCAGCCCCACAGCCGTTTCTCATCGCCGGTCCACCGCGCGGACATGATCCCAGCCGGGGAGGGCAGGGCGTGAAGCGCGCGGTTCCATACGTCAACGAGTCGGTTGCCACCCGGGACCTGAAGTACTACATCTTCGACTGGGACGACAACATCCTCCACATGCCCACCAAGATCCGCATGGAGCGGCTCGAGGACGACGGCACGTGGCGCCCGGTGGAGCTCTCCACCGCCACCTTCGCGCTGGTGAGGTCCGACACCGAGCACTACCGCGCCCCCGGCGGCAAGTGGCGCGAGGCTTTCCGCAACTTCGAGGACTCCCCGCAGCGAGACAACTTCCTCGAGGACACCCGCGCCGCGCTCGCGCGCATCGCCGCCGGCGAGCGCCCCGGCCCCAGCTTCAACGCGCTCAGGAAGACGCTCCGGGAAGGGCGCATTTTCGCGATCGTCACCGCCCGCGGCCACTCCCCCGCCGCCGTAGAGCGCGCGGTGAGGTGCTTCATCGACGAGGTCCTCACCCCAGGGGAGCGCGAGGAGATGATGAGCTCGCTGCGCGGCTACCGGCAGTGGCTGGACGGCGTGGGCGACGGCGAGTTCGGCACCGACGAGGAGGAGCTCGACTACTACCTCTCGATGTGCCGCTACTCTGCCGTCACTTACGAGGGCTTCGCCAAGCGCATGGCGGCGGACCCAATCTACCAGGAGAAGCTCGCCGTCGCCAGCACCGCCGCGCAGCCGGAGCTCGCCAAGGAGTTCGCGATCCGCGACTTCGTGGAGCACGTCTTCCACATGCTCCGCCGGAGCGGCAACCTCAACCGCCCGGTGTCGATCGGCTTCTCCGACGACGACAAGGGCAACGTAAAGTCGGTCTCGCGCTACATCGTGGGCGAGCTCGCCCGCCGCTTCGAGGGCATCAAGTTCGTGGTCTACGACACCTCCGACCGCACACTTTCGAAGGGGCGCAAGGTCTGCGTCTCGGGCCAACTCAACCTGCCGGGTTTTTGAAAGGAGAAAAACACATGAATACATCAAGAAGGGCATTCCTGTCCATGCTCTCAGCCGCCACCGGCGCGTTCGCCGCGCCGAAGGGGCTCTACGCCGCGCTCTCGCCCGAGCGCCGGCTCCGCCTCGGCGTCGTATCGGACGTGCACATCCAACTCGGCCAGACCGCCGACCTCGCGAAGTGGCGCAAGGCGCTCGAGCACTTCCGCGACGTCAAGGTCGACTGCGTCGTCGTTGCCGGCGACATCGCCAACGAGGGACGGGTGGCGGAGCTGGAGGCGTTCGCCAAGACCTGGTTCGACGTCTTCCCCGGCGACCGGCGGCCCGACGGCGAGAAGGTGGAGCGCGTGTTCATCTTCGGCAACCACGATGTCAGCGAATGGAGCCACCGCTCCAGCCAGTCCTACGCGAAGAAGGACGAGAAGGGCAATCCGGTCCTGGACGCCGACGGGAAGCCGGTGATCGACGAGGAGGAGTTCCGCGCGAAGCACCTCTACTGGTCGCGCGAGGCGGTGTGGAAGCGGCTCTTCGGCGAGGAGTACTCCCACTTCTACGCCAAGAACGTCAAGGGCTACTGGTTCCTCGCCTCCCATTGGCGCAACGGCGGCGTCGGCGGCAAGCAAGAGTACGAGGCCGTGGAGCTGCCCGGCTACCTCAAGGAGCACGCCGACGAGCTCGGCCGCGTGAAGCCGTTCTTCTTCGTCCAGCATATGCACCCGCAAGGCACCTGCCACGGCAGCGACGCCTGGTGGCCGGACTGCGGTCGGAACACCACCGCGGTGCTCAAGGAGTTCCCCAACGCAGTCGCGTTTTCCGGCCACTCCCACTGTGCGCTTGCTGACGAGCGCGCCGTCTGGCAGGGCGGTTTCACCAGCTTCGGCACCGCCTCGCTCTCCTACTCCTGGCAGCTCCAGGGCGAGTTCGACGGCGACGCCGTGCCGCCGCCCGGCTGCGAGCCGCTCGGCGGCGGCTACTGCAACGCCGGCTACGTGGTCGACGTCCACGACGGCTTCCTCGCCGTGCGCAGGATCGAGTTTCGCCACCTGAAGCCGATCGGCGACGACTGGATCGTGCCGGTGCCGCTCAATCCCGCCGCGCCCGAGTTCGCCTTCGCCCCGCGCGCCGCGGCGAAGCAGCCGCCCGCCTACCCCGAGCAGCCCAAGGTGGAGCTGGACGAAGTCGAGGTCAATAACGGCGGAAAGAAGCTCAGGGTCTCGTTCCCTGCCGTCCAGCAGGGCGACAAGTCCCGCTCCCGCGTCTACGGCTACGAGATCACGATGCGGAAGAAGGACGGTACCTCTGCTGCGGTCAGGACCATCCGCTCGGCCGGATGCGACATGCCGCTGTCGCTGGAGCCAGACCGCGTCTGCTGGCTACTGCCGGCGACCGCGGCGTTCGTCAGGGACTGCGACTTCGAGATCGTGCCGGTGGACTGCTTCCGCCGCCGCGCGCCCCGGCGCCGCGGATCGATCGCGCTCTTCGGCGGCGCCTCCGCCTGCTGCCGCGCCGCGACCGCGGCGAAGCGGGTCTGGGAGCGCGAGCTGGGGATGGGCGTCGATACCTTCGCCGTCGACGGCTCCGGGCTCGTGGTGGCGAAGGAGAAGAACACCGCAGCCATCGGCCAGTTCAACGAGGTGTGGCGGCACGGCAAGCGCCACGACCTCTACGTGGTGTGGATCGAGCCGGAGGACGTCCCGGCCAAGCCGAAGGCGGTAGCCAAGGCGCTTGGAGAGGTGCTGTCCCGCATCCGCCATTGCGTTCCGAACGCGAAGATCGCGGTCTTCGCGCCGCTGTCAGCCGCGTCGGCATCCGCTGAGGAGCTTGGCGCGGTCGTCGCTGCGGTCAAGGACAGCTGCGCGAATGGCGGAGCTAACTGCCTCGACCTCGCCGAAGACGCTGCGTTCAAGGACGGCAAGGCCACCTTCGAGCCGGGAGGCAAGCGCCTCGACGAGCACGGCTACGCCGTCGCAGCCCCCGCCCAGGCCGCGTTTCTGCGCAAGGTGCTGGAGGGCTGACGGGCGCGGTATGGAGGAAAGGCTGCAGAACATAATCGCGCGGGCCGGCGTCGCCTCGCGGCGCGGCGCGGCGGAGCTGGTGGAGTCGGGCGCGGTGACGGTCGACGGCGTCGTCGTGCGCGAGCCCGGGATGCGGCCGGCGGAGGGCGCGGTGGTGCGCGTCCACGGGCGCCGCGTCGGCGCGAGGGAGCGGACGCGGACGGTGGCGCTCTACAAGCCGGTCGGGGTGGTGTCGACGATGAGCGACCCGAACGGCGAGCGGACGGTGGCGGACCTCGTGCGCGTCCCGGAGCGGCTGGTGCCGGCGGGCCGGCTCGACCGCGACTCCGAGGGGCTGATGGTGATGTCCAACGACGGCGCGCTCGTCAACCGCCTCACCCATCCGCGCTTCGGCCACGAGAAGACCTATATCGTGAAGGTGGCGGGGCGCTGGAGCGAGGAGAAGCTCGCCACGCTGCGCTCGCCGCTGAAGATGGACGACGGCTACGTGATCCGACCGGTGCCGGTCGAGGTGGTGGAGCTTCGGCGGGACAACACCGCGGTTCTCAAGTTCGTCCTCGGCGAGGGGCGCAAGCGCCAGATCCGCAAGATGTGCTCGCTCGCGCACCTGGTGGTGCTCTCGCTCAAGCGGGTGGCGATCGGCGGGTATTTTCTGCCGCAGGACATGAAGCCAGGCGAGTGGCGGGACCTCGGTCCCGGGGAACTTGCGCTCTTGACAAAATCCGGCGGCGGGTGTATCATTCTCCCCCACTAAAGGAACGCGGGAGTGTCCACAGGAGAAAAATGTCGAAGAAACTGCTGATAGTAGAGTCGCCGGCGAAGGCGAAGACGATAGGAAAGTACCTTGGCGACGGGTTCGTGGTCAAGAGCTCGGTGGGCCACATCCGCGACCTGCCGAAGGAGAACGGCGCGATCAAGATCGAGGAGCGAGGCCCCGGCAAGTGGACCTTCGAGCCGCGGTATGTGGTCTCGGAGGGCAAGGAGAAGGTGGTGTCCGAGCTCAAGGCGGCCACGAAGAAGGCCGACGAGATCTACCTCGCGAGCGATCCCGACCGCGAGGGGGAGGCGATCGCCTGGCACCTGCGCGAGGTGCTCTCGCCCGTCGCCGATGGCAAGCCGTTCCTCCGCGTCACCTACAACGAGATTACCAAGAGCGCGGTGAAGAAGGCGGTGGAGTCGCCGCGCGACATCGACATGCCGCTCGTGGACGCGCAGCAGACGCGGCGCATCCTCGACCGGCTCGTCGGCTACCGGATCTCGCCGCTCCTGTGGAAGAACATCAACTGCCCCAACAACCGCACGCTCTCGGCGGGACGGGTGCAGTCGGTGGCGCTGAGGCTGCTGGTGGAGCGCCAGCGCGAGATCGACGCGTTCAAGCCGGAGACGTACTTCCTGATGGGCGTGGAGGCGAAGAAGGACGGCGACGAGAAGATCTTCGCGGCGCGGCTTGCGCGGCTCGACGGCGAGAAGCCGGAAGTGCGCGACCGCGACACGGCCAACCGCATCCTGCTCGACCTCGCCGGGGCTGCGCTCTCGGTGGAGGACGTCAAGTGCCAGCCGCGCGCGCGCCACGCGCTGCCGCCGTTCACCACCTCGACCCTGCAGCAGGCGGCCTCGAGCGTGCTCGGCTACTCGCCGGGCAAGACGATGAAGATCGCCCAGGCGCTCTACGAGCACGGCCTCATCACCTACATGCGCTCCGACTCGGTGAACGTCTCCCAGCAGGCGCGCGCCGCAGCGAAGGAGTTTATCGTCTCGAACTACGGCGCGGAGTACTATCCCGAGAAGCCGAACTTCTACGCCGCGAAGGCCAAGGGCGGCGTCGAGGCGCAGGAGGCGCACGAGGCGATCAGGCCTACCGACGTCTCGCGGACGCCGCAGGCGTCCGGGCTCGAGGCCCAGGACCTGAAGCTCTACGACCTCGTGTGGCGGCGGTTCGTGGCCTCCCAGATGGCCGACGCGCGCACCTCGGTGCGCTCGATCTCGCTCAAGGCGGTCAAGCCCGCGCTCGCCCACTCCTACCTCTTCACCGCCACGGCGACGATTATCGATTTCGACGGCTTCCTCAAGGTTACCAAGCTCTCGCTGAAGAAGAAGACGAAGGACGGCGAGGACGATGAGGACAGCGACGAGGTGGCGTACCTCCCCGACGTGAAGGCAGGCGACCCGCTGCAGGCGGTGCGCTGGCTCTCGGAGGAGAAGCAGACCAAGGGCCCGGCGCACTACTCCGAGGCGAGCCTCATCAAGGCGCTGGAGGAGAACGGCGTGGGGCGTCCGTCCACCTACGCGGCGACGATCGAGACCCTGAAGCTGCGCGAGTACGCGAAGAACGAGAAGCGCAAGCTGGTGCCGCTCGAGCGCGGCAAGCTGGTGTGCGACTGGCTGGTGAAGAAGATGGACGACCTCTTCTCCGTGGGCTACACCGCCAAGATGGAGGCGGAGCTCGACCAGGTGGAGGAGAAGGGCGTCGCGATGGACGACATGCTCAGCGGCTTCTACGCGCGGCTCCTGAAGGAGATCAGCGACGCCTCGGAGCCGCCGCCGGACCGCGCCAAGTTCGACGCTGTCTTCGCGCTGCTCGCGCAGGTGAAGGAGTGGAAGCCGGCGAAGAAGGTGGGCAGACGCGTCTACGACGACCGTGCCTTCGTGGAGAGCGTGAAGGCCCAGGCGGAGGAGGGCACCCGGCCGCTCTCGATGCGCCAGCTGCAGTCGCTTGTACGCGTCGCCGCCTGGTACCACGACCAGATCCCGGACTGCGAGGCACGCCTCGCCGCCGCGTCGCTGGTGCCGCAGAAGACCATGCAGTCCTTCGCCGACCCGGACCTGGTGAAGTACTGCTTCGAGAAGATGGACTGCATCCCCGAGCTGCAGAGCAACCGTTTCCTCATCTCGGTGCGCGAGCAGGCCATACACGGCCGCGGCCTCACCCAGCGCCAGCTCTGGGTGGTCGCGCGCGCGATCCTCGAGAAGGTGGCCGGCCGGCCCGACGAGGCGGAGATACGCGCGCGGCTCTCGGACTTTGCCGACGCAGCGGTGTCGTCGCCAGCCGACGGCATCGCCGGCGAGCTGCTCCAGATGCTCAAGTCGGTCAAGGTGTTCCGCGCGCCAACCCGCTTCGGCAAGCGGATCTACGACGACAAGTCCTTCTACAAGTCGCTGACCGAGCAGTACTCTCGCCGCCAAGTGCTCTCGGACCGCCAGGTCGCGGCCCTCAAGCGGATCGTCAAGGCCTACCGCGAGCAGATCCCCGACTACGATGCGAAGAAGGATGCGCTGGGGCTCGAGTCGAAGGGCAAGGAGGACAAGGAAGGTGGTGACGGCGCCGAATAGGTTCCTCTCCGGCGATCCGCTCGCACAGCGGTTCTCGGAGCACCTCCACGCGGAGCGCAACGCCTCCGCGAACACTCGCGTTGGCTACATGATGGACCTCGGCCAGCTCGCGACCTCGGCCTGGGGCGAGGCTGCGGAGCCGCCGTTTCCGTGGGCGGAGCTCGGCGAGGCGCGCGCCCGTGCTTTCCTGCTGGAGCTCTCGAAGTCTGGCGAGGCGGCGTCGTCCGTCCGCCGCAAGCTCGCCGCCGCGCGCACCTTCTACCGCTACCTCCAGGGCGCGGGGCTGGTGGCCGCGAACCCGTTTTCGTACCTGCGCGGGCCGAAGGCGAGCCACGCCCTGCCGAAGACGCTCTCGCCGTCCGAGGTGGCCAGGTTCCTCGAGCAGCCGGCGAAGGACCGCGCCGCCGGAATCGTCGGCGAGGAGACGGCGCTCCGCGACGCCGCGCTCTTCGAGGCGCTCTACTCCACCGGCTGCCGCATCGGCGAGATGACCGGCGCGAACTGGGGCGACGCCGACCTCGAGCGCGGCACGATGGTGGTGACCGGAAAGGGGTCCAAGGACCGGCTGGTGATCCTGGGCGGGCCTGCCCGCCAGGCGCTCTGTCGGCTCAGGGCCGCGCTCGCCGCCCGCGGCGCGGAGCTCGTCGCGCGCGACGCGCCGATCTTCCTCTCCGCCCGCGGCGCCAGGCTCTCGCCGCGCGAGGCGCAGCGGACGATGAAGCGCTATCTCGCCGAGGCGGGCCTGCCGACCGACCTGACCCCGCACAAGCTCAGGCACAGCTTCGCCACACACCTCCTGGACGGCGGAGCGAACCTTCGGAGCGTCCAGGAGATGCTCGGCCACGCGTCGCTCTCGACGACGCAGATCTACACCCATGTCTCGGTGGAGCGGCTCAAGGACGCCGTCGCCTCCGCGCATCCGCGGGGATAGGGGGAACATCCGGCGATGACCACGAAAGGCGAGAACAGGGTGCGCGCGGCGCTTTTGGGCGTTTCGCTCCTCACGCTCGTCTACGGCTTCGGGGAGCTGATCTTCGTGCACGCGCCGTTCGTGTTCTCAGACCCGCTCGAGGACATGTCCTTCGGCTGGTACGTGCCGATCTTCTCCGCCTACGTGGTCTGGCGCGAGCGCCGCGAGCTCATGGCCTCGCTCGGCGAGCCGAGCCTCGCAGGGCTTGCGGCGGCGCTCGCCGCGCTCTTCGTTGGCTTCCTCGGCGTCCGCGGGGTGCAGATCCGGTTCGAGATCGTCGCCTTCGCCGCGCTGCTCGTGGCGGTGCCCTGGGCGATGTACGGCCGCCGCACCGCCGCGCGGCTTGCGTTCCCCGCGGCGTTCCTGCTTTTCTGCATTCCGCTCGCGACCTTCCTCGACGTCGTGACCGTGCACCTCCGGCTCCTGGCCAGCGCCGTCGCCGCGGCGATTCTGCATGGTGTCGGTGCCGGGGTGGAGCGCGTCGGCACCACGATCACCACCTCCGGCGGCTTCGCGATCGACGTCGCCGCGCCGTGCGCGGGGCTGCGGTCGATCTTCGCGCTCCTCGCGCTCGCGGCCGGCTACGGCTACTTCGCGCTCGGCGGCTGGTGGCGCCGCGCGGCGCTCTTCGCGCTCGCGGTGCCGATCGCAGTCGTCGGCAACATCGCGCGCGTGCTGATGATCTGCCTCGTCGGCACCTGGTGCTCGCCGTCCTTCGCGACCGGCTTCTACCACGACTACTCCGGCTACGTCGTATTCCTCGTCGCCATCGCAATGATGGTGGGCTGCGCCGAGCTGCTGCGCGGAAGGAGGCGGAAATGAGCGCCCCGCGCCTGCTGGTCCCGTCCCTCGCCGCCGCCGCGGTGGTCGCGACGATGGTCGCGCAGACCTCGCTGCCGCCGCCGGAGGCCGCCGCGGATCCAGTGGTGCGGCTCGGCGACATCGCCGGCTGCGTCGCCGAGGACTCCGCCGCGACCGACGTCGAGCTCGGCGCGCTGCCGCCAGACACCCGCATCCTGCGGCGCGTCTACTTCGGGCCCGGCGGCGCGCGGCACGTGGTGACCGCGGTCATCGGCGGGCGCACCAAGAGCTCGATCCACCGTCCCGAGCTCTGCCTGCCGGCGCAGGGCTACCTCATGCGCGATCCGCGCGGCGCTGAGTTCGCCGGCGTTCCCTGGCGGATCATGCGGATCGAGCGCGGCTCGGTGGCCGAGCCTCTGCGCTTCGCCTACACCTTCTTCAACCAGGACGGCCGCCGCACCGCTTCCCACGTCGAGCGCATCCTGACCGACGTCTGGGACCGCTCGGTGCGCTCGCGGATCGACCGCTGGGTGATGCTGACCGTCAATTCCTCGGGCTGCGGTGAAGACGGCTTAGGCGAGTTCCTGGCCGCGCTGAAAGGAGCGATCGAATGACAGCGAGAATCCTGCCCTATGTCGTGCCGTTCCTCGGAGCGCTGGCCCTGACGCTGGTCCTTACGCCGATCGTGCGCGGGGTCAACCGCCGGCTTGGGATGGTCGACCGGCCGGGCGGCCGCCGGATTAACCGGACGCCCATTCCGCGCGGCGGCGGCGTGGCGCTCTTCCTCGGCATTGCCGTTTCCTATTCGCTCTTTCTCCTCCTCTCCGGCCACCAGCCGCTCGGCCCGGTGCCTACGTACGTGTTCTGGCGGCTCTCGGCGCTTGCCGCGCTGTCGACGGCGATCGGGCTTGCGGACGACAAGTGGTCGCTTCCGCCGCTCGCGAAGCTCGCCGGGCAGCTGGTGGTGGGACTGCTGGTCTGGCTCTGGGCGGGGCTCGGCTTCTCCGACCTCTGGCCGTCCATCCCCGCGCCGGTCGACTGCGTCCTCACCGTCTTCTGGGTGGTCGGGGCGATGAACGCGTTCAACCTGATCGACGGGCTGGACGGGCTCGCGAGCGGGCTGGCGCTGATCGCGGTGGTCGGCATGGCGGGCGGGCTCTTCTTCGTGCGCTGCACCGCGCAGGTGACGTTCTACGCCGCCGTCGCCGGCGGGCTTCTCGGCTTCCTGCGCTACAACTACAACCCCGCGAGCGTGTTTCTCGGCGACTCCGGCTCGATGCTGATCGGCTACATAATCGCGGTGCTGCCGCTCTGCTCGCACGTGCAGAACTCGCTGCTCGTATCGGTCGGCGTTCCACTGCTGTCGATGGGAGTGCCGATCTTCGACACCTCGCTCGCCATCTTGCGCCGCGCGTTGCGGCGGATGCTCCTGCGGAACCCGGTCTCGCGGCTCGCGGCCGGCGTAACCTCGGCCGACTCCGACCACATCCACCACCGCATCCTCCGGGCGATGGGGCTGAACCAGCGCAAGGCGGCGTGGACGCTCTACGCGATCGCCATCTTCCTGGTGGCGGTCGGTCTGGTGGCGGCCTCGCTCCGCTCGCGCGCGGCCGGGCTCTGGCTCGCCGCCTTCGCCGCAGCCACGGTGATCGTCTTCCGCGACATGGCGCGCGTGGAGTTCTTCGACGCCGGGATGCTGCTGAGCCGAGCCGCCCACGCGCACGACTCTGTGAGCCGCCGCCGCCGCGCCAGGTTCGCGGTGCCGTTCTACCTCGCCGCCGACATCTGCGTGCTCGTCGTCTCGTTCGCCGTCCTCGTCTTCGCGCTCCAGCTGCCGCATTCCCTCGCCCACGTCCGCGTGGCGCTGCCGATCACCGTCGCCGCCTCGTTCGCCGCGCTCGTGTTCATGCGCACCTACGTTACCGTCTGGTCGCGGGCGATGCCGTCCAACTACGCGCGGCTCTTCCTCGCCTGCGCCGGCGGCTCGCTTGCGGGCTCGGTCGCTGTCTACTACATCGCGCCCGGGGCAGACGGCGACATGCTCTTCGCCTTCGCGTCAGGCTACGCGCTCCTCACCTTCCTCGGCACGCTCTCCGTCCGCGTGGTGCGCATGCTGGCGCGGGACTTCTTCTACGCGCTCGACTGCGGCCGGCTCGTCGCCCGCAGGGACGTCTCGCGGGTGCTCGTCTACGGCTCGGGCCTCCGCTACCGCGCCTTCCGCCGCGAGCTCGTGCGCCGCACCCCCGAGAACAACCGCATCATCGTCGGCATCGTCGACGACGACATCCTGCTGCGTGGGCACTACATCGGCGGCCTCAAGGTCTGGGGCACGCTCGCCAAGGCGCCGGACATCATCAACCGGCTCAACGTCGATACCTTCGTGATCGCCTGCGAACTGAGCGACGAGCGCCTCAACGTCGTGCGCCGCCTGCTCGCCCCGACCGGCGTCGCCATTTCCCGCTTCACCTTCGGCGAAGAGCCGATCCAGCCAATAAGGAAATAATGAAAGGACAGCGAAAAATGAAGACCACCATCGTCAATGCCCACGTCGTCTCCCCCGGTGTCGACCTCGAGAACGCGGTTGTCGTCGTCGAGGACGGGCGGATCAAGTCCGTCAGGAAGGGCCCTGCGTCCGCGAAGGCGGACAAGAACAACACCGTCGTCGACGTGCGCGGGCAGTACCTGATGCCCGGCTTCATCGACGTTCATACCCACGGCGCGCTCGGCTACGACTTCTGCGACGCGGACGAGAAGGCCGTCTTCGAGTTCGCCAGGGCGAAGCTCCAGGAGGGCGTGACGACCGTCCTCCCCACCACTCTCACCGTCTCGCACGACGAGCTCGTCAGGGCTGCGAAGAACGCCAAAAAGTACGCCGACTCTGGCATGCCATACGCGAAGGTGCCGGCCATCCACCTCGAGGGGCCGTTCATCAACGTCAAGTGCTGCGGCGCCCAGAACCCGAAGTACGTGCGCAGGCCCGACATCAAGGAGGTCAAGGCGATCGCCAAGGTCTATCCGGTGAAGCTCATCTCCTACGCGGTCGAGTCCGAGGGCGGCGCCAAGTTCGCCAAGGAGTGCTTCAGGGCCGGCGTGGTGCCGAGCTGCGGGCACACCGGCGCCAAGTTCGCCGACCTCAAGCCGGCGTACAGGAACGGCCTTAGGCACATGACCCACTTCTGCAACCAGATGACCCCGCTCCACCACCGCGAGGTCGGCATGGTCGGCGCCGGGTTCCTGGTCGAGGACCTCAACACCGAGGTCATCTGCGACAAGATCCACCTCTGCCCCGACATGCTCCGGCTCATCTTTACCCGCCGCAGCCTCGAGCACATCCAGATGATCACCGACTCGCTCCGCTGCTCGCACTGCAGGGACGGCTACGCCTTCGAGATGGGCGGGCTCAAGGTGCTGCTCAAGAACGGCGAGGCGCGCCTCGTCGAGGGCGGCAACCTCGCCGGCTCCACGCTCTGGATGGGGATGGGGCTCAAGAACGTCCACGACGTCACCGGCATCCCGCTCAAGGACCTCGTCCGCTGCACCTCCTGGAACCAGGCGATCGAGCTTGGCTGGGGCAAGGATCTCGGCAAGGTCGAGAAGGGGTATGTCGCCGACCTCGTGGTGATCAACCCGCGGAGCTGGAAGCCGTCGGCCGTCTTCGTTGACGGTATCCAGAAGATTTGATATACTACGCGCATTCACGGCCCCGAGTCTCTTCGGGGCCCGGTGCAGGAGGGATGGCCGAGTGGCTGAAGGCAACGGTTTGCTAAATCGTCATACGGACTAATCTTCGTATCGGGGGTTCGAATCCCCCTCCCTCCGCCAGTTTGGATCTTGCCCCTTGACAGATTCGGTCGGGTATGGTATTATAATCATCGTTCAATTCACAAGCTTTAAGGGGTAAAGACATGAAGAAACTCGCGTATGGTTTTGCTTTGTCTGCCGCGGTCGCGTTCGGCGCGGCGAATGCGTGGGCCGACCAGGCGACGAGCTATGTCTCGGTGAGTTCGGGCGATGCGACGATAGTCGACCTTGGCGACCAGTTCGCCGTCGTATTCTCCAATGCGCAGTCCTCGGCAACGCTGGTCGCGCTTCGGCCCTGCTCGCTCCTGCGTACGCTCGTCGTCGGCGGCGGCGGCGCTGGCGGTCAGTGCATGGGCGGCGGCGGAGGTGGCGGCCAGGTGCTGGAGTCGTACGATGTCCACATCATTTCGGCGGATGATGAATTTACGCTTTCTGTGGGCGCCGGCGGTGCCAAGGGCACTGGCTATAACGCCGGTCTCCAGGGCGGCACTTCGTCGCTAACCTTGCCTGGCGGCACCTCGCTGGTCGCATATGGCGGCGGTGGTGGCGGCGGATACTCCGCCCAGGCACCGACTGCAAACGCCGACGGCGAGATAGGCGCCGGCGGCGGCAATGGTTTTGGCTACGCGACGGCGCCGACAAAAGGGACTCACTACAACTACGGCAATCCCGGCGGTCTTGCCCAGGGCGGCGGCGGCGGCGCGGGCGCGGCGGGCGAGAATCCCGGGCTCCACGCCGAGAGCGTGCTCTACGGCGACGAGACCGCCTATCGCACCCAGGCCGGCTACGGCGGCGAGGGCGTATCGAGCGATATCTCCGGCGTCGCCGAGGTCTATGGCTCCGGCGGCGGCGGCGGCGGCGGCCAGAATCACTGGTCGCAGGTCCATGCCCCCGGCGGCACCCACGCAGGTGCGGGTGCCGTCCGTACCGACAAGACTGGCGGCGGCGATGGCGTGAAAGAGGCGCTTCCGGCCGACGAGGGATTTGGCGCTGGCGGCGGCGGCGGCAGCTTCTCTCAGACTGGCAGCAGTGGCCAGGCCCAGGCGACGAAGGGCGGCTGCGGAACGGTCATTCTGCGTTTCTCGAAGACGGACCTCACAACACTGTTGTTTGAGGTGGATCCGATCCCCGACCAGTATTTCACCGGTTCGGCGCAGACTCCGGCAGTGGTGGTCCGTCATATCGACGGCGGCACCGTCGTCGAACCGGCAAACTATGATGTCGTCTACGAGGACAATGTCAATCCCGGCACTGCCAGGGTGACTGTTGCCGGCAAGGGTGCATACGAAGGAATCCGCGCCTCTGCCAGCTTTGTGATCTTGGACATGGTGAGCGACGAGTACGCGGCGTATGACGACCTTTCAGTGCGGAGGATAAGAGTCGGCGACCGCATCGTCTACATCTTCACCAACACAACCGATGTCTTCACCTTCAGGGCGCTTGTCAACCTTACGCTCGCCGACGCGCTCGTCGTGGGCGGCGGCGGCTCGGGCGGCCACACCATCGGCGGCGGCGGAGGAGGCGGGGCGGTCGTCACCTCCACGGTTCAGCGCGTGATGATCGCGGGCAGGGAATATTTCATAAATGTCGGCGCGGGCGGCCTTCATGCGACCACCGGGGGCTTCGCGTCCGGGGTTCAGGGCGGTACTTCCACATTGACCTTCCAGGACGCCTCCACATTGGTCGCCTATGGCGGTGGTGGTGGCGGCGGGTACAACAAGGGCCCCACTTCGTCGGCGACAGGCGAGATCGCGTCCGGCGGCGGCAGTGGCGCCGGTGGAACGTTTTCCGCCGGTGCTGACGGCGTCAACTATTCCTCCGCCTTCGGCAATATCGGCGGAACTGGAACGGGTAACTACGGCGGCGGTGGCGGCGGCGCGGGAACGGCCGGACAGAACAGTTCCGTTAAAGGCGGAGACGGCGGCGAAGGTATCGTAAGTTCCATCACTGGCATTGCCGAGGTGTACGGCTCTGGCGGCGGCGGCGGCGCGCGCAACGAAGGCACTCCTGGCGCAGGCGGAACCAACGCCGGCAGCGGGACGAACGGCGTGCAGATTGGGTTTGCGCCGTTGATTATGTCAGGCCGCAACGGCTTTGGCGCGGGCGGCGGCGGAGGCGGCTTCAAGAGCGGCGGCGGCTATTACGGCGGCGACGGCGGCTGCGGCACCATTATTCTTTCCTTTACTCTCGGCGCCAATGTCGGCCAGCCGACGATCGCCTCGAAGTCGATTACATTCCCTGACGGCATCACCCAGCCCAAAGTGACGGTGACGCTGGGAAATTCGCGTTTGGAGTATGGTTTCGCAGCCACCGTCAGGATTGTGCTGCGGGACGGCGACGGCACCGAACTGTGCGCCAGGTCCTTCGCCGGCGTGGTGGCTGGCAAGCCGGTGGAATGGCCGGCGCCGCTGTGCGTGGAGCCGGGAACGACGGTGACGGCGCACATCGAGGTAACCTGCGACGGCGCGGACGATGTGTACGGCAGCGTGACGGAAGTCGCCGCTGGCGAGATGTCCCCATATTACGGACGCGGCGGCGGTGCGGGCGTCATCCATGTGCGGCAGGGCGCGACCGGGCTTAATAACGGCAGCGACTGGTTCAACGCCTACACCGACTTCCGTGCGGCGATAAAGGAGCTGAGTGCGGAGCGCCCCGAGCTCTGGTTCTCTGGCGACGAGACCAATCCGTTGGTGAAGGCGACAATTTTGCCGCCAGTTGCGGCGGTAATCCGCGGCGGATTCGCGGGCACCGAGAACAGTGCGGCGGAGCGCGCCGAGGGGGCGATGTCGCTCTGTGACGCGGTCAACAGTGGATACTGCTTCGACTTCGAGAACACGCAGGCGATAACGCTCGACGGCTTCCATCTCAAGCGCGGAGAGAACCACAACCTCAAAAAGAGCGGGGCTGGCGACATCACAGTCACCAACTGCGTCTCGAGCGATGCCTCTGGAAAGTCGAACGGCCACGGAGGCTACTTGATCGGCAGCTCGGAGACGGTGGCGAGGTTTGCCAATGTTCGTTTCTCGAACCTCTTCGGCGGAGAGAGGAACGGCGACAACAAGGGAACTGCGCTCTATCTCGATACGTTTTCGCGGGTGTACATCGACGGCTGCACCTTCTCAACCAATGGCTGTAGCTTCAGCTGCGGCTTCGACAACTCGATGTACGAACAGGACGGCGCGGCGCTCTTCGCCAAGAACGCGCCGCTCACCGTGCGCGGCACGCGCTTCCTCGCCAATCGCTCGCAGATACTCAACTATGGCAACGTCGAGCGCGGCGGCGTGGTGCGCGTGACCGGCTCGTGCGGCGCGACGGCCTTCACTAACTGCCTCTTCGTCGGCAATGAGGTGGTCCATGGTTATTGGAGTATTACAGAAATCAAGAGCGATACGGGCGGCATGCTGGCGGCAAGCCCGTCGTCGGGCACGGTGGACATAGTGAACTGCACCTTCGCGATGGGACTTGCGTCCATAACATACGGTCCAGCGGCGGTGGCGGTGCGCAGCGGCACGGTGAACGTGTTGAACAGCATCTTCTACGGCAACACCAACTGCGCCTGGAACACGGCTGGCTTCGATATCCATGTCGCGGCAGGCGCGACGGCGAACATTTCCCACTGCCTCTTCGAGGACGACTCCGCTGGGCGCATTGTCTGCGCCGAAGGCGGTACGGCCAATCTCGCGACCTCGACCTTCGTTTACGGCAATCCGCTGTTCGTGACGGATACTGCGCCGTCAAGCTTCCTGAGGATGGCGAAGCCGGATAAAATAGGTGATTCCATCCTCCTCAACGAGAGCAAGATTGGGGAGCTGACGGCGTTCAACGCGCATGTCCGCGGCGGCCTCGGTTACTTCGATGAGAAGACGGGCGAGCTGGTGGCGGACTTCAAGTCGCACGGAGCGGTTTCTCCGGCTCAGGACGCCGGGAATCCGGCGGCGATCTTCTATTCCGGCGAGCCGGACTGCCAGCACGGCTGGCACGGCCGCCGCGGCAACCTCGGCTACTACGGCAACACGCCGTGGGCGACGATGACCCAGCTCCCGGGCTCTCTATACTACATAAGATGACAATATTCGCTCGGCGGACTGCCGGTAGTCGGCGTCTGAGCCACTTTCTGCGGCGGAATTTTGGTATAATACCCATAAATCTTCCGGGTATGTCCGGTAAAAACACGAAAGGGGAGCTAATATGGCAATTGGATGCGACAGAAGGGCGTTCATCGGCGGCGCGGCGGCGGCGCTGGCGGCGGGCTGCGTGGGACCAGCGACGAAGGAAGTGGCTGAAGCCGCGGCGCTCGCGGCGACGCGGAAGTGGTTCAAGGAGGCCCAGTTCGGGATGATGGCCCACTGGGGTCTCTACACGCTTCTCGGCGGCGAATGGAACGGCAAGCCCGGCGTGCGCGCCTACGGCGAGTGGATCCAGTACGGCAACAAGATCCCGTTGAAGGACTACTCCGCGCTCGCCAAGGCGTTCAACCCGGTGCTGTTCGATCCGCTCGACTGGATGAAGCGCGCCAGCGACGCGGGGATGAAGTACTTCGTCATCACCTCCAAGCACCACGACGGCTTTGCGCTCTACCGCTCGAAGGCGTCGAAGTACAACGTGGTGGACGCGACGCCGTTCGGTCGCGACATCATCGAGGAGATCGCCGAGGCCTGCCGCGCCACCGGCATCAAGCTCGGCCTCTACTACTCCCAGGACCTCGACTGGAGCGACCCCGACGGCGGCGGGCTCAAGAACGCCACCGCCAAGGTCAACTGGGGCGACGAGGACTGGCGCAACACCTGGGATTGGCCGACCGACCGCAGCTACGACTTCACCCGCTACTTCGAGCGCAAGTGCAAGCCGCAGGTGAAGGAGATCCTCACCCAGTACGGCGACCTCTGCCTGGTCTGGTTCGACGTTCCCTGCACCATCACCAAGGAGCAGTGCCTGGAGCTCAAGGGCATGGTGCGCCGCTACCAGCCCGGCTGTCTCATCAACGGCAGGCTCGGCTACGGCCTCGGCGACTACCAGACGCCGGGCGACAACATGATCGCCGAGAAGACCGAGGCCGGGGTGCTCTACGAGACCGTGGGCACGATGAACGACTCGTGGGGGTACCGTCCGACCGACACCCACTACAAGACCGTGGCGGAGATCCTCAAGATCAAGGCCGACTGCGCCAAGATCGGCTCGAACTACATGCTCAACATCGGCCCCGATCCGCTCGGGCGCATTCCGGTCGCGGGCATCCAGATCCTCGACGGCCTCGCCAAGGCGTGATGGTGAGGCTGGAGTCCGCGATAGTCGCGCTTGCCGCGCTTGTCGCCGTCGGCTGCTCCACCATCGGCGCGGCTCGCCGCGCCCAGCGCGCCGCGGAGCCTGCCGCCAGCGGCGAGCAGGCCGCCGTCGGGCGCGTCTCGCTCGCGGGGCGCGGCCTTGCCGGACTCGTCGACTTCGCGCTCACCAACCGTCCCCAGATTGTGCGCTCGCGGCTGGCGGTGGAGGATGAGCGGCTGGCGCTCCGCGCACTTGCCGCCGACGCGCCGCTCGCGAGCTCCACGCCCTGGACTGCCCTCACGGCGTCAGTTGGCGCCGGCTTCGGCGGCTCGGAGTCATCCCAGGACTTCCGCGAGGCGAAGCGCATCCACGGCGGCACTGCCTCGGCCTCGCTGTCGCTTGATCTGCTGATCTGGGACTTCGGCCGTTACAATGCCCGCGCCTCGGCGCAGCGCGAGCGCGTCCTCGCCGCGGAGCTGGACCTCGCCGCCGCCGGCTACACCGTGTTCAAGGAAGTCGTGGACACCTACTTCGACCTCCTGGAGCGCGATGCGTTGCTCGTCGTCGCCTGCACCAACGAACACGAGTTCGCGGTGCATCTCGAGCAGGCCGAGCGCGCGCTCGAGGCCGGCGAGTTGCAGGAGCTGGACGTCCTACGGGCGCGGCTCGACCTCTCGGTCGCGAAGGAGAAGACGCTTTCGGCGTCAAACGCCGTCACCACCGCCTTCGCCCAGCTCGCGTGCGCACTCGGGCTCGACGCCTCGCTCGTCGAGCGCGAGGACGTGCTGCCGCGCCTGGAGGATCCGCTCCGCTTCGTCATGCAGGGCTTTGCCGCGACGACCGGCGGCTCGGACGAGGTCTACGCCTTCGCCCGCACCAACTCGCCGGCGATGCAGGTTACGCGCGCCAAGCTGCGCGCGGCGTCCGCGGCGGTCGACGCGGCGGTTGCGGACCTGATGCCGGAGGTATCGGTGTCGGCGTCGCTTTCCTGGACCGATCCGATGTGGGCGCTGAAGTGGGGCGTGTCGGCGGCGCAGTCGCTCTTCCAGGGCTTCCGCCGCACCACGGCGGTCGACCGCGCGCGGGTGGCGCTGGAGCAGGCCGAGACCGACGTCGCCGCCGCCGAGCATACGCTCTCGCGCGACCTGGAGCTCGCGGTCGCCGCGCGCGATAACGCCGCCGAGGCGCAGTTGCGCGCCGAGGACTCGCTCCGCCAGGCACTGGAGAACTTCGCGGTGGTGAGGAGCAAGTTCGAGCTCGGCGAGGCCAACCGGGTGGACTTCGGGGACGCCGTCGCGGCGCTCTCGTCGTCTGTCGGCGGCGTCGTGAGCGCGTTCTACAGCGGCCAGGTCGCCGAAGCCGATCTCTTCAGGCTCGCCGGGGTTTATCCTGTTTACGACGAAAAGGCTGTCGTCGCGAGCGACGCGATCAACAAGCTGGAGGAGGGGAAATGACGAGATGCGAGATTGCCGCAGCCGCGCTGGCGACGGCGCTTGTTGCCGGGTGCTCCGACGGCACCGCCGCCGGGTCGTCAAAGAATGGGCCGGCGTTCCGGTTCGCGCCGATCGTGCGGACGGACATCGTGCGCACGGTGGAGGCGACCGGCAAGGTGACGCCGCGCAACACCGCCGACGGCATCCCCGTCGGCGCGCAGGTGAATGGCAAGGTCATCAAGATGTTCGTGGACTACAACTCCACCGTCACCAACGGCCAGGTGGTGGCGCTCATCGACCCGCTCGTCTACGAGGCGACGTACAAGAGCGCACTGGCGCAGCTGCATGTCAACGAGGCCAATGTCGAGGTGCGCCGGGCGGCGGTGGAGTCCGCCAAGGCGGCGCTCGACCTCGCCGAGAAGACGTTCGCGCGCAAGCGGTCGCTCGCCGAGCGCAAGCTCGCCGCGCAGGCCGACTTCGACAGCGCTGAGTCCGCGCTCGCCCGCGCGAAGGCGGACCTCGGCAGCGCCGAGGCGGCAGTGAAGAGCGCGCTCGCGAGCGTCGAGCAGAGCGAGGCGGCGGTGAGTAAGGCGAAGGCCGACCTCGACTACTGCACCATCCGCTCGCCAGTCAACGGCGTGGTGATCGCACGCAAGGTGGACGAGGGCGAGACCGTGGTCTCGTCCATGAATGCGGTGCCGGTGCTGACGATCGCCGAGGACCTGAAGACGATCTGGATCGAGGCGACGGTGCCCGAGGCCGACGTCGGCGACATCAAGGTGGGGCAGGAGGTTACCTTCACCGCCGACGCCTACCGCCGCCGCTTCAAGGGCAAGGTGCGGCAGATCCGCCTCGCCGCCACCACCACCAACAACGTGGTCACCTATCCGATCATCATCGAGGCGGACAACCCCGGCGAAATGCTCTTCCCCGGCATGACCGCCACGCTCTCCATCGAGACGGCGCGTGCCGAAAACGCGATCGTCGTCTCTGCGGCGGCGTTCAGGTTCCGTCCCAAGGACTCCGACCGGGCTTCGGGCGAGGCGCCGCGCGGCCGGAAGATCTGGCTCGTCGGGCCGGACGGCAAGCTCTCCGCCAGGGCTGTTTCCGAGGGCGTCACCGACGGCTCCTTCACCCAGATCCTCGACGCCGACGACCTCGAGGGCTCCAAGGCGGTTGCCGGCTACGAGACGGTCCGCACCGCCGCCGCGTCCGCCGCCGGCGATACCCGCAATCCGTTCATGCCCAAGATGCCGCGCCGCGGCACCCGCGGCACCGCCCCCGAGCCGAAGAAGTAATGTCTCACCTCATCGAGCTAAGGGACCTCTACAAGATCTACGCGCAGGGCGAGGAGCCGGTGCACGCGCTGGACGGCGTGTCGGTCTCGGTCGACGAGGGGGAGTTCGTCGCGATCATGGGCGCGTCCGGCTCGGGCAAGTCGACGATGCTCAACATCCTCGGCTGCCTCGACACGCCGACCTCCGGCTCCTACCTGCTCGACGGCATCGAGGTCGCGCGGCGCACGCGGCGCGAGCTCGCTCACATCCGCAACCGCAAGCTCGGGTTCGTCTTCCAGAACTTCAACCTGCTGCCGCGCACCAGCGCGGTGGAGCAGGTGGAGCTGCCCGACCTCTACATGGGCAGGCTCTCCCGCTCCGCCCGCCGCCTCCGCGCGCTGGAGCTCCTCGACCGCGTGGGGCTCGGCGGCCGCGCCACCCACAAGCCGTCGGAGCTCTCCGGCGGCCAGCAGCAGCGCGTAGCCATCGCTCGCGCGCTCATGAACGAACCGCCGGTGCTTTTCGCCGACGAGCCGACTGGCAACCTCGACACCATGGCGTCGGTCGAAATCATGAAGCTCTTCACCGAGCTTTCCGCCGAGGGGATAACAATCGTGATGGTCACCCACGAGGACGATATCGCAGCCTACGCGAAGCGCCACCTGGTGATGAAGGACGGCAAGCTGGTCCGCGACGACCGACGTAATCTTGGATGATAGCGGGAATCGCGGCTACGGGCTGTGCATTTAGGCGGGGATTTTTGGTATAATTCACCTTCAGCATTGACCTAAAAGAGCTGATACGGACCAGACATGAACGCCGAATACCTCAACTCACACTACGGCGCCCCCGGGCGCATCGTCTTCCGAGCCGGCCTCGCCGGCTACCCCAACGCGCTCATCGCCAACAAGTACGGCTCGGCCGAGATCTCGCTTCTCGGCGCGAACGTGCTCGACTACCGCCCGACAGGCGTCGGGCCGGTGATCTTCCGCCCGGCGAAGCGCGACTACAACCGCGGCGACTCGATCCATGCGGGCGTTCCGGTCTGCTGGCCGCAGTTCGGCAACCGTTTCTCCAAGGAGCTCCCGCAGCACGGCTTCGCGCGCAGGCTCGTCTTTGAGGTCCGCGGCACCGAGTACTCCGAGGAGAAGACCGAGATCGTGCTGGGACTCAGGTCCGACGCCGAGACCCGCAAGGTCTGGCCCCACGACTTCGACCTCGAGTACACGGTCTCGGTGACGATGAAGCTCAATCTCGCGCTCGCCACCACCAACACCGGGTCGGAGCCGTTCGCCTTCAGCTGCGGCTTCCACCCCTATCTCCGCGTCGGCGAGCGCGACCGCTCGCGCGTGCGCGGGCTCGACGGCCTCGTCTACTTCGACGGCGTCGCCGGCGTGCCGGACATGGCGCAGTGCGGCGACCTCGCGCTCGACCACGACACCGACCACATCTTCGCCATGCCGACCGCCCCCAAGCACGAGTATGCGCTCGTCGACGAGTCCGCCGGCCGCGCGACCGCGCTGGTCTCGTCCGGCAACGACGCCGCGGTGGTCTGGAACCCGGGCCCGGGCGGGAAGCTCGCGGACCTCGAGCCGGAGGACTGGCGGCGTTTCGCCTGCGTCGAGCCGGTGAGCGACTGGCCCGGCGGCCGCACCCTCGCGCCCGGCGAGCGCCACGTCCTCGCCGCGTCGATCCAGTGCACGCTCCGTCCCGGCCGTTCAGAGGGCTGAGGCCATGGGGATGATGCGCGAGCGGGCCGACGAGAGCCATGTGCTGCACGTGAAGGACATCACGCGCCCGATTGAGTTCGACCTTTCGCGTCCGCTGGAGGTGGAGGTGGGCTGCGGCAAGGGACGGTTCCTCGTCGCGCGCGCGGCGGCGAACCCGGACTGCGACTTCCTCGGCATCGAGCGGATGCTCGAGCGCGTGCGGCTCTTCGACGGCAAGTGTCGGCGCGGGCACGTGGACAACGCGGCGGTGCTGCGGCTCGAGGCGCTCTACACCTTCCACTACCTGCTGCCCGCCCACCACATCCGCCGCGTATACGTGTTCTTCCCCGACCCATGGCCGAAGAAGAAGCACCATTCGCACCGGCTCTTCGGCCCGCTCTTCCGCAACGCGCTGTGGAAGCGCCTCGAGACCGGCGGGAAGATCGAGTTCGCGACCGACCACGGGGAGTACTTCGGCGAGGTGTGCGAAGGGTTCGCCGCGGACGCGCGCTTCCGCCGCGTCGAGCCGATGCCGCGGCCGAAGGAGGTGTGGACGGAGTTCGAGGAGATGTTCCGCGAGCAGGGGCTGCCGATCCACGCCGCCGCATGGGAGGCGCTCGCAGGCGACGACGCGCCGCTTGCGCCGCTCACGGTGCCGCCGGAGGCGGAGCCGCGCGAAGGGGTGGCGAGGCGTCCGCCGCGGGAATAACGGGTTTCACAAGAACAAACAACGCAAGCAACGGAAGGAACAACGGAAAATGGCAATTTTGGCAAGTTCGCTCGTAGACGGGTACATGAAGTCGAACTTCATGGGCCAGAGCATCGTGCTCGTCCAGCTGCTGGGCTCGGTCGTCATGGTGGCGGTCGCGATCGGCAAGTGGAAGTCGCTGGCGTCGTACGCCGGCGCGGCGCGGCGGTTTCTGCGCGACTTCGCGACCGGCAACACCGTGCTTGAATACTACATGCGCCGGCGCCCGAACGTCCGCCGCGGCGTCGAGGGCATCTACAAGGTGACGTGCGAGCGGCTCCTCGCGCTGCTCACGCCCGAGGTCCGCTCGCATCTCGTCGGCCAGCAGGACGATGGCGCGGCGGCGCTCACGGCGCGCGAGATCGAGCTCGTGCGCGGCACCTGCGAGCACATGCTCGACGAGGAGGAGATCCTCGTCGGCAAGGGCATGGGGATCATCGCGACGATCGTGGCGCTTGCGCCGATGCTGGGACTGCTCGGCACGGTGTGGGGCGTCCTCGACGCGTTCGCGGAGATGGGCGCCGCCGGCAGCGCCAACCTCGCGACGATCGCGCCGTCGATCTCCTCCGCGCTGGTGACGACGGTGGTGGGCCTGATCGTCGCCATCCCCGGCACCGCGCTCTTCACCCGGCTGAACGCCTCGATCAGGTCTATCAGCGCCGACATGGAGGGCTTCGCCGACGAGCTCGTCGGCCGCATCGCCTGCGAGTACCAGGGGAAGGGGGCCTGAGAAGATGTCGATGAGGCGCAGGGCGCGCGCGCGGCGCGAAGGGGCGAAGGCGGAGATCAACATGAACTCTCTCATCGACCTCACCTTCATCCTCCTGGTGGTGTTCATCGTAACGCTGCCGACGCTGGAGCAGTCGATCCACGTGCTGCTGCCGGTCGGCAAGACCCAGAAGGCGCAGAACGACAAAAAGAAGGTGTTCTCCATCACCGTCGACTCGATCGGCAAGCTCTTCGTCGGCGATGCACCGGTCACGATGGAAAACCTCAAGGGTATGCTCTCGAAGGCGGTGGCCGACGACCCGGAGCTGAGCGTGCTGGTCCGCGGCGACGTGCGCGTCGGCTACGGCGACGTCTACGAGGTGGTCAAGGCGGCGAAGGACGCGAACGTGCGCCACCTCGGCCTCGTCAGCAGGGAGAACTGAGGCGACTGAGGCGATGGAGATCTGGAGACCAGAGAACCCCGACGAGCGCGAGCCCAAGGTGCTCAGCGCCGCCAACCTGTGCATCGCCGTCGCGCTGCACGTGGCGCTCTTCGCCGGTTTCTGGGTCTTCGCCGTCTTCCACGGGCTCTTCGACAAGGAGGAGGAAATCATCCCCATCGACCTTACCGTGGTGGTGGTCGAGAATCTCGACGGCAAGGAGGACGAGCCGCCGCCGCTAAAGAAGCCGGAGCCTCCTCCTCCTCCTCCTCCGAAACCCAAGATGACGAAACCCAAACCGGAGCCGAAGAAACCCGATCCGCCGAAGGAACTCGAGAAAATCGCCACCAACGTGGTGGCGAAGATCGAGAAGAAGAAGGACGAGCCCAAGAAAACCGAGAAGAAAGAGGAACCCAAGAAGACGAAGGAGGAGCTGCGCAGGGAACGGATGAACGACATGCGCAAAAGAGCAAAGGTGGTCAACAAGACGACCATCGTCAAGGCGTCGAGCAAGCCGCAGCCGAATGGCCGCACCGACAGGAAGACGCTCACCGATGCCGAAATCGCCAAGCTATTAAACCAGGGATACAAGCCGGGCAGGTCGACCAATCTCGCCTCCAATGCCGAGCAGCTGGCCTATTCGCTGATCAAGCAGGAATTTGAGCGGAAGTGGGATGTTCCGCCGTGGACCGACACCCTGAAGCCGATGACGATCCGGGTGTGGTTCGGTCCTGGTGGTAGGATTGTGAAGAAAAAGATTGAGAAGAGCTCTGGCGACATCCGTGCGGACCAGTCGCTCAAGGCCGCCGCCGAGCGCGTCGGGGCGATACCTGCGCTGGCGCCGGAGTTCATCGAGAAGTACCGCAAGAGCGGCGTGCCTCTGCAGTTCACGGTCAAGCCGCACTAAGGGGGCGATGGCGGGATGACTTTCGCAGGATGCATTCTTCTGGCGGTGATCGAGCTTACCGTGGTCGCGGGCGGCGAATTGCGGACGCGCGCGTTCTTCGACGCCAACAACGTGAAGGTGGGCGACCCGCTCGTCCTCACCGTCGACTTCATCGGCGACGCAGATTTCCGCAGCCTCCATCCGCCGGCGCTCGCGAGATCGGTCTCCTCGCGCGACTGGAAGGTGGACGACGCCAGCGCCAAGACCGACACCTACCGCGACGCGCGGCGGCTCACCTACCGGGTGCGGCCGATGCGCGAGGGCGTGCTCTGGTTCCCTGGACTCGAGTTCTCCTATCGCGGAACGGACGGCTCCGAGCGGCTGGTGCGCTCGAACGAGATCCCCGTCCACGCGAAGCGCGGCGCCGAGGTGGTGGTGGCGGGAATGGGCGAGGACCTCAATGAAATGCCGCGGCCGGCGGAGCTGGTGACCGAGCTCGGCTCGAAGCCGTGGGGAACTGATGCCGCGGCAGTTGGCGAGGACGCCCTCTTCGCCTGGCGCAGGGCGTGCGCAAAACCGACTGCGGACGCCTTCAAGGAGTTCGACTTCCCCGAGGCGCGTCTCAACGAGGCGCGCTGCGCCATCCTCGTCGGCGAATGGTCGCGTGCGCTTTCCGTGCTGCGCTCGCTTGAGTGGCGCATTGGCCAGACGCAGGAGGTGGAGCGGAATATCGTCGCTGCGCTCGCGGTCAAGTACGAGAACCCGGCCGTGGAGCTGCCGGTCTGGCGCCAGGTGCTGCGTCCGCTCCTCAGGCATGCCTGGACAGGACGCCTCGCCGTCGTCGCCGGTGTGCTAGCCGCGCTCGCGTTCGCCTTCTGGCTTTTCGGGCGCATCGTTCGCGCGCTTGCCTGCCTCACGCTCCTTGCCGCGCTGCTCGTCCCGGAGCAGTCCCGCGCCGAGGACGTCTTCGACCACATGGAGCGGCAGGTCCGCGAGATGGAGGAGCAGATGCGACGGATGGGCGCGGGCTTCGGCTCGCTGGGTTTCTTCGAGAAGGAGGAAGTGGAGCCGGTGCGGGTCAATGCCTCGGTCTCGGCCAGCAAGGCCCGTCCGACGGTCGGCGAGTCGTTCGAGTTCGTCGTCTCGCTGGACGCGCCCGCCACGGTGACGCTCTCGAACGTGCGCGTCTCGCCGTCGGAGACGTTCGGGATCAAGGTGACCGGCAAGGTGCGCGTGCTCACGGACGCCAAGAGCACCAATCCCTCCAACGTCGTCAAGCGCCTGGCGATACCGGTGAGGTACGACGTTCCCTTCCGCGGACGCGTCTCTTTCGGCGTGGACGGCATGGCTGCAGGGCGCGTTGCGCGCGGCGGGCGCTTCTCGATGTCGTTCTCGCGCTCGTTCCACGCCGACGCGCCGGCGATTGCGCTGGAGATCGCGCCGCCGCCGTCGGCCGGGCGGCCCGACGGCTACGCTGGCGTCGTCTCGGAGGGCCTGCGCATCCACGAGCTCTGCGACATCCTGACGGTGGAGACGAACGACGTCGTCTGCATCACCTACCGGATGTACCCGACGAACGGCTATGTGCCGCGGTCGTACATGCCGCCAGGCTCGGCGTTCGAGATGTCGCGCAACGAGAACGGCAGCACAATCGAATACCGCCGGTTCTTCGTGGCGGACGGCGCGCCGAAGACGCCGCTGGTCAAGGTGGTCTATTTCGACCCGCGCACGCAGTCCTACAAGACCGCCGCCACCGGCGGCACGGCACTCAAGTACATGCCCCCGTCCCCTTAGTCGCGAATCACCCGCCGTCGCCCAGGCTACGGCGAGCAGGCCGAGCGGATTTTCGGGCGGGTTCTGGAACAAAGAGAGTCGAGAATATGCTATACTATGCACATTGGCAATGCCGATTCGGCATCAAACCAAGTTACAGTGACAAAACAAAGGAGCAGACATGAACAAACTGGCAACAAGTCTTTCGGTGGCGCTGTGCGCGGGCGCGCTTTTCGGGGCCACCGACGAAATCGGGATGGCGGTCGCGCGGACTTTCGCCGGCAAGACGGCGGTCATAACCGGCGCAGCGAGCGGAATGGGGCTCTGCACCTCCAGGACGCTCGCGGCTGCGGGCGCGACCGTGTTCATGTGCGACATCAACGGCGACGGCGTCAGGAAGGCCGCAGACGAGATCAATGCACAGGGCAAGGGCAGGGCGTATGCGGTCGAAGCGGACGTAAGGAAATTTGAGGACGCCGAGCGTTCGGCGGCGCTGGCGGTCGAAAAGACGGGGAAGATCGATCTGCTCATCAACTACGCCGGTGGCAACGAGGCGCGGTGCTGCTCGAGCTACAAGCCCATCTACGAGCAGCCGCAGGAGGTCATCGACTGGGGCCTCGACACAAACCTGAAGGGGGCGGTCTACTTCTCCCGCGCGTGCATGCCGTACATGGTCAAGGCCAAGAGCGGCGTCATCGTCACGCTCGGCTCCGTGACGGGCTTCGAGTGCGACGGAAACAGCACCTACGGCATCACCAAGGCAGGTCTCGACCGTCTCGCCCTGACTCTTGCCAAGGCTGGCGCACCGTATGGCATCCGCGCGTTCTGCGTCGCGCCCGGCCCGGTGCTGACGCGTCCGGCGATGGCGAAGATGAAGACGGCGCTCGGCTTTGCCTCGGAGCCGCAGGAAGTCGTGGACTACATCCTCTTCATGGCGTCGCCGAAGGGCCGCTCCATCACCGGCACCACCCACGTCATTGACGCCGGGCGTCTCGTTCTGTCGCGCAGCAGCACCGCCGACGCCCTGCAGGACGGCTCGGGAAGGAACTACAGGAAATGAGCGCCGCTCTCGCGGTCTGTGCTTTGCTTGCGGCGGTCCCGTCGCCTTCCGAGATGCGCGGGCCGTTTCCGATCATGTCCACGCCCTACCACGAGGACGGGGCGGTGGACTACGCCGCCCTCGCCCGCGAGGCGCAATGGACTGACGACTGTGGATGCCCTGGCGTCATCTGGTGCCAGTCCAACGACGCCGTCGACCTCCTGACTGCCGAGGAGAAGTTCAGGGGGTTCGAGGCGTGCGCTAAGGCGGTTGAGGGGCGCAAGATCGTCCTCGCCCTCGGCGCCAACGGAACGAACGCGACGGAGATGCTCGAGTTAGCCGCTGAGATAGAGCGCGTCGCCGAAAGGCATCCGGCCGCGAAGATAGCGATGATATCGCGTCCGCCGGACGACGCCCGCTCGCAGGCCGACATCGAGTCGGCGTGGGACGCGCTTGGGCGCGTTGCGAAGCGTCCGGTCATCTTCCAGACGTATGGGACGAAGGAGACGCCGACTCCCTCCGTCGAGCTGATCGTGCGACTGGCCGAGCGCCATCCGCACGCCTTCGGATACGTGAAGGAAGAGGCGGCGGGATGGGAGGCCAACGAGCGCATGTTGAAGGAGAACGCCGCGAAACCCGTGATGAAGACGGTGTTCGCCGGATGGGGCGGATGGCAGTGGCTCCTGCAGCTTCGCCACTGCGGCAGCGAGGGTCTCGTCACCGAACGCTGCGCCTACGCTCCGATCCTCGGCGAGATATGGCGGCGATACGAGAGGGGCGAACGCGGCCTCGCACTCACCGAGGCCTACGCTATGTACAGGCTCCTCATCGACCAGCGCAACATGCCAGGCGGCCTCAGGGGCTACTCGCTCTACCTTCTCAACAAGGAGGGGGTGTTCAGGAACATGGTCTCGCGCCAGTACGAGGAGGCGAATGTCACCGAGGGCGGGAGTTTCGGCGCGGGGCGCAGGTGGAAGCTCGACAAGGTGACGCTCAACGACCTCCAGAAGAAGGAACTAGACCTTTTGTACAACGACATGATGGAGTTCGTGAAATGAAAGACGGCGCCTTTTCCGGCCAGTCCGACAACATGGTCAAGGCCGTCCAGGCGCCGTCAAATGCAGTCACAAGAAGGTGGTTTTGCCTTGGCCTCGCCTCGGGGGCTGCCGCGTTCGGGCTCGGCTGCGTCGGAAGCAGGCGCTCGGCATGTGAGAACACGGCTGTGCGCGCGGCCGTTCGGAAGTGCGTCGAAGACGGCCTTTACGCTGGGCTTGCCTGCGCCTCCAGCCGCGGCGACATGTATCTTGAGGGCTCACTGCGGATCGGCGGGCCGAAGCTGCCGGTCACGGACGAGTCCCTTTTCGACCTCGCCTCCGTCGGGAAGACGCAGACAGCCGCGCTTTGTGCGCTCCTGTACGCGGACGGCAGGCTCGACGTGGATGCGCCGTTTACCGAATACATTCCGGAGCATGTCCTTGCGAAGGAGAACTGCCGCATCACGGTGCGAGACCTTGCGACGCATTCCGGCGGCTTCGACAACTCCAAGCCCTACATGGTGGCGGACCCCGCCGCGATGTTCGAGGAACTCTACCGCAAGCGTCCGGTGTGGCCTCGCGGCGAGCGCTTCTGCTACGCCTGCTCGAACTTCGTGTATCTGGGGCTGATCGTAGAAAAACTTACCGGCCTCGACCTCGACGCGGCGGCGCGACAGATGCTGTGGGGCCCCCTCGGCATGTCGCGCACGACGTGGAACACGGTCGTCGGGTACCAGGATGTCGCGGAATACCCGCAGTCCACCTACGGCGGACCGAAGCGCAAGATAGGCGAACACAACGACATCTGCGCGCATCTCGCGCCGCGCCCGATGGGCAATGGAGCAAATTTCTCAACGGCTCCCGATATGCTGAAGTTCGTGACGGACATGCTGCGCCGCGAACGGTTCCCGAAGGCGTACTACGACCTCCAGTTTGCGCCGTCTTTCGAGAAGGGAGGCTATCGCCGTAGTTTCGGGTGGGAATTGACCGCAGAGAAATCCGCATATTTCGTCTGGGCGAAGACAGGGTTTTCGTCCCATGCGATCTGCCATCCTGGATGGACAGGTTCCGTCATCGCAGTGGATCCGAATCACGACTTTGCCGGCGTCGTGCTCGGCAACAGGATAGCCAGCAAGGAGAAGACCATGGGCCCCAGGATGAAGATTCTTGACATGATGAGGACTGCCTAGATTGCGGCAGTCGCGTGTGCGGCACTGGCGTGCCGCGCCGCTTTTGCGGCTTCGCCGCAGTGCCTGGTGCCTGGTGCAATGGATCCAGCGAAGTGAAAGCACCTCTGCCCTCCACTGATGGTGGAATCTGGTCGCGGGTGATTCAATATGATGTGCCGCCGGTTCCGTATTTCGGCTCTGGCCACCACAATGGGTTGTGGAGGAGTTTTCAAAAAAAACACAATCCCCCCTTGTCAAACTCACGGAAACTTGGTATATTACTCACATCCACGGCGGAAAGGGTTTTTCGCGTGGTTCACTAGTGAAACAAAAAGGATCCAAACATGGCTAAGAAAGTTCCTGCCACCAAGTCCGAGATCATGGCCGCCATCGCTGACGCCGCCGGCATCAGCAAGAAGCAGGCCGTGGCCGCCTACGAGAAGTTCCTCGCGATCGCCTACGAGGGCGCGAAGGGCGCAAAGGGCATCGTCCTTCCGGGTCTCGGCAAGCTGATCAAGATCAACCGCAAGTCGCGCATGGGCCGCAATCCCGCGACCGGCGAGCAGATCAAGATCGCCGCGAAGAAGGTCGTGAAGTTCCGCGTTGCCAAGGCGGCGAAGGACGCGGTCCTCGCCTAACGGCACGATGGCGACTTGATTTCGAAGTTGCCGCAGACGGGCGCGGGCCGAAAGCTCGCGCCTGTCTTATTGATTTCACCGGTCGTTTCCAAGGGCGGCTATTCTCACAGAGGGAAACAAAATGAAGAATCTTAAACTGGCAATGGTGGCTCTTATCGCGGCAACAGCCGCGGCGGAGGAGGCAGCGCCCGCGCTTTCGGTGGAGACGCTGTCGCCAACGACCGTGCATGTGAAGGATGTCAGGTCGCAGGGGAGCCTCCTCAACCGCTACGGCATGATTGAGGACATGAAGGCACCCGCCGTCGCCGCGCCCGTCGGCGGCAAGGTTGATTGCGCTTTCGGAGTGGTCGAGGCGAAGCGCGAGGGGAAGGGATGGACGATACGCTTCCCGCTCGAGAAAGTCGAGCGCGTCTACGGCCTTGGCGACGCAAGCCGCAAGGGCATCCAGCGCCGGCCGGGACGATATGAGATGTATGTGAAGAACATCGCCAGCTACATTCCGATTCCAATGGTCATCACTTCGAAGGGCCGCGGGTTCCTGCTGAACACCACTTGGCCGAGCGTGGTCGACGTGGGCAAGGCCGACCCCGACGCTATCGTCTGTACCGTCGACGGCGGCGACATCGACTTCTATGTCTTCACCGGACGGGACTACCGCGAGCTGCTTGACGCCTACACCCGTCTCACCGGCCGTCCAGCGCTGCTGCCCGCCTTCGCCTTCGGCTTCTCCTATGTCTGCAACCAGTGGATTGACGCGTTCAACCTCCTTCGCGAGGCGCGCGATTTCCGCGACCGCGAGTTGCCCTGCGACGTAATCGGCCTCGAGCCGGGGTGGATGGAGACCTTCT
The DNA here is from genome assembly GCA_004551905.1 of Lentisphaeraceae bacterium. GTDB lineage: Bacteria > Verrucomicrobiota > Kiritimatiellia > RFP12 > UBA1067 > UBA1067. Next base: position 60,756 of record SFPL01000025.1, read on the forward strand.
ACGATTTTTCGACCCGCAAGCGCTGGGACCCCGGCAGGTTCTACATGCCGTATTGGATGAAATCAGACGCGCGGTACTTCTTCTCCCGCGGCCTTGAGCGGATGGGCTTCAAGCTTTCGCTCTGGCTCTGCTGCAACTACGACCTCACCCGCTACGAGGAGGAGCTCCTGGAGGGCAAGTGGAAGGGCGCCATGGAGCGTGACGCGAAGCCGCAGGAGATCGACGAGACTTTCGTCGACGAGCATGTTGTCAAGCCCAATGCCATCAGGGACCCGCGCTACAACATCGAGTGCGGGCGCGCGCGGGCGCTCGGTCCGGAGGGGACGCGCCCATGGTTCGAGCATCTCAAGTACTTCTGCGACACGGGGGCGAAGTGCTTCAAGCTCGATGCGTCCAGTCAGGTGGACCCGTCCTCGCGCAAGTGGGCAAACGGCCGCTCCGACGCGGAAAACCACAACGCCTATCCCGTCATCTACGCCAAGCAGATGAGCGAAGGCTACGAGACCTACACGAAGAGCCGCGCGATGGTGTACACCTCCTGCGGATTTACCGGCATCCAGCGCTATGTCGCCACCTGGGCCGGCGACACCGGCGGCGGGGTGGGCACGCTCGTTTCCTGTCTCAACCTCGCGGCGAGCGGACACTCGAACCAGAGCTGCGACATGTCCATCTTCGACGCGGACAGCAAGCCAGATCCGGCCGCCATCCACTACGGCTTCCTCTCGCCCTGGAGCCAGCAGAACAACTGGGACTACCACCAGCAGCCGTGGTACCAGGAGAACGAGGGCTTCGAAAGCTTCCGGGCGATGGACGGCCTGCGCTACCGGCTCTTCCCGTATCTCTACACGGCCGCGGCCGAGGCGCACCGCACCGGCTGGCCGATGATGCGTCCGCTCGCGTTCGTGCATCCCGACCGCGAGGACTACGCCGACGTTGTCACCACGTACTACCTTGGTGACGACCTCGTGGTGACGGCGTTCGCCGACGAGGAGATCGTTCCTCCGGGAGAGTGGTACGACTTCTTCGACGGTGTCAAGGTGGTCGGGCCGGCGCGGCGGAAGGTCGTCCCGTCGCTCCGCCGCGGCGGCGGACTGCTGGTGCGCGCCGGCGCGGTGGTTCCGATGTGGCCGCTGAAGCAGCACCTTGACCGCGGCTGGAACGAGACGGTCGAGCTCCACGTCTGGCCCGGCGACGGTGAGGCGACGCTCTACGAGGACGACGGAGACTCGCTCGCCTATCGCGACGGTGCCTACGCGCTCACGCGCATCGTCAACCGCGGAGGCAAGCTGGAGATCGGGCAGCGCCAGGGCTCCTTCGCAGGCATGCCCGCCGCGCAGCCGAAGTTCGTCATCGTCAACGAATCAGTCCCTCGTAGACACAGATAACAAAGGAGGTAGTCCGCCATGAAGCGAAGCACGTTCATGATCCTGGCCGCGTTTGCCGCTGCTGCCGCCGGAGCGGCCGGCGAAGACCAGCTCCTCTCCGCCTTTCGCTCGCCCCCGCCCGCGGCGCGCCCGCAGGTCTGGTGGCACTGGATAAACGGCAACGTGACCCGCGAGGGAATCGTCGCCGACCTCGACGCCATGGCCGCCGTGGGCATCGGCGGCGCGACGATCTTCGACGTCGGCGTCGAAATCCCTCCGGGCCCGGTCAAGTTCAACACTCAGGAGTGGACCGACACCGTCGCCTTCGCAGTCGCCGAGGCCGCGAAGCGCCGCATCGAGATCTGCCTCCACAACTGCAGCGGCTACTCTACCTCCGGCGGACCGTGGATCGCGCCCTCCAACTCGATGAAGGTCGTCTCCTACTCGCTCGTGGACGTCGCGGGTCCGCGGCGCTTCGCAGCGGCGCTGAGCGCTCCGCCGAACAAGTACGGCTTCTACGAGGACGTCGCGGTGCTCGCCTGGCCGGTGCCGGCGGCCGAGCGTTCGCAGGATGGCTCGGCCGGCAAGATCGCGGAAGTCAAGCGCGACAACAAGGAGATAGTCTACGAGTTCGAATACCCCGCCGACTTCCGCGCCTCGCGCTGGGAGTGCCGCATCCGCGACGCGGCGCAAGCCTGGAACTCGACCATCGAGGCGACGCTTTCCGCCGCTGACGCCGACGGCAAGTGGCGCGAGGTCTCGCGCGAGACGTTGTATGCGCGCTACTGTAACCAGGACGACGAGAACGTCCGGTCCTTCGGCTTCCCAGAGGCATCGTCCCGCCGCTGGCGGCTCGTCGTGAAGGCGGTAGACTGCTCGACCGGCAACTTCAAGTTCGAGGCCATGCCGCTTTCCCGCAGCGCCCGGATCTCCAACATCGCCAACAAGGGCTGGTTCATCTCCACCGGCGCGGCTACGCGTCCATACTCCGCAGCGCCCGACCAGGTCGTCAGGAGCAAGGACGTCCTCGACCTCACCGCCAAGTTTGACCGCGCGACCGGCGTCCTCGACTGGGACGTCCCTGTCGGCGCCTGGCGGGTGATGCGCGTCGGCTACGCCGCGAACGGCATGAAGTGCAATCCCACGTCGGACAGTGGAGCGGGGCTCGAGTGCGACAAGCTTGACAAGGCTGGCGTCCGCGCCGTCTTCGGCAATTACGTCGCCAGGGTCTGCGACCGCGTCGGCCCGTCCCTCGCCGGCAAGGTCGAGTTCGGCCTCAACAGCGTGCTGGTGGACAGCTGGGAGGCCGGCATGCAGAACTGGACGCAGGGCTTCGAGCGCGAGTTCGCGCGGCGGCGCGGCTACGACATCGCGCCCTGGCTGCCGACGCTCGCGGGCGTGGTCGTGGACGGCGTCGACGAAAGCGAGCGGTTCCTCGCGGACTTCCGGGACGTCATCTCGCACCTGCTGGCGGAGAACTTCTCCGACGAGCTCGCGCGCCTCTGCCACGAGCGCGGGCTCAGGCTCAGCGTCGAGTCCTACGGCGGGCTGCCGTCCACCCCAGAGCTCTACGGACGCGCCGAGGACATCACCATGTGCGAGTTCTGGATCAACCCAGGCTGCCGGGCCCGGGATATGGACGAACGCTGTGTGCGCAGCGTCGTCGCCCGCGCACGGAAGCGTCCCGACCGCGGCAACCGCATCATCGCCGCCGAGGCGTTCACGGCGTGGCCCACCAACGACCGCTGGCAGATCGACCCCTACACGCTCAAGTCGACTGGCGACCATATGTACGCGCTCGGCGTCAACCGGATTGTCTATCACCGCTACGCGCACCAGCCGTGGACCAAGGGCAACCTCGCGCCCGGCATGACGATGGGGGCGTGGGGCACGCACTTCGAGCGCACCAACACCTGGTGGTTCGACCAGAAGGGGTGGATCGACTACCAGACGCGCTGCCAGGCGCTGCTGCAGGACGGCGAGTTCGTCGACGAGAAGACCTACGGTGACGAGATCTGGATCCACCGCCGCTACGCCGACGGCACCGATGGGTTCTTCGTCGCCTGCGACAACGCCGAGACGCGCGCCGTGCAGGTGTCACTGCCGGTCACCGGCCGTGTGCCCGAAATCTGGGACGCCGAGACCGGCGAGATCTCGCTTGCGCCGGTCTGGACCGACTCGAACAACAGGACCGTGCTCTCGCTCAAGCTGAGGCCGTCAGGTTCGGCGTTCGTGATGTTCCGTCCCCGTCCGACGTCGGGCGCGGTGGCGAAGCGCGCCGTGCGCGAAACGGCGGCGGACGAGGTGAAGGGGACCTGGACGGTGTCCTTCGAGGCGTCGTATCCCGACGTCCCGGCACCGGTGAAGATGAACTCCCTCGCCTCGCTCTCTAAGCACTCCAATCCAGAGGTCCGCTACTTCGCGGGCCACGCCACCTATCGGATGAAGTTCGCCGATGCGCGGCCGCGGAATCCGGGCAGCCGCGTGGTCCTCGACCTCGGCGAGGTGAAGAACCTGGCGGCGGTGACGGTGAACGGTCGCGAGTTTCCTGTTCTCTGGCGGCCGCCGTTCCGCGTGGACGTGACCGACGCCTGGAAGGAAGAGAACGAGATTGCCGTCCGGGTGACGACGCTCTGGCCCAACCGGCTCATCGGCGACGAGCTGCTGCCGGAGGATCGCGTGTGGCAGGGAGGCTGGTACGGCGGTAGCGTCGCCAAGATCCCGGAGTGGGTGCGCCGTGGCGAGAAGAGCCCGACCGGCCGCCACACCTTCACGACCTGGCACCACTGGCAAGCCGAGGACAAGGACAAGCTCGTCCCCGCCGGCCTGCTCGGTCCGGTGAAGCGCGTTGTGATGGAAGAGTGACGCGGCGGATTGCGCGGCCGGCGAATATGGTATAATACGCAAAAATGACTTTTCCCGCCATAGTCTTTGCGACGATGATAGCGGCGCTTACGGTGGCGCCGTCGGATCGGCTCGCCATGGCCGACCGCCTTTTCAACCGCGGCGATTACGCGGCCGCGCGCCGCGAGTACGCGGCGCTCAAGGGCGAAAGGGGGGTGGACGAGGCCAATGTCCTCTATCGGCTGGCGGCGACCTCCGAGGGACTGAAGGACGCCAAAGGCACGGTGGCCGACGCCGACGCCTTCCTCGCCAAGTTCGCCGACCACCGGCTGGCCGACCGCGTGCGGCTCATGCGCGCGCTTGCCTGCGAGGGTGAGGAGCGGCGCAAGGAGCTGAGGATGCTCGACCGCGACGACGCCGATCCGTCGCTCCGCGCCGAGGCGCTTTTCCACCTCGCGAGGATGTCCAACGACGCCGCGCTCTACGAACGCTGCCGCAAGCTCGACCCGAAGGGGCGCTACGCCGCCTACGCCTCGTTCTACCACGCCTCCGCCGCGCTGGAGAACGCCGACGCCGCAGCGCGGCGCCGCGGGCTCGCGGAGCTGATGGAGGTCGTCTACGGCAAGGACGCCGCGCTCGCGAAGGACGCGCTCTACCTCGCCGCGGTGCACAGCTACCGCGAGGCGAAGTACGGCGAAAGCGCCGCGCTGCTGAAGCGCTACCAGAAGCTCTACCCCGGCGACGCGCGCCTCGGCGAGGTGCGGCGGCTCGCCGCGCTGAGCGAGCTGATGGGCGGACACTACGCCGCCGCGCTCGCCTGCTGCACCGACGACAAGGACGATACCCTCGTCTTCGTGAAGACCACCGCCAACGAGCGCATGGGCAACCGCGACGAGGCGCTTAAGCTGGCGCGGAAGTACCTCGAGGATTTCCCGCAGGGGCGCCACCGAGACGCGCTCGAGCTGGAGCGCGCGAGGATGGAGTTCGACGCTGCGGCGAAGTCCGGCGACAAGGCGAAGGCGCTCGACGCGGCGAAGCGCGCCGTCGCCTTCGGCAAGGGCGCGGTCGCGTTCGACCGGCTCCGCTGTGCGTGGGCGCTGGAGCTCGTCGGCGAGGCGGAGAAGGCCGAGGCGGAGTACGCGTCGGTGGCGAAGGACTTTCCCGGCAAGGGTGACGCGGCGGAGGCGATGTACCGGCGGGCGATGTCGCTTCTCCGGCGCGAGCAGTGGGCGGCGGCGGAGCTTTCGCTCGCCGAGGCGCTTGCGTCCGGGATCGACGGCGAGAGGCGCGCGCTGGCGCTCTACTGGCGCGGTGTGGCGTCCGTGAGGGCCGGCCACGCGGCCGAGGGGGTGGCGCTGCTGAAGGACGCGGTCAAGGCGGGGCTGCCGCTCGACGAGTCGCGCGAGGCGCGGCTGATGATCGCCGACGCGGACTTCAACGCCGGTCGCACCGATGAGGCCAAGGCGGCGTACAGGGAGCTGATCAGCCAGGGCGCGCTCGAGCGTATGGGCGCGGCGAAGACTTTGTCGGTGGGCAATCTCCTGGGCGGCGAGGAGGCGAAGCTCTGCGCACAGGCGCTGGTGAAGAGCGACTCCGCCGAGTGGCGTCAGGCCGGCTACGCGCTGCTCGGCTCGGTGGAGGAGGCGGCAGGCGCGTACGGTGCCGCGGCCTACGCCTATTCGAAGGCGATGGAGGAGAAGTGCTCCACCGAGTCGCTCGCCAGGGTGGCGCTGCGGCTCGGGGTGCTCGAATCGCGCGGCGGCGATCCGGTCAAGGCCGAGGAGGCGCTGAAGCGCGCGGTGGAGCTGAACGCCAAGGACCAGTCCGCGCGCGCCGAGGCGTACCTCGCGCTCGCCGAGGCCGCGCTCCAGCGGCGGGACGTCGAGAAGGCCCGCGGCTACGCGACGGTGGTGACCACGCTTTTCGAAAACTCGCAGTTCTCGAAGCGGGCCGAGGAGATCCTCAAGTCCAATCTGGAGGAGGAACAGTGAAGGAGGGCGGTTTTTCGCTGGACATCATAATCGCCGCGCTGATTATTTCCGCGGCGCTCCACGCCGGGCTCATGTTCTGGGTGCGGCCGCAGGTGATGACCCATTCGACGATCCAGCGTCAGGTGGCCAGGCGCGGCCCGATGCGGGTCGTCAAGGCCGAGGCACCGCTGGAGCCGGTGCGGTTCGAGACGGTGGAGGACCTCGCCGCGGAGAAGTCCGCGCCCGAGGCCGCCGAGGCCACGGCTTCGCTGCCGGCTGCGGAGGCCGCGACGCCGTCCGAGGGCGAGCGCATCGCCGTGCCGAAGCCCGAGCTGCCGCCCGAGGTGCTCGTCCGCACCATTCCCGAGGGATCCCGCGAGCTGCCCGAGGCCGCGGCGGAAGACGACTTCTCCGCTCCCGCCGCGCCGCCGAAGATGGCGATGGAGAGCCCGAAGCTCGCGCCCGCGGCAGAAGCGCCTGCGCCGTCGTCGCTGGGCGTGGCGCTGCCGCCTGCGCCGGTCTTCGAGTCGCCGGTCTTCTCGTCCGCCGCCGTCTTGGCGCCTGGCACCGTCGCGAAGATCGACGTCGGCGAGAAGGACGAAGGCGCCGAAGCCGGCGAGGACGCCTCAGACGCGGTGATGCCGAAGGTGGACGAGGCGGTGGTGGAGAAGGAGAAAGAGGCCGTGCGCTCGCTCGTCGACGCCGAGGACGCGAAGGAGATGGCCTCCGTCGTCAGGGCATCGGCGGAGAGCGGCGTCGACGGCGGCTGGCGCTACTTCAAGGTGAAGCTCGATTCGTCCGAGTCGCTGGAGACGGTGCCGAAGGACTTCGTGGTGCTGATCGACGCGTCCGGCTCGATCGGCAAGGACCGCATGGGCTCCATCCGCGGCGCGGCGAAGCGGATTCTGCGCTCGGCCGCCAACACCGGCGACCGCTTCAACCTCGTCGCCTTCCGCGACCGCTACTCCTACGCGTTCAAGTCCTGGCAGGACTTCAACACCGCGACTTTCGACGCCGCCGACCGCTGGCTCAACCGCGTCGCGCCATACGGCCGCACCGATGTCTTCCGCACCATCTCCTCGGTGCTCACCCTGCCACGCGACCCGAAGCGCCCGCTCGTCGCGCTCGTCGTCACCGACGGTGACGCCAACGCCGGCGTGCGCGACACCGCCTCGATCCTCTCGCGCTTCACCGCGCTCAACGACGGGCTGGTGAGCGTCTACATGTACGGCGTGAAGAATTCGGCCAACCGCGAGCTCATCGACATCCTCACCCGTGGCAACCGCGGCGAGAGCTTCGTCTTCGAGGGCTCGCGCTTCCGCGCCGGCGAGGGGCTGGAGGCGCTTTCGGAGCGCTTCCGCGACCCGGTGCTGAGCGACCTCAGGCTCGTCTTCGCCTCCGACTCGCGCGCCGAGGCGTATCCGCGGCTGCTGCGCAACCTCTACCGCGGACGCGGCGTGGAGCTGGTTGGGCGTGTGCCGATTGATGAGAAGAAGGTCTCGTTCTCGCTCAAGGGGCTCAACGGCGCGCAGGCGTTCGAGAGCTACTTCACGCTCGACATCGGCAAGGACGGCGGACGGGGCGCGGCGCTCGCCGGCGAATGGCGCGCGGAGAAGGCGGTTGAGGACCGCTTCCGCGCGAAGTAGTTTTTTCAGCCAGTACAACAAAGGTAAAAACGCCAAAAATCGGAGAAAGAAAGGGAGGAGAGCGCGTCATGAGCGACAGCAAACCTATGGTAGGCGTGGTGATGGGGTCCGATTCGGACTGGCCGCTGGTGCAGAAGGGCTGCGCCACCCTGGAGTCGTTCGGCGTCCCCTACGAGACGCGCGTCATCTCGGCGCACCGCACGCCGGAGGAGGCGATCGCCTACTCCAAGGGCGCGGAGGCGCGCGGGATCAAGGTGATCATCGCCTGCGCCGGCGGCGCGGCGCATCTCGCGGGCGTCCTTGCGGCGGGCACAGTGCTGCCGGTCGTCGGCGTGCCGGTGGCGGGCGGGGCGCTCAACGGCCTCGACGCGCTCTACGCCACGGTGCAGATGCCTTCGGGCGTCCCTGTGGCGACGGTAGCCGTGGGCTCGGCCGGACCGGTCAACGCGGCGCTCCTCGCGGTGCAGATCCTTGGCACAGCCGACCCCGCGCTGCGCGAGAGGTTCCGCGCCCACAAGGAGACGCTTAAAACCAAGGTCGCCGCGGCGAACGAAAGAATCCACGCATGAAGAAGGCGCTGGTAACCGGCGGAGCCGGGTTCCTCGGCAGCCACCTCTCGGCGAGGCTGCTCGCCGACGGCTACGAGGTGACGGCGGTCGACAACCTCTTCACCGGCACCAAGGAGAACATCTATCCGCTCCTCGGCAACACGCGTTTCACCTTCGTGCAGCACGACGTCACCCAGCCGTACTGGGGACAGTTCGACGAGATCTACAACCTCGCCTGCCCGGCGAGCCCAGTGCACTACCAGCATAACCCGGTCGAGACGCTCAAGAGCTCCGTCCTCGGCATGATGAACATGCTCGACCTCGCGCTCAAGACCAAGGCGAAGGTGCTGCACACCTCGACGAGCGAGGTCTACGGCGACCCGCTCGTCCATCCGCAGGTCGAGTCCTACTGGGGCAACGTGAACACCATCGGCGTGCGCAGCTGCTACGACGAGGGCAAGCGCTGCGCCGAGACGCTTGCGGCCGACTACCGCCGTGCGCACGGGGTGGACGTGAGGCTGGTGAGGATCTTCAACACCTACGGGCCCAACATGCACCCGGAGGACGGCAGGGTGATCTCCAACTTCATCCTCCAGGCGCTGCGCAACGAGGACATCACCATCTACGGCGACGGCTCGCAGACGCGCTCGTTCCAGTACTGCGACGACCTCGTCGAGGCAATGCGCCGCTACATGGAGCTGCCTCGGGAGGAGGTGGACGCCTTCTTCGCCGCGAAGAAGCTCGGCGCGCCGGTCATCAACACCGGCAACCCGGGCGAGTACACGGTTCGCCAGCTTGCCGAGGAGACGCTGAAGCTGATTCCGGAGTCGAAGTCGAAGCTGGTGAGCCGTCCGCTCCCAGCCGACGACCCCAGGCGGCGGCGCCCCGACATCTCGCTCGCCAAGGAGCTGCTTGGCTGGGAGCCGAAGGTGCCGCTCGCCGAAGGGCTCGCCAAGACGATCGACTACTTCCGCGCCCGCGAGAAGTCGGTCGCCTGCCGCTGACGTCGCGACGGACATGGGGCGCGGTCCGACGAGAACGCTCGTCTTCAACGGCTGGGCTGCCGGTCCGGAGGCGTGGGCGCTGACGCGCTTCCCCCGCGACTGGACATTCAGCTACGTCGAGCAGCTGGACGGGCTGCCGGCGCGCGTCATCGCCGACTTCGACCGCGTGGTGCTCGTGGGTTTTTCGATGGGCGGCTCGTCCGCGCTCGAGACGCTCCTGGACTTCCCGGACAAAGTCGCGGGGATTGTCCTTGTCTCCGCCGCGGTGCGGATGATGGAGGAGCGGCTCGAGCCCACGGCGGAGTTTCCGCGCGGCGAGGTGGTGTGGAAGGGGATGGGCGAGCGGCGCCTCGCGGCGCTGAGACTCGGCACCCGGATGGTCTTTGCCCGCGCCACCTCGCCGATCTACGCGGACGCGAACCTCGACCGCGGGCTCGAGTTCCTGCGCCGAGTCGACCTCCGGCGGCGGCTGGAGGACTTTTCCGCCGACCCGCGCGCCGCCGCGCTCAAGGTGGCGATCGTGGCGAGTGAGCGCGACGGCATCGTCGCCCGGTGCAACGCCGAGTTTCTGAAGCGAATTTTCCCGCAGGCGTCGCTCACCTGGGTGCCGGGCATGGAGCACGTTCTGCCGATCACCGCCTCCCATGTTGTCGACGCCGCCGTCAGGTCGGTGCGCTGATGGAGACTACGGGTCCCATCCTCGTTGGACGGACAGGTCAGCCTTCCCAGGGGCGGACGCGGAGGCGGACGCCGAGGCCTTCAGCGATGGCGCGGCAGCGCGCCTGCTTGGCCGCATCAGTGACAGGCTCGCCGACGACAGTCATCACCACTTCCGGGACGAATTGCGCCGCGTCGTGCGCGAAGGAGAGCATGGCAGGGTAGGCGTCGGCCCCGAACTTCGGGCGGCACACGGCGAGGTATTCGGCCGGGTCGTCGGTGTTGAGGCTGATGGAGAGGCAGTCGACCTTGCATGCGAAGAGCGCGGCGGTGGGGCGGCCGTTGACGAGGTCGGAAAGCCCGTTAGTGTTCACCCTCACGCGCAGCGCGGGGTCGCGCGCCTTCATGTGCGCGGCTGCGGCGAGCAGCACGTCGAGCCTCTCGGTGGGCTCTCCGTAGCCGCAGAAGACGACTTCGCGGAAGCGCGTCCAGTCCTGTGTGTCGAGGCTTGCGGTCACCTCGTCGAGCGTCGGCTCGCGCTCGAGCCAGAGCGAGCCGGAGCCGTAGACGCCGCTCGCGTTGTTCCGGAGGCAGAAGGTGCAGGCGCAGGGACAGCGGTTGGTGAGGTTGACGTAGACCGACGACTTGACCTGGTAGGTGATGGTCATTTCACGAGCTCCCCAATGACTTCCTCGATCGCGAGGCCGTCCTTCTCCGGCAGTCCCAGCTGCACCGAGCGGCGCACCGCGTTCGCGGTGAAGGCGCTGGCGCGGCGGACGGACTCGGCGAAGTCGACGCCGTTCACCGCGTCCGCCAGGATCACCGAGGCGAATACGTCCCCGGTGCCGCTGCGGTCGCCGCCGATCTTCCGTTCCGCGCAGAGGACTGGTGCGCGGCCCGAGACGTAGACGAAGTTCACGAGCGTTTCGCCGCGTGGAATGCCGGAGATGACGACGCGGCCGACGCCGCCTTCGGCGAGGCGGCGGCAGATCGACTCCAGCTCGGCGTCGGAAAAGTCGGTGCGGTAGGGCTCGTCGGCGAGGATGCACGCCTCGGTCAGGTTGGGCGTGAGGACGTCGGCGATGTCGAGGAAGCTGCGCATCGACTCGGCGAGCGCGTCGTCGTAGGTGGCGTAGAGGCGGCCGTAGTCGCCCATCACCGGGTCGACGCAGACCACGGTCGACTCGTCGCGGAAGGCGGCGATGAAGCGCTTGACGAAGGCCACCTGCTCGCGCGAGCCGAGGAAGCCGGACTGGATGGCGTCGAACCTGAGGCCGAGGCGCTTCCACTCGCGGATGTAGTCGTCGAGGCTGGCGGTGTTGTCAGTCCACGAAAACGACTCGAAGCCGGTGTGGTTGGTGAAGAAGGCGGTGGGCACGGGGCAGCACTGCACCTTCATCGCGGAGAGGATGGGGATCGTGACCGCGAGCGAGCATCGCCCGAAGCTGGTGAAGTCGTTGATGACAGCCGCCTTGCGCTGGCGGTTGTGGTCGGGCCTGTCCGCCTGGGCGGCGGCCGCGTCTCTCGCTGTCCTCTCCATGAATTGCGTATTATACCAAATTGGCCGTAGGTCAGGGCAGGATGATCACGGATTACAAATACCCCCGTCGTCTCGGCTGCGCCGAGCCGCCGTGGACATTTGTAAGCGGTTTTGCGCGACGAGACCCTGCCGCACAGCCTGTTCAAGGCATGACAAGCCACCCGACGGGATGCCGACGGGGACAG
>SFPL01000026.1 GCA_004551905.1 Lentisphaeraceae bacterium
CCCGAAACGGTTGACGCAATCGCGCTATTTTTGGTATAATGCGCAACGTTTGCGGGGCTTGAATTGGTTGACGTGATGCGCGGGCATCAGGCAACGGAGTCGCCGGAATGTTCAACCGAGGAGGGTTTTGCAATTACCTCTCAAGAGTTGTCCAGACGGCTCTTGCGCCTATCTGACAGAGGATAACCTCTGCCGCATCAATCCCGTGAAACCCGAGAAGTGCCGAACGTTCCCGTTTGAATGGACCAATCCAGACTCCGCCGACGTCTGCCCGGAACTGGCACGATAAGAAAAGATGTTTTCGATGTGTGCATTGAGGCGTTTCCTCAGCCGCCATTTGCTCGCGGCAGATATCGCCCCGGAAAATCCGGCGGATGCGCCCATTGAAGCGCAAAAATATGGTATAATATGCGAAATTCATGGATAGACTGGATACAGCGCAGGCGAAGGCGGCGGTGCTTACGGAGGCATTGCCGTACATTCAGGACTTCAAAGGCTCGGTGGTGCTCGTGAAGCTCGGCGGGTCGGTGATGGAGTTCGACGAGAAGCTCGAGTCCATTTCCGGCGACCTCGCCTTCCTCAACGCCGTCGGCATCAAGGTGGTGCTGGTGCACGGCGGCGGCAAGGCGATCTCCAGCGCCATCAGGGACTCCGGCCACGAGCCGGCGTTCGTCGAGGGCCAGCGCGTAACCGACGAGCAGACGATGGAGATCGTCCGGCGTACCCTCAACAACGTGGTCAACCCCGACATCGTCGGCCGGCTCGGCCGGTTGGGCGCGAACGCCAAGCCCCTCCACGGCAACTGGATCTTCGGCGCGAGGAAGATCGAGCGCCCCGACCGCGGCTACGTGGGCGAGGTGGTCGAGGTCTCGACCCGCGCTGTCTGCGAGATGCTCGACGCCGGGATCGTCCCGGTGGTGACTCCGGTCGCGACCGGAGTCGACGACGGCCACCTCTACAACGTCAACGCCGACATCGCGGCGGCGGCGCTCGCGCGGTCGCTGAAGGTGCGGAAGTTCGTGCTGGTGTCGGACGTGCCGGGGCTAATGAAGGACCCGGACGACCCCTCGACGCTCTTCTCCACCTTAAGCCTCGCCCAGACCGAGATCCTCAAGGCGGACGGCACGATCTCGGGCGGGATGCTGCCGAAGATCGAGAGCTGCGAGGCGGCGATCCGCGAGGGCGTGCGCAAGGTGCACCTGGTGGACGGGCGCATGGACCATTCGCTTTTACTGGAAATATTCACGCGACAGGGCGTGGGAACGGAGATAACCCAATGAGTGACAAGACACAGGAACTGCTGGAGCGCTACCGCGCGGTGATGATGCCGACGTATGCGCCATCGACGGTAATCGCCTCGGGCAAGGGGCTGACGGTGCGCGACGCCGACGGGATGGCGTACTACGACTTCACCAGCGGCATCGGCGTGCAGTCGGTGGGCTACGGCTGCAAGAAGGTGGTTGAGGCGATCCAGAAGCAGGCGTCGGTCTTCACCCACTGCTCCAACCTCTACGCCAATGTGCCGGCGATCAGGCTTGCGGAGCGGCTGGTGGAGCTCTCGGGGCTCGGCGGCAAGGTGTTCTTCTGCAACTCCGGCGCGGAGGCCAACGAGGCGGCGATAAAGCTCGCGCGGCGCTGGGGCGCGGCGAACGGCGGCCGCTACGAGGTCGTCACTTTCCGCCAGGGCTTCCACGGGCGCACGCTCGCCACGGTGGCGGCGACGGCGCAGGCGTGGTGCCAGGAGGGCTACGATCCGCTGCCGGTGGGCTTCGCCTACGCCGACTACAACGACCTCGAGAGCGTCAAGGCGGCGATTGGCGACAAGACGGTCGCGGTGATGCTCGAGGCGGTGCAGGGCGAAGGCGGGGTGACGCCGGCGACGGAGGAGTTCATGCGCGGCGTCCGCGAGCTCTGCGACGAGAAGAACCTCCTGATGATCGTCGACGAGGTGCAGTCCGGCATCGGCCGTACCGGCACCTGGTTTGCCTGGCAGGGCTACGACGTGAAGCCCGACCTCTTCACCTGCGCGAAGGCGCTCGCCGGCGGTCTGCCGATGGGCGCGCTTGTCTCCAACGCGAAGCTGGCGGACGTCTTCACGCTCTCCGCCCACGCCTCGACCTTCGGCGGCAACCCGGTCGCAGCGGCGGCCGCGCTCGCTGTGCTGGACACGATCGAGTCCGAGGGGCTCATGGAGAACGCGGTCAAGGTGGGCGAGCTGCTGCGCGAGGCGCTGCAGGGCTTTGTCGACAAGTACGACGCGCTCCTCGAGGTGCGCGGCAAGGGGCTGATGCTGGGGCTCGTCTGCGAGGGCGAGGCGAAGGAGCTCGTCGAGGCGTTCAAGGGGCAGGGGCTCCTGACGCTCACCGCCGGCGCGCACGTCGTGAGGTTCCTGCCGCCGCTGACGCTCGGCGAGGACGACCTCGAGGACGTCGTCGACATGATCTCGGACGCGCTCGGCAGCGTCTATGGCGAATAACGTGGGGCTGAAGATGGCACTTTCCAGATCTGCGCTTTTCCGTCGGGCCGCGGCGTTCGCCGCGGTCGCGCTCGTCGCCGCCGGCTGCCGCACCACTGCGCCTTCCGCGGCGATCAACCCTGCGCGCGTGGGTGTGTGCAGCTGGAGCTGGCGCGAGCCGCTTTCCGGCGTCGCGGCCCAGATGGAGAAGTCTGGCGTGAAGGGGATCCACCTCGCGCTCGGGCCGTTCATCGCGCCGGACGAGCGCCACGGCGCGGCGGAGCCGCCGTCGGCTTGGCAGTTCGTCAAGGACAAGGTGGCGTCGGGCGAGTGGAACGTGATGGCGACGATGGTCGGCATGGTGGGCGAGGACTACTCGACGCTCGACTCCATCCGCGCCACCGGCGGCATCGTGCCGGACGCGACCTGGGAGGCGAACAAGCGGATCGTCTCGCGCGGCGCGGCGATGACCAAGGAGCTCGGCTGCCGCTACATGTCGACGCACGCCGGCTTCCTGGACGAGTCCGACCCGAAGGCGTTCGCCAAGTTCGTCGAGCGGGTGAAGTGGATGCGCGACGAGTGCGCGAAGAACGACGTGGTGCTGATCCTCGAGTCGGGCCAGGAGACCGCGGCGGACCTCGCTAAGTTCATGGCGGCGGTGCCGGGCGTGGGCATCAACTTCGACCCCGCGAACATGATCCTCTATGCGAAGGGGCGGCCGCTGGAGGCGCTCAGGACGCTTTATCCGTGGATCCGCTCGGTGCACGTGAAGGACGCGTGCGAGACCAAGGAGCCCGGCACCTGGGGGACCGAAGTCCCGTGGGGCGAGGGCGAGGTCGGCGGCGCGGAGTTCGTGCGCCGGCTCGAGGCGCTCGGCTACCGCGGCAACTACGTGGTCGAGCGCGAGGGCGGCGACCGCCGCGCCGAGGACATCCGCATAGCTATAGGAGCGCTGACAGGGAAATGAAGCAGCTCAAGGCCATCGTGCTCGGCGCAGGCTACCGCGGCCGCGCCTACGCTGAATACGCCAAGGAACACCCGGACCAGCTCGAGATCGTCGGCGTGGCCGACCCGGTGCAGGCCGAGGCCATCCCGGCGAAGAAGTACTGGAGCGACTGGCGCGAGTGCCTGAACGAGAAGCCCGAGGCGGACCTGGTGATGATCACCATGCCCGACGCGCTGCACCACGAGCCGGCGCTGGTGGCGCTGAAGTCCGGCTACCACATCATCCTCGAGAAGCCGATTTCGCCCACCGAGGCGGAGTGTCGCGAGGTGATCGAGTGCGCGCTCGCCGAGAAGCGGCTGGTGGTGGTTGGCCACGTCCTGCGCTACACGCGCTACTTCGCCCACATCAAGGCGCTCATCGACTCCGGCGAGCTCGGCGAGGTGGTGTCGATCGCGCACCAGGAGTCGGCCGGATTCTGGAAGGTGGCCCACTCCTACGTGCGCGGCAACTGGGCGAACTCGAAGAAGAGCTCGCCGATCATCCTCGCGAAGTGCTCGCACGACTTCGACCTCTTCGTCTGGTGGATCGGCCGGAAGTGCCTCAAGGTGTCGTCCTTCGGCTCGATCAAGCTCTTCCGCCGCGAGATGATGCCGCGCGGCGCGGCGCTGCGGTGCGTGGACTGCCCGCCGGAGATCGAGCGCCGCTGCGTGTGGAGCGCGCGTAACATGTACGTCGACCACGACGAGCTCAAGTACCTCTTCGCCGATAACTCCGGCGCCGCGATGCAGAAGCTGATCGAAGAGACCGAGTACGGCAAGTGCGTCTACCAGAGCGACAACGACGTCCCGGACCACCAGACGGTGACGATGGAGTTCGAGGGCGGTGCCACGGTGAGCCACGTGATGACCGGCTTCACCGCGAAGAACATCCGCACCACCCGCATCGCGCTTACCCGCGGCGAGATCGTGGGAGACGGCGAGAACCTCGACATCTGCCGCTTCGACGGCAACCCGGTCGAGACCGGGGTGCCGCTGAACTACCGCCTGTCCAACCGCTCGCGCCACGGCGGCGGGGACTTCAACCTCGTCTCCGAGACGATCCGAATTCTCCGCCGCAGCGACCCCGACGAGATCCGCGAGACGACCGCGCAGGCGCTCCAGAGCCACCTCATCTGCTTCGCGGCGGAGCGCAGCCGCCTCGCCGGCGGGCAGATAGTGGAAATCGACTGATGCTCGACGTCCGCAACCTCGCCTTCTCCTATGCGCGCAAGACCGTCCTCAGGGACGTGTCGTTCGTCGTCTCTCCCGGCGAGATCGTGAGCGTGGTGGGGCTGAACGGCGCGGGCAAGACGACGCTTTTGAAGATCCTCGCCACGCTGATGGCGCCGGACTCCGGCGCGGTGCTGGTGGACGGCGCGGACGCCTTCGCGCGCCCGCTCCGCTACCGGCGCCAGATCGGCTACCTGCCGGAGAGCCCGGCGCTCTACGACGACATGACGGTGAAGGAGTACCTCAACTACCGCGCGCGGCTCAAGGGCGAGCCGTCGAAGCGCGTGCGGCGCCGCGTCGGCGAGGCGGCGGAGCTCTGCCGCATCGACGACCTCATGCGCGAGCCGATGCGCAGGCTCTCCGCCGGGATGCGCCGCCGGGTTGCGCTCGCGGACGCGCTGCTGCTGCGCCCGCGCGTGCTGCTGCTGGACGACTTCCTCGCCGGGCTCGACCGCACCATGCGCGAGGCGGCGGGCGACATCCTCTCCGACGCGGCGGCGTTCTCGTCCGTCATCGTCACCGGCCACGAGATCGCCGACTTCGCGAAGTGGACCACGCGCTTCCTCGTGCTCAGGAACGGGATCGTGTTGTCGTCGGTGCAGGCTTCCGGAACCGACCGCGCGGTGCTCTGCGAGCGCGTCGCCGCGGCGCTGGGGGAGGTGGAGCCGTGAGACCGGTCGCGGTGACCTTCCGGCGCACCGTCGGCCGGCTGCGCAGCCAGTTCCCGACCGCGCTGGCGGCGGGGCTGTTCATGGCCGCCGTCGCGGCGCTCTTCTCGCTGCGGCTCGAGGCGGCCGAGGGGACGAGCGCGTCGGTCGTCGCGCTCTGGGCGCTTTCGGCCTCGGCGTTGCTGCCGGTGATGGCGGCTTTCCTTGCGATGGACGTGTGGAGTGACGAGCGCCGCACCGGCCGCACCGACCTGCTGCTTTCCGTCGCCGTGCGCGAGCGTGACTTCGTGGTCGGCAAGTTTGTCGGCGTGTGGTTCGCCATGCAGCTCGTCGTGGCGCTCTCCCTCGCCTCGTGCGGGCTTGCGCTCGCCGCCTTCGCCCCCGCCGCGCTCGACGGCGCCGACTGGAGCGAGGTGATCGCCGCGTTCGGCGCGCTGGCCGCGCAGGGCGCGCTCTGGTGCGCCGCCGCCTCGGCGGTGAGCGCCGCGTTCGCAAACTCGGCCGCGTCCTTCTGCACCTCGGCTATCCTCTTTGCCGCGCTGCCCCGCGGCGTCTGGCAGGCGTTGCTGTCGTTCTCGGCCGCCGGGCGCACCGTGTTCGGCGACTTCCCGTTCGACGCCCACGTCGCCGACATGGTGTCCGGCTCGGTGACGCTCGGCACCGCCGTCGCCTACGTCGTCTTCACCGTCCTCGCCCTGTTCGTCGCCTCGAAGTCGGTCTCGTCGCTGCGGCTCGTCGGCCGCGGCTCGCGCATGCTCCGTGCCTCCACCGCGCTCGCGCTGGCGCTCGCCGCCTTCTTCGCCGTAGCGGTCACGGCGCTCGCGGCGCGGCTCAACGTCTCGTTCGAGTTCGCCTCCGGCGGCGGCGCGGATTTTTCGCCGCGCCTCCGCCGCACGATCTCTGAGACCTCCGGCTCCGTCTCCGCCACCGCCTTCCTCTCGCGCCGCGACCCGCGCTTCCGCGAGGTCGCGCGGCGCCTGCGCGCGCTGCGCCGAGCCGCCGACTCGCTCGGCGGGCTGCGTCTCGAGGTGCGCTACGTCGACCCGCGCTGGGACATCGGCTCCGCCGGACGCCTGGCGCGCCTCGGCGCCCGCGAGGGCAGCATCGTCTTCGAGAAGGGGCGGCGCACCGCAGTCCTCGACCTCGCCGACGGCGCGGGCTGGAACGACCTCGCGCCCGCACTTCGCAGCCTCGTGAGCCCGCCCCAGCGCCGCGACGTCTGCTGGGCCGTCGGGCACGGCGAGGCCCGCTTCGACGACTACGGCTCCTGGGGACTTAGCGACATCGCCCGCGATATCGCCCGCGAGGGCTACCGCAACGTCGCCGTCGACCTCGCCGCCGAGTCGCCGATTCCCGCCGACTGCGCGCTCCTCGTGGTCGCCGGCGCGAAGGACGAGTTCTCGCGCGCCGAGCTTGGGCGCATCGAGGCGTTCCTGCGCGACGGCGGCCGGCTCCTGGTGATGCTCGGGTGCCCCGGCACCGGCGGCGTGGCGCCGCTGCTGCCGGCCTGGGGAATGCGTCCGGTGGTGAAGCCGCTCAAGGACCAGAAGACCCTCTCCGGCACCGACGTCATCGTCTCCGACTTCGCCGACCATCCGGTCTCCTCCGCCCTCGCCGGTTCGCGCATCGTCCTCGACCGTCCGCTTTCCTTCGAGCTTTCCGCCGCGGCCGTGAGCGCCGCCGGGGCCGACCGCATCGAGTTCCTGCCCCTCGCCCGCGCCGGCGGCGCCGCCGTCGTGGCGGCGGCCGAGCGCGGCGCCGGCGCCGGCAGCGATCTCGCCATCCGCCCGGCGCGCATCGTCGCCGTCGGCGACGCGGCGTTCGTCTCCAACTCCGCCCTCGCAGCGCGCGCTAGCGCCAACCGCGATTTCTTCCTCAACGCGGTAGCCTATCTCTCCGGCACCGACTTCACCGGCGCGCCGAGCGCCGACCCCGCGGTCCTCTCCACCGGACTTGACCGCGCCTCGCGCCACAAGCTCACTCTCGCCTCCTCGGCGCTGGCGCCGTTTTTGGTGTTTCTCGTCCTTTCGGCGGTAGTCTTCTGCAGGAGGGTCAGACGATGAGCAACGCGCGCGCCATACTCTGGCTTCTCGTCGGGTCGATTGCCGCGGGGGTGGCATACTTCGTCGTCGGTGTCTACGCTCCCGAGGCGCGCGTCCAGGCCGACGGACGCCTCGCCGCCGTCCCGGCCGACCCCGCCCGGCTCGTCGTCTCGCGCGTCGGCGAACCCGCCACCGTGCTCGAGCGCGACGCCGAATGGCGCATCGTCTCCCCCTACGCCGCGCGCGCCGACGCCCAGACCGTGCTTCGGCTCGTGGACGCCGTGTCCTTCGCCGAGCCGGAGGACGTGATTTCCGAGGCGGAGCTCCTGAAGCTCGGCCGCGAGCGCTCCGACTTCGGGCTCGAGACGCCGCGCCTGGTGGTGATGCTCGGCGGTGCCGGCGACGGCTCCAATCCCGTGTCAGTCTCCTTTGGCGTCGACACTCCGTCCTCCAACGGCGTCTACGCCGCCGCCGAGGGCTCCGGCTTCGTCTGCGTCGTGCCCGCCGCCGTCTTCGCCGCCGCCGACCTCTCCGCCGAGGCGTTCCGCGCCCGCGCCGTCTTTCCGCTTGGCGCCGAGTCGGTCGCCTCCTTCGACGTGAAGCGTCCGGGCGAGCAGCCGCTTTCGTTCGAGCGCGGCGGCAGCGGCTGGAAGACCCAGGAAGGGCAGTCCGCCGCCGACAAGGTCGATGCGTTCCTCACGCTTCTCTCCGCAGCCGAGGCAAAGTCCTTCGTCTGGCCCGTCGGCTCCTCCAACGAGGCGGCGAGCGTCTCCGCCTCGCTGCTCTCGGGCTACGGACTCGACCCCGACTCCGCGATCACCGTCTCGCTGCGCTGCGGCGACGGCGAGGACCGCCGCGTCTCCTTCGGCGCGGCGGCGGACGACGCCAGCGTCTACGCCCTCGTCCAGAACGGCGGTGCTGTGGTCACCGTCGACGCCGCGCTCCGCGACGCCGTCCTCCAGGTGCCGGCCAAGCTCTCCGACTCCCGCCCCTTCCCGCTCGAGGCCTCCGCGGTCGCCGCCTTCGCCGTCGCCGACGGCGACGTAACCTGCGCGCTGGCGCGCGAGCAGGACGGCGCCTGGCGGCTCGAGTCGCCGGTCGCCGCGCCGGCCGACGCCAAGGCCGCCGAGGCGCTGCTCCACCGCATCCTCGCGCTCTCCGCCGCCGACGCCGGCGACGGAGGTGACGCGGTGTCGGTCTCCGTCGGCACCAACGCCGAGGCGGTGGCGGTGTCCCGCCGGCGTCTGCTCGGGACCACACGGCTCGAGGACCTCCGCTCGCGCGAGGTGATTGCAGTCGACCCAGCGCTCGTGACGCGCCTCGTCGCGACATTGGCCGGACAGAAGCCGGTGTCCGTCGTCTACTCCCGCGAACGCACGGCGTGGAGCCCCGAGTCCGCCGAAGGCAACGCGGTTGCCGACGAGGCGGCCATCGCCAAGGTGCTCACCGCGCTCAACCCGCTCCGCGCCTCCGGCGTCGTGGCGCTCAAGGCGTCCGCCGCCGACCTCGGTCGCTATGGACTCGACCGTCCCGCGCTCACGCTTGCCGTCGACCGCGGCGGCGAGGGATTGGTCCGCCGCAACGTCCTTGTCGGCGGCAAGGCGCCGGACGGCGGACGCTACGCCACCGTCGGCTCGGCCGACGCGATCTTCACCATTCCGCGCGAGACCGTGAAGCTGCTCTCGCTGTCACTGCTCAGGAAATAGGAGGGCGGCGGCGATGAAGTGGGCGGTCTACAACATCCTCTTCCTGCTCGTCTATCCGTTGCTGCTGCCTGGGTTCCTGGTGCGGATGCTCCGCCGCGGCGGATACGCCGCCCGCTTTGGCGACCGCTTCGCGCTTTATCCTGAGCCGGTGCTGAAGGCGCTCGGTCGGCGCGACGCGCTGTCCGACTCCCACGACCCGCGCGCCAATGCTTCTGCCTTTGTCTGGATCCACGCCGTCTCCGTCGGCGAGGTGCAGGTCGCCGGCCAGCTGATGCGCGAGTGGCGGCGGGTGGAGCCCGGGGTGCGCTTCTGCTTCTCCACCACCTCGTCGACCGGCTGGAAGATGGCCGAGCGCGAAGTCGGCGAAGGGGACGTCCTCGTCTACAACCCGCTCGACTTTCCGACCTTCGTCCGCGCCGCGCTCCAGACGGTGCGTCCTCGCGCGGTGGTGCTGGTGGAGTCCGAGATCTGGCCCAACTTCATCCGCCGCGCCGCCAAGCACGGCGTGCCGGTGTTCCTCGTCAACGCCCGCGTCTCCGATCGCAGCGCGCCGCGCTACCGTGCCGCGCGGTGGCTGTTCAAGGACGTCTTCCACTGCTTTGCCGAGATCTTCGCCCAGAGCGCGCTCGACCGCGACCGCCTCCTTGCCGCCGGCGCGCCGCCGAAGCGCGTCGAGGTTTCCGGCTCGTTCAAGTTCGATGTCGCCCGCCGCAATCCCGCCAAGGAGGCGGAGCTCGGGGAGTGGATCGCCGCGGCGGTCGGTCCGGTCGGAAAGCGCGGGCGCATCCTGCTCGGTGGCTCCACCTGGCCGGGCGAGGACGAGGCGCTTTTGGACATCTACCGGCGGCTCCTGGAGGCGCGGCGCGCGAAGGGCGCGGAAGGCCCGGCACCGGTGCTGGTGATTGCCCCACGGCACTTCGAGAAGGCGGACGCGGTGGAGGCGAACATCCGCAGCGCCGGCTTTCAGTGCGTGCGCCGATCGCGCGGCGACGCCGCGAGAGCGTCTGTCGCGGACGGTGCGCCGCCGGTGCTACTCGCGGACACGACCGGCGAGCTGACGGGGCTTTATGCGCTCGCCGACGTGGTGTTCGTCGGCAAGTCGCTTTCTGCCCACGGCTCCCAGAACATGATCGAGCCGTGCCTCTGCGGCAAGCCCACCGTGGTCGGCCCCTACACTGAGAACTTCCGCCCGGTGATGAGCGACCTGCTCGCCGCAGACGCGATCGTGCAGGTCGGCGACGCCGCGGCGCTCGAGGCCGAGGTCGCAAGGCTCATGGCGGGCGGAGCGGACGCCGCCGCGCTCGGCGAACGCGCCGCGGCGGCGGTGAAGTCGCGCTGCGGCGTGGTGGCGAGATGTGTCGCGTCGATCCGGGAGCGGCTGAAATGACGCGCCGTGCGCGAGTCCTCGCCGCCGTCGCCGTTGTCGCGCTCGCAGCCGCGTCCGCGGCGCTCGCGCTCGCGCCGGGCCTTTTCCGCGCCGCGAAGCCGAAGCTGCCGTTGCCGCCGCCGGGCGAGGCGGTGAAGGCCGCCGCAGCGGACATCGAGGCGCTGGAGTTCCCGTCCGGACGCGGTGAAGGCGAGGCAGCCGAACTCGTCGATGTCGGCGAGATGGACGCGGCGGAGTTCAGGCGGCGGCTGGAGGCGTTCCCCGGCAAGTGCGTGCGGCTCTGGATGCCAGGCGAGCGCCACTGGCTGCTTGTCGGCCGACGCGAAGCCGCGCTTCCGCTCGCTGCGGCGCTTGAGCGCTTTGCCGCGGATGCCGGGCTCGGATCGCTGGTCGGCGCGTTCGCGAGCTACGCCGGCTCGCGCGAGGAGGTGATGCCGGCGTTCGAGGAGAAGCTCGAGGGCAAGGTGGTGCCGCAGTGGTTCGTGACGCGCGAGGTGCCGCGCTTCGACTGGATCGACTTCGCTGGCATCGACGACGACATCGCCGACGAGACGCGCGCTGAAATCCGTTCGCGGCAGGTCGTCCGCCGGCTGGTGCTGGAGGGCAACATCGCTGCGGCGAAGGCGGGCGATGAGAAAACGCTGGACGACGCGGTCGACTGCTGGCGGCGAGCGGCGCTACGCAACTCCGCCGACCCGATCCTCGTCGACCGCCTGGAACGCCTTGCTCGCAACGGCGACACGTTCTATCGGCTGGGCAAGGTCCAGCAGGCGATGAAGTGCTACGAGACCCTTATCGCGGTGCATCCGAACGACGATGCCGCCCGCGCCGGCTTCGCCGCCTGCCTCCGGCGGCTCGGCAAGGACGACCTCGCCGCCAAGGTGCTCGAGAGCGGACGCAGGCATTCATGGGAAACACAAGGAGAAAAATGATAGGAGCGCTGGCGATGATGGTGTACATTGGCTGCTATACCGACGCGGAGCATACGAACGGAATCTTCGCGGCGGAGGTGGACGCCCAGAGCGGCGTGTTGAAGACGGTGTCGGCGTATCCGGTGAAGAACGCCATCTACCTCGCGTGGTCGCCCGACCGCCGCCACCTCTACTCCTGCGAGCGCTCCGGGCTCGTCGCCTTCGCCGCCGGCGCGGACGGGCGGCTCGTCGAGACCGACCGGCTCGACCTCGGCATGCGCGGCATCTGCCACCTCTCCGCCGCCGCCGACGGCTCGCGCGTCTTCTTCGCCGAATACGTCGCCGGCAAGGCGGGCAGCGTGTCGGTGAAGGACGGCAGGTTTGGCCGACCGACGGTGCATGTCCACTCCGGCGGCGGACCCAATCTGCCGCGGCAGGGTTCCGCCCACTGCCATCAGGCGTTGCCGTCGCCGGACGGCAGGGGATATGTCGTCGTCGACCTCGGGCTCGACGAGCTCGTCGAGTACCGGCTCGCGCCCGACGGTTCCGATCCCGTCGACGCGCCGCCGCGGCGCTTCCGGACCACGCTTCCCGGCGCAGGCCCGCGCCATCTCGCCTTCCATCCCGGCGGACGCCTCGCCTTCCTTGTCTCCGAGCTCTACAGCAAGATCGAGACGCTCGCCTACGATCCCGCGCGCGGCTTCACGGCGACGCTCGATCGCAAGGACCTCCTCGAAGGCGGTGGCAACGGACGCGGGTCAGACCAGGACCTCGCCGCGGCGGTGCGGCTCGCGCCCGAGGGCGGCAAGGTGGTGGCGTCCAACCGCGGCGAACAGTCGCTTGTCGCCTTCGGCTTCGACGAGAGCACCGGCGCGCTCGCGTTCAAGGCGCGCTCCGTCCTCCCCGGCAGCTGGCCGCGCGACTTCATCTTCCTTTCCGACACGTTGGCGCTCGCTGCGATGGAGCGCTCGGGCGAGGTCCATTCGCTCAGGTACGATCCCGCAACCGGGTCGTTCCGGGTCCTTTCCACCCTGGGCGGACTCCACCGTCCCGTCGCGCTGCTGAAATGACCCTGCCGCGATGAACCAGCTCCAGTACATCCTGCGGCGGCTTGTGCTGGCGGTGCCGACCTTCGTCGGCATCACGCTCGTCTGCTTCGCGCTGACGCGCTTCCTGCCCGGCGGGCCGGTGGAGATGCGGCTCATCCGGATGCGCGGCGGCGACCGCCAGTCCGAGGCGGGCGCGACCGCGGCGGTGGCGCACCAGGTGACCGAGGAGTACCGACGGGAGCTGGAGGAGCAGTTCGGCTTCCGCGACCCGATCTGGAAGCAGTACTGGAACTGGCTGGTCGTGAACCGGATGGGACTGAGGCTCGCGAGCTACGACTACCCCAACCGCACCGCGTGGGAGCTCATCAAATCGCGGTTGCCGGTGTCGATCTCGTTCGGGCTTGCTGCGTTCCTCCTCACCTACCTCGTCTGCATACCGCTCGGCATCGCCAAGGCGCTGCGACACCGCGGCATCTTCGATGCGGTTTCGAGCGTGGTCGTCTTCACCGCCTACTCGGCGCCGTCCTTCGCGCTCGCGATGCTCTTGAAGACGCTTTTCTGCGGCACGGTGGAGGGGTTCTGGGACCTTTTCCCCATCGGCGGCGTGGCGAGCGACTTCGACGTCCCGCCGTCACTCTGGACCGACTTCCTCGACCGCCTCTGGCACATGGCGCTGCCGGTCGCGTGCTATGTGGCGGGATCCTTCGCGATGCTCACGCTGCTGATGAAGAACTCGCTCCTCGACCAGATCTCCGCCGACTACGTGCGCACGGTGATCGCCAAGGGCGCCACGCGCCGCCGCGCGATCTGGTGCCACGCCTTTCGCAACGCGCTCATCCCGGTGGCGACCGGGTTCGGGT
Source organism: Lentisphaeraceae bacterium (assembly GCA_004551905.1). Lineage (GTDB taxonomy): Bacteria > Verrucomicrobiota > Kiritimatiellia > RFP12 > UBA1067 > UBA1067. The sequence continues at coordinate 13,293 of SFPL01000026.1, forward strand.
CGATGATATCGCTTCTCTTCGCGGGCTCGATCATCGTCGAGACCATCTTCGAGATCCCCGGCATGGGCCGGCTCGGATGGGACGCGCTCGTCGGTCGCGACTACGCGGTGTTCCTCGCGCTTCTGGCGCTCACCTCGGTCTTTCAGCTCGCCGGCAACCTGATCTCGGACTGCCTCTACATGCTCATCGACCCCAGAATAGACTTTGCGAGGAGGTAGCGGAAGTGGCGTTCATCTCCCCATTGACGAAGCGGCGGCTCACCGCGTTCCGCCGCAACCGGCGGGCGTGGTGGTCGTGCCTCGCGCTCGCGGCGGTGTTCGTCTTCTGCCTTGCGGCCGAGGTTACCTGTCCGCGCGATCCGCGGGCGGTGGTGGACCCGAAGACGCTCGAGCCGTATCGCTCGCCTGCGAAGGTGCGCGTCTACGACGCGCGCGAGGCGCGTTTTAGCGCGGCGGCGGACGGCGAGGTGTACGACTTCGAGGGTCCGGAAGAGATTCGCCGCGCCGTCGGCGCGCGCTTTGCCGGGGCGGACGCGCTCTCCGTGGCGCTTGGCGGCTACCATGTGCGCGCGATGCCGCGCGACGGCTACAAGCGGGTGTTCCTTGAACCGACGGAGCCGGCGCGGGCGGTGGAGACGGAGCTGCCGCCGCAGCCGGTCG
>SFPL01000027.1 GCA_004551905.1 Lentisphaeraceae bacterium
CCCTCGGTTTCATTGATGCTGCCTTCGGCGCGCCGCTGAACGACGGCTGGACGGCGGACGGCGAGCCCGTCACGCTGCCGCATTGCTGGAACGTTCCGGACGGCACGGACGGCCCGACAGACCCGAAGGCCAACAACCACGACTCGGTCGCGGGCACGGGCTACGCGCGCCGGAAGGTCGTCTACCGCCGCGACCTGCCGCCGGCGACGCCGGGCCTGAAGCGCTACCTGCGCGTCCACGCCGCGTCGATCCGCGCCGTCGTGAAGGTCGACGGACGCGAGATCGGCCGCCATGCCGGCGCGTTCACGGCCTTCACCTTCGCGCTGCCGCCGGACGGCAAGGCGCTGGAGATCGAGGTCGACAACTTCTTCGACCCGGACGTGCCGCCCATCGGCGGCGACTTCACGATGTACGGCGGCCTCTACCGCGGCGTCGAGCTGATCGAGGCCCCGCCGTCCCGCGCGTTCGTCGCGGCGGACGGCCTTTTCGCCGACGAGCTCGCCGTGCCGGCGGACCTGCCGCGCTACGAGTTCCGCGCCGACGGCTTCTACGTGGACGGCCAGAAGACGTTCCTGAAGGGCGTCAACTGCCACCAGGACCGCGAAGGCAAGGGCTGGGCGATCTCGGCCGAGGACGAGGAGGCGGACATCAAGCTCATCAAGGCGATGGGCGCGAACGCGATCCGCACGAGCCACTATCCGCGCGGCGAACGCTTCTACGACCTCTGCGACAAGTATGGCCTTTTCGTCTGGACGGAAGTGCCGCTCGTGGACGCGACGACGGACTCCGCCGCGTTCCGCTCGAACACGCTGCAGGTCGCGCGCGAGATGGTGCTCCAGCACCGCCGCCACAGGTGTATCGCGATGTGGGGCATCTTCAACGAGCTCTACCTGAAGAAGATGCCCGACGGACAGGCCGAGCCGCTCGTGCGCGAGGTGAAGGATCTGATCCGCGCGCTCGATCCGCGCCCGACGGTCGCGGCGAACTTCCGCCAGAAGCGGCTGGAGCTGAACGCGATTCCCGACGCGCTCGGCTTCAACCTCTATCCCGGCTGGTACAACGGCGAATCGTCCGAGCTGAACGAACGGGTCGAGGCCTGTCGCACGCTGAACGGACGCACGATCCTTGCGGTGTCCGAATACGGCGGGGGCGGCTCGCTCGGGCAGCTGATGCCCACGCCCGACTTCCGTCCCGAGGCGGTGGGCAAGTTCCATCCGGTCGACTACCAGCTGAAGCACCACGTCGCGAGCTGGGCGGCGATCAAGGCGAATCCGCGCATCTGGGGCGCGTTCGTGTGGCAGATGTTCGACTGCGGCAGCGACAACCGCCGCGAGGGCGCGCGCGACGGCCTCAACGACAAGGGGCTCGTCGCCTTCGACCACAAGACAGTGAAGCCCGCCTACGAGTTCTACAGGCGCGAATGGAATCGCCCGGCGACCGCGCCGGCGCGGATGACGGTCGTGGCGACGAACGACTTCCAGGCTGCGATCGACGCGGTGGCGGCGGCGGGCGGCGGCACGGTGCGCGTCCCGCCGGGCGACTACGTGACGGGCGGCGTGTGGCTCAAGAGCCATGTCACGCTGGAGCTTTCCGAGGGTGCGCGGCTCGTCTCGAACGGCGACCTCGCGACCTATGCCAACCGCCGCGCGATGGTCTACGCCGAAAACGCCGAGGACGTCGCCCTCGTCGGCAGGGGCGAGGTCTGCGGCTCCGGCGAGAAGTTTCCCGCGCGCGACAACGCGTCGGGCCGCCCGTTCGACGTCCTGTTCCGGACGTGCCGCGACTTCCGGATCGAGGGCGTGAGGCTCACGGATTCGGCGGCGTGGACGTGCAGCCTCAGGGACTGCGTGCGCGGCGTCGTGCGCGGCGTGAAGATCTTCAGCCACGCCAACCTCAACAACGACGGCCTCGACATCGAGGCGAGCGACCTGCTTGTCGAGGCCTGCGACATCGACGCCGACGACGACGCGCTCTGCTTCAAGAGCAACAGTCCGCAGTTCGTCGGGCGCAACGTCCG
>SFPL01000028.1 GCA_004551905.1 Lentisphaeraceae bacterium
ACAGCCCCAAAGCGGAATCTCCCGCTGAAGCCCGCTTTACAAACCCAATCCGAAACTGCTATACTACCAACATCAAGCAAGAAAGCATCGTCGGCACAGGGCTACGCAACGAGTGTTGCACTGGCTACTGGCTGGCGGGACCAAATTTGCCATCACAAAAAAGGGGTAATCGTTAGTTTTTTAATTATCTTTACGTGTCCATTGACGTACTCATGCCTGAACGCGATGTTCTGGCAAGCGTTCCACGTCGCGCCGCCGACATCGAACGACTCCCCGCCCTTCGACGAAAGGTAGCCGTCCATAAACCATTTCACGAATGTGTCGCCGATGTCCTTCACGTCGTAGCCGCCCTTGCGGACGTAGGAGTCCATGATGCACATGGCCATCGATCCGTCGTCCGTCCAGTAGCCTGCCGGAAGGTTGAACACCGGGCACTTCACCATCTCCGTGATTCACGGGTGGCTGTCCTTGCCGCTGAACTGTATGGGGCTTCCGAAGGCGTCGCCCACGATCAGTCCCCACGCACCTTGATTACCGTTTGAAATTGGTCGTGTTGATGACAAGATAACAAAAAGATTCTAACTTTCGTTTTTCTTGCCGTCGCACGCCGATGTGTATCATACCAAAAAACTTTCTTTCGGTTTAGCCGTCACCGCCACCTCGGCTCGAAAACATAAACGATGTTATTTGGCGGGCGCGGAATGTCATGACATCCCCCAAGGTGGATTTACTCAAAACCACCTCTCCACATAAATGTTCCGTTTTTCTTCCGTCAGGCATCACTTGCCCCCCGTCTGCTTCGAGGAGTCTCCAACTGCGGTCCGCTCTTGGGTATTCCAACTGTTTGTCAGCGAGTTGAACACATCATTGTCAACGTGATATTGAAAAAGCACGTAGGACGGGAGTTACGAACCGATCATGTCCGACGGCCAGTCAAGCTTCCATCTACCGCCCGACAAGGCGACGATCTCCTGCTCGGACTTGACGTTGCACAACTTCGCACCATACTTGCTGAAGTAGCTGACATTAAGATCAATGTCGGTTTTATGTACTGTCGGGTTTGTATACGCGACCTCAAAACTACGATCCTTTCTAATAGAAACGGAGGCAAGAAAATTCGTGCGGTACGAGGTTGTGCCGAATTGGAATGGCATGACAAAATGAGAATGCTTCTTCAGCCCGCTCTTAAGAATCGTGTCCTTCACGTTCTGCGGGGGAGCGATGAGATCCTCCTTCTCCTTCATGAAAGTGATCTCGACGGGCGTGTACTCAGTGTCCGATTCGTCACCCTTGCCAGTCTGGACGTCAAACGCGAGGGACGGCTTGTATGTGATCTCAACCGGCCACGACTGATGATCGAACACGAGCTTCACGGAATCGACTCCGGGCAGTTTCTTCCTACGGCAGAAGAAAGTCAGCGTCACCACATCCGAACCAATACCCGCATCGCTCTTTCTGATCTTTCTCTCTTCGATGCCCTCGCTGATCGTCTCTACTGCATTGGTGCCTTTGTACAGAATGACCTTGGATTCAACCTCGCCAAGGAGGAACCAGGACACTGGAATCTCGACAAGAAATTTATTGCTACGGAAGGTCGGCCGGACATACCGCATCTTGATCGCAAGCACGTCCTTTTTCGCTTCCTGCCACAAGTCCTTCACGCGGACACGACCAATGTAAAAGAGCTTCTCAAGCGAAGACGCTGTCTGATTCGCGCAGATGTCAAACACGTTCTGACTCAAGCCTTCGCTTTTCTTTTCGGCAAGAATGTCGTTGTAGAGTGTGCGAATGCGAATGAGGTCGATGTCGGTAGGCAGGTCGTTCTTTCCGATTGACATCTCCTCTTTGGAATACTTGTTTCTGTACGAGAGAAGCTTCGCCTCAAAACAACCTTCAATGTACGCATTCGATTGGTTTAAGACCTTCAGCGCGGCTTTAGGATCGTTCAAGACATGGTACAGGACATCCGCGCAGAAATAGGAATAGTCCGGATTGACGTTGTTGTAGTTAACATCGCATATCTTCTTGAGCCATTTGCGCATCTTGTCGTGATTGTCGCTATTCGTGGCGATCAAGGCGGTCACGCCAGCGATGGCCGTCTGTGCCACCATCGGATCGACCTTCAGAAGATCGCGGTGGACCTCGAAGAACTCATCCGCAGCCTCCAACGCAACGGAGTAGTCCTTGCATTGCACGGCAAACGAGGCGAGGTAGTACCAATATGCCGCGAACCGCTGGAAATGAACGCGCATATCGTGCGTGTTGAGAAGCGTGTACACGCGCTCCGACTTGCCGATCTTGAGAGCATTAACGAGGGATTGAAGTTCGGCCGGAGTTACGATGTCCTCACGCTGTAGGTTTTTGTCCCTAACGAACGCGAACTCGGCATCGATCAAGGTCTTGTTCGCCTCGTGGACTTCCTTCTCCTTGCTTCTGTTGTAGCTGAACAGACGCTCCTTGTTGTTCGCCCGTAGCTCATCGAGCGTCTTATTGTAGTCCATCACGGTTGCGAGGGGGCCTCCTATCAAGTCTCCGGCGAGAACAAGCAGGGCCTGAAAGCTGACCGTATAGGAGTCCCCCTTGCCGGATTGCTTCACAATGACATTGCCAGCATCCTTGAGCGCAAGCGGAACAGATGCGACGAGCTTCAGCCACATATTCTTCTTTTCGCGGCGACGCCTGTCCTCCATTTCCTCTTGATAGTACTTGTAGTCCTCGTCCGCCATCTTGAGTGCCTTCAAGGAGTCGAGCATCGACTGGATGAGCGTAAGCATCGCCTTATCGTTGTACGAAAACGCGGGGATGCGCGTCACGTCGATGCGGTCGATGGAAATCTTCTCGTATTCCTCCTGCACGGCAAGCACATTGTGATACGTGTTCATCACCGTGTAGGCGTAGTTCATCTGGTTGATGTACGCCACAGCATCGAGGGCCGACTCGCGATCTGCGTCTATCTTGGACTGACGCAAATTGCCCGAGACCTCGTCTTCACCGATTGCCGAGAGAAAAGCAAGCGACGCGAATGCTATTGCCGTCATGAATTTCATGGTGATTACTCCATCATACGTTTCTTAAATCGAATTGAAAACCCTGTCAACCTCTTCGAGTTCCGGAACGACCTTTTTCCAGATCTCATTCTCGATGTACTCGTGTTTTACTCGCCACATAAATCTAATCACGCGGCGAAGCGTGGCGGACAGCCGCTCGAAGATCTGCTCGTTCTCGACCGTGACCTTGCATTTCTCGAACGCATCCTTCGCCGTGATGTACGCGGAATGCCAGTCCTCCATCTGGGCGTAACATTGCGCCAGCATGACATAGGCGGACGCATGATCCGCCTTGATGTCGACGGCGCGGCGGAGATGACCGACCGCCTTGAGACAATCGCCCCGCTTGGCCAAAAGCGTCCCGAGGTTGCATTGCGCGTCGGGGGACATCGGATCGACCTCGACCGCCTTCTCGTAATAGCGGAGCGCGGCCTCGTCATCCTTCTTGTAGTTCGTGAAGATGTTTCCCAAGATGATGAGCGCGTTGACGTTCTTCGGGTCGAGCCGCAGGCTCTCTATGCAATCGTCAATCGCGCCGTCGAAGTCGCCGCCCATCATCTTGGCCTGGGCGAGATCGCGCCATGCCTCGGCGATGTCGGGGTGTTCCTCGACCCGCTTCGCCATCGCGGCAAGCATCTCTCTGTACTGTTCTTCTGTCATCGGTTTCCTTATACGGCATAAAAAGTCATTAAATAGTATATCAAATTTGCCGTTTTCCGATAGTGAACTTTCGCGAATCCGCAATTTTTGATAAAATATGCGGCATGGTAGCGAAGGTGGTTTCTGGAGCGCAGACGGGCGTTGACCGTGGTGCGCTCGATGCGGCGATTGATGCGTCCTGCCCCTATGGCGGCTGGGTTCCGAAGGGTCGGCGCAGCGAGGACGGGTGTGTGCCCGCCCGCTACTCCGCCATGTCCGAAACCGCCTCCTCGAACTACCTCAAGCGCACAGAGCAGAACGTGGTCGACTCGACCGCCACCGTGATCCTCTGCCACGGTGCGCCCACCGGCGGGACGCTGCGCACCGTCGAGTTCTGCAGGAAGCACAGCCGACCCTGCTGGATCGACGATCCCGATTCGCCCAACGAGACGGATCGCGGAATGGAGATCCGCTACTGGATTGAGGCGGAGTTCGGCGACGCGCCAATCGTGCTGAACTTCGCCGGCCCGAGGGAATCGAAATGCCCCGGCATACAGGAGTCGGCGCGTCGGTACGTCGCCCGCCTCCTCTCCGAGGAGCCACACGCCACCGTCTGACCGCCCAGGGCGGCGCAGGACGCGTTCCACGCCCCAGTGCGGGCGACGAGCCGCTTCCGCGGCGGAAGCCGCCACGGGGCGTTCCTGCGCGGCTGCGGAAGCCGTCGCGGCCATGTGCGGCGAACTTCCATCAGACGGACGGTTTTACTATACTTGATTCGTCCCGCTCGCGTGAAAGACCTGGGGATACATCCTCCGCAGAGAACTACCATTGCGCGGGCTGGACTCCGAACGCGGCTACGCAAGCAGCCGCGTCAGCGTGACGATGTTCTTCACGCCGTTCAGTTCGCAGAGCGCACGGTTGACGAGGAACTCGAGCTGGTCGAAGTCCTCGCGCTCGGCGGAGTCGGCCATCGCGATGTGGTCGAGTTCCGCCAGCCGCCGCCACGCGCCGTAGGTGGTCGAGGCGATCCCCTCGACGAGGTTCCGAACCTCGTCGAAGTCCACGGCGAGTCCCTCTTCGGGTATGTGCTTCCGATAGAGTTCCCGCAGCCGGTCGCGGCGGCCCTTGCGCTTCTCCTCGTCGTCCCGCGCCCGCTTCGCCGCGTCCTCGGCCTGGCGGCGTACCTCGGCGGCGACGAGCTGGACCTTCTGCCGAGCCGAGAGGAAGTTCGATGGATCGTGGACCTTCCTCATGGCGCGACCCTCCCAGCCCCGCGCAGGGACGCGCACAGCCGCCCCGTGGCGCGTCCGCGCCGTGCGGACGGATAGTCGAACGCCCGAAGGCTCGGAACGCCTGCGGGCGCGTCCTTGCGCGTCCTGCGGGCATGGTTGAATCTCTCTTTCATCGGCATCTCCATGTTTGTTTCCATGCCCCATATAATGCCGTAAACCCGCGATGGAATCCACTCGGAGATTTCCCGAAAACGACCGCTTGCTATTACTGCCGCCTTACGGCATAATAGGCGTGGTGCTCATTTGCCAAGGGGGCTGTTCGCAAAGACAAAAAGAGCGGACGGCCCTCGGTGGAAAAACGCCCGCGCCAAAGAAAGGTAGGCGCAAACGCAAAACACCTCGAGCCGCCCGCAGAGCGGAGGTCAGGTTATCCCCCGCCCCAAGAGGGTGTGCGGACTTCAGTCCAGCAGGATCGTCATCTTCTCGCCGATTGCCGCGAGGCGGCTGATCGTGAAGTCGAAGTCCGCGCCGTCCTCGTAGGCAGCGATTGCCTCACGCGCCTCGGCGCGGAGGGCCTTGAACTCCGGGGTCTTTCTGATGATGTTCTTGTTCATGGTCTGATCTCCTTTCGGATGCTGTCGTTGGTAATGATGCCATAATCGGTGCTGAAAAGCAACTGGGTATTTTGGACTATTTCCGCATCTCCCATCTTGCGATTTCGTCGCCGTTCTTGCGGGACACGACGATCTCGTCTCCGTACCCCCGCACCTCGCCGCCGTGTTCGTCGGCCACCTCTCTCGCGTCCGCCAGCATCGCCGCCCGCGCCGATTCCTCGTTGGCGTACTCGTAGATCGTGCAACTGAATCCCGATGCGCTGAATCTAACCTTGACCATTTTTGTTTCCCCTTTCCGCTTGCGGCGGGAGGGGCGAGAACGCCCCGTCTCGCCCTCGGTGCTTCACAGCCCCACTCCCTTGAAGTTCCAGTCGCCGCGCCTGACGGCGGCGACCTCGGCGGCGTGTGCCGCCCCGTAGTCGGGACGCTTGCGCTCCGCCTCCGCGCACTCCATGCAGATCGTGTCGGTATTGAAGAAGCTCATCGTCCGCCCGCCCGCCAGCGGCTTGCCGCATCGGTCGCAGACCGTCTTCGTGAAAAACTCGTCCTTCATCTTTCCGTTCCTTTCTCGTTGTGCCGCCCGCACCGACCCTCTCGGTGCGGGCTGTCTTTCCATTTTTTCAGTTGCGCACCGCGAACCCGTAGGAGGCGGGGCCGAGGTTGACGATCACGATTCCATGCGCGAAAAGCGCGCTCTCCACCTTGTGGTACTGTTCCCTCGCTATCACCGCCCGAGCGATAAGCCCGCCCTGCGGATTCGGCGCGATGTCCATGATCGCGATCCCCGCGCCCTTAAACTCGCTTTCGATGATCGGCGTGATCCGTTCGATCTGCTCCGCCGTCGGCAATGCTATTCCGTCTGCAATTCTCATTTCGGTCATTCCTTTCTCGTTCGGTTTTGCCCCGTCCCCCTCGCGGGGGCGGGGCGTTTCGTTTTACGCCTCCTCGGTCGCGACCTTGGCTTGTTGCAGGGCGCGGATCTGGAAGGCGAGGTGCCGAAGCTCGAGGGCCGCCGCGTCGAGGTCGGCGGGCCTCCAAATCACCGCCTTGTTGTCGGCGTTGAGCTTGTTGATCAGCGACCCCGCCCGCGCTCCCTTGCGGGCGAGCTGCTCCTTGATCGCCTCGCGGAGCTTCGCCTGCCCCGCCTTGACCTTGACCACTTTGATCTGCATTTTCGTTTCCTTTCTTTTTGTGCCTCGCGGAGGCCTGCCCCCCGCTTTTCGAGTCACAGTATGCCGTAATCCGTGGGTAATAGCAACGGGGTATTTTTTTATTTTTAATAATTTTTATTTGCGAATTATCAATTATCCTGCTTGCTATGATTCGCCGCTTACGGTATCATAGGCGTGGTGCCTACTGCCCGAGTGGGCGATTGCCGTGCGGTCGATTTTGAAGCCGCCCCACGGGGGCCGTGAACCGAGGCCCTATCCCATCGTCCGACAGTATGCCGTAATAAAGCCAGCATTGCAACGGCCTATTTCATAAATCGTCGGCGCGGAATCCGCTGGACTTCGCGCCGAGTTTATGATTGGTTTCGCACTCACTTCTTCGCCGCACCGCCACCGAGGTTGGGCAACGGCGACCACCGCTCGTCACGCTTCGCCGTTGGCTTGCGCGGAGGCGTGAGCCAGCTGTAGCCGCCGCCGACTTGAAAGCCGAACGGCGGATCGTCCTTGCGGCGGAACTCGTTTTTCACGCCGTGCCAATGCGCCCCCGCCGAGCAGATGAGGCGGTAGGCCCTCGGGTACTCCTTGCCCTCGCGCTCCTTCCTCGCCGCCTCCGTCATCACGTAAGTGAAGGCGTAGACCTTGTGCTTCGCGTCAAGCCATGCGTTGACCTGGACGCATCCGTACACGGACGGGTAGCCCTCGTAGGCGTCGAGGCGGTGAACCTCCGAGTCGGTGACGAGGTAGAGGACGCCCTCGACCTGCCCGCCCCGCGCCCGCTCGATGTCGGCGTAGAGCCGTTCGCGCAAACGCCACCCCTTGATTGTCGCCTTGCCGACGAGGCGGGCCTGCGGAATCCTCTCGCGGATTCGGTCGGGATTCATGTTCGATCCGTAGGCGAAGTAAAAGCTGTTCATCGTCGCGTTCCTTTCCCTTGGGGGTCGCCCCGCCCCTCGCGGGGGCGGGGCTTCCGATTCAGTCGTGCCGTCCGTCCTTCCAAGCCGCCGAGCCGGGCATCCGCTTGAGGAGGTGCTGGCGCGGTGCCTTGAACATCGCCCCGTTCCAACCGAGGCGAAGGAGGAAAACGCGGAGGTCGTACTTCGCGCTTGCCTCGCTGTAGGGGCGGGGGTTCTTCGCGCTTGCCGCCTTCGCCGCCATCGCCTTGTGGACAATCGTGAGGGCGAGGAGGACGTTGGCGCGAATTTCGCCCGCGTGGGTCGTCGCCTCGAAGAGGCGGAACTCGACCGTGTGCTTGCCGCCGTTCCAAAGGTTGTGGAGGTTGAGGGTGCGGTAGCGGGCCGAGCAGTAATGGTTGTAGCGGTCGCGCACCCCGTGGTAGTAGGCGTCCGCCAGGTTCTCCATCGTCGGGGTCGGGAGCTTCAGCATCTTCTCGACGAACTCGCGGTCGGTCTTGCGCGTGTACCAACCGAGGCGGTTCGCCGCCGTGCCGCACCCGCGCACGATCAGCTCCTCCTGCTTGTAGAAAATCTTGACGAGGTTCTGGATTTGCCTCGGGGTCATCCGCGCCGCGCCCACGTGGATGTGGAGGCCCGCACCGCCGCCCGTCCTTGCGCCCGCCCTCTTGAGGGCGCGGACAACCTCCTGCAGGGTGGCGATGTCCCCGATCTTGAGGATCGGGCTCACCGTCTCGCTCCCGCCCGAAACCGAGCCGTCGGTCTCGCAGTTCCACCTGCGCCCGTCGGGCATCTCGACCACCCAGTTGGAAAGGTGGCGGCCTTCGTAAAAGGCGCGTCCGCCCGTCACCTCCGCGACCACCTTCGCCGCCTTTGCGGTGCTGATCTTGTCGTACTCGAGCTCGACCCCGAAGGTCATCTCGCTGAGTTCCGCTTCCGTTATCGTCATCTTCTTGTTCCTTTCTTTTGTTTTTCTCGCGGAGGCCTGTCCCCCGCTTTTCGAGTCACAGTATGCCGTAAGCTGCGGGTAATAGCAACGGGGTATTTTGATATATTTTCATTATTTTTAATGCGGAATTATCACTTATAGCCCTTGCAATCCGTTGAACTATTACGGCATAATACGGACGCTGGGATAGGGCCTCAGTTCGTTGCCCCCGAGGGGTGCGGAGAACGTAAAAACCGAAGAGCGGCATCAGCCCCGTTTCGTCGGGGTGATGTCGCTCTTCGCCCATTAGGCGTTCGCGCTACGCCTTGTCGATCAGCGGCGGTTGCGCCAGTCGCCGCCCTCGATCACCTTCGCGTCCTTCGGGAGCGAGTTCATGATGTAGACCCATGCGCGGATGCGTCCGCCATCGGGCGTAAACGCCTCGATCTCCTCGCGGCGGTAGAGTCGCGGGTAGCCCTCGAGCCGATCCATCGATGCGAAGCCCTCATCATCGACGGTCAGCAGCTCGCCGACGATCTTCGTCTCTCCCGCCTTGACGAAGGCGGGGAACCCGAAGCCCGTGTCGTAGATCGTGCCGTGCGTCCATGCGGGGTGTCGCCTCGCGCCTTTCGCCCAGTGGGCGTTGCCCTCGCCGGTGAGGAGCGTCCCGTAGACGAACACCTTGTGTTCGGCGCGGGGCGAGGTCGGCAGTCCGAGTTCGCGCTCCGCCCGCTCCCTCGCGAGGGGCGGGAGGTGCTTGATCTCCCTCTTGAGCGTTTCGATGTCCTTGGTCATCTTCTGTTCCTTTCTCGGCCGCTTCGGCGACCGTTCATTTTATCATTTCCCCTCGGCGCGTCCCGCCGAAAGCCCCTGGTAGAATTCGCAGTTCGCCTTCTCATCCCACGAGCATTCCTCGTCGCAGGGCTGTTGGGAGAGCGGGCAGAAGTGCTTCGGCGGATCGTCCTCAACCTCGCCGACGCAGTCGATCCTCGTCTCGTCCGCCTCCTCGAATTCGGACACCTTGAGTTCGCCCGCGCCGAACTTTGCGCCGACGATCTCCTCGGCCTGCCGCTCGTCCTTCGCCTCGACCGTGAAGGTTCCGTGCATCCGCACCGAGACCGTCACCTCGTACTTCTTCGTCGCATCCATTTCCGTTTTTCTTTCCGTTCGTCTTGCCGCGACTTCGTTTCGGGGTGGTGGTGTATTCGCCTCCAATCGCACAAGGTTCACGTAGCGTTTCGACACTTGGATGAGGTGTCTGTGGTCGCCGTAGGAAATGAACCTCTCGTACTCCTCGATCTTGTCCTCGCGTCCGCTGTCCTTGAGGGCTTGGATCGTCATTTCGTAAATGTGCCTCACGTCGCAATTGTGGGCCTTGGGATTGTAGGTCACCGTCTTGTCGGTGAACGGTTTTCTTTTCGCCATCTTCGCATTCCTTTCTTTCGGGTGTTGCCCCGCCCCCGTTTCGGGGAGGCGGGGCGGTGGGGTTTTTACTCGCAGTCGAAGTACCTCGCGCAGGTCGCGAGGAGGTTGTCGTAGTTCCCGCTCGTGCATTCCTTCGTGAACTGCTCGATGAGGTCGGCGCGTCCGTTCCGGCGGAGGAGTTGCCGCGCCCGCGCCATGATCGAGAATGCGTTTCCGTCTTCGCCGACGAGTTTCAGCTTGAGGTTGGTGATCGGTTCTTGTTGCGTTGCCATTTTCGTTTTCCTTTCTTTCGGGTGTTGCCCGCCCCCCGCGTGGAGGGGCGGGCGGTTTTCGTCAGGCCTCTTCGGTTGCCTTCTTGGCGTTCTTCAAGGCGCGGATCTGGAAGGCAAGGTAGCGAAGCTCAAGCGCAATCGCGTCAAGCTCGTTGGGAATCCAAACCACCGCCTTCTGGTCGGCGGTCAGCTTGTTGATCAGGATTCCCGCCCGCGCTCCCTTTTTCGCGAGGGCGTCCTTGATCGCCTCGTGGAGCTTCATCTGCCCCGCCTTGACCCGCACCATCTTCATCTTCCGTTGTTGCATCTTCTTGACCTTTCTTTTGTTTTTCTCGCGGAGGCCTGTCCCCCGCTTTTCGAGTCACAGTATGCCGTAAGCTGCGGGTAATAGCAACGGGGTATTTTGATATATTTTCATTATTTTTAATACGGAATTATCACTTATAGCCCTTGCAATCCGTTGAACTATTACGGCATAATACGGACGCTGGGATAGGGCCTCCGTTGGCGGCCCCACGGGGGCGCGGAAGAACGGAAAACGCCTCGGCCGAAACCGAGGCGCGAAGGCGGACGCTGTCCGTCAAGTCATGCGTCTTGGATTCCCTCAAGCCGCTCGACGAGCGCGTCGAAGATCGGCTTGCCGTCGGCGATCACCTTGTTCACCGCTTCGATGCTTTCGCGCAGGCCCGTCGGTGCGTCGGGCGGCAGATCGCCCAGGAGCAGGTCGCCGTTCCAGTTCGCGAAGGTGTCCATCGCCGTGGCCATCTCCGTGCTTTGCAAAACCCCGTCGCAGAATTCGTGCAGCTCCTTGCTGACGCTCTTCGCCTTGCCGTCCTTGCAGTTCGTTTCCATTTTCATTTCCTTTCGTTTGAGGTTTGCCCGCCCCCTCGCGGAGGCGGGCGGTGAATCGTCAGCCCATCTTCTCCTCTTCGCGGCGGCGGTTGTTCGCCACGATATCGTCGAACCAGCGTCCGCCGACTTGGAAGCGCGGAATCACAATCGCGTCCACGTTCTCGATGTCGGAAAGCTTGACGCTCACGATGTGGAGGTCGTCCCGATAGGCGTTGTCGCCCGTCAGCCCGTAGGCGAGGTTCATCGTCGCGCCCGTGATGACGTAGGCGACCTCCTGCTTCATCGGCGTGTAGCCCTTGATCCAGTCGAAGAGCTGCGTGAGCGATTCTTCGTCGGTCGTGAGGCCCTCCCAGGTGAGTGCCGATTCCTTTTCCAGCGCGTCGAGCTGCGCCTTGGTTTGCACCGTGATCTTCTTCATCTTCCTGTCCTTTCTTTTGAGTTTTTCCGCGAAGGCCTGCCCCTCGCTTTTCGAGACACATGATGCCGTAATTCCGTGGTAATAGCAACGGCCTATTTGAAAATAAATTATTATTTTTCTACTGGATTTATGAACTATGATTACGGCATACTGTCGGACGATGGGATAGGGACCCGATTCGCGGCCCCCGTGGGGCGGCTTCAAAGAATCGACCGCGAGGCAATCGCCCCTCGGGCTGTAGGCACCACGCCTATTATGCCGTAAACGGCGAATCATATCCAGCGGAATAATCATGAAAAAAGCGGGCGCACCGATCCCGCAGACCGATGCGCCCGCCGTGGGTCACTTGACCGTGCAGTCGGTGCATTGCCCCGTCGAGCATTGCCCGTCCGCGCACTCGCCGCCCTTGGGGTTGCAGTTCCCGTCGGGGCAGTCGCTGTCCGTACAACCGCCGTCGGGACACTCGCCGTCCTTCTTCTCGGCGGGCGGAGGCGGAACGATCTCCTTGCCCGTGGAGAGAGTGTCGCTCGTCCCGTCGAGCTTGTCGACGAGGCGGTCGAACACCTCCTGCGAGATCACGTGGAGCTGCGCGGCCCGCTCCGGCGTGAGCTTGCCGTCGGCGACCATGCGCTCGACGTAGTTGCTGTAGGCGGCGCGACCGCCCACCTCGTAGGCGAAGCGCATCACGTCCGCCACCTCCGAGCGGATCTCCGCCCGCTTCTCCGGAGTGACTGCCGTGGTGCAGCCCGTGCCGAGACCGGCGCACAGCGCAACCATCGTGACCAACGCGGCGACGAGCCGCACCTTCATCTTCTTCTGGGAATCCATAGCTGGATCGTCCTTTCGCTTTTGTGTTTTCCAAGACCGCGACGGTCACCTGCCGACGCTGATCAAGCTGAGTGATTTGGAGTCGCTCCAGTCGGGCGATCCCGACTTGATGATCTCCGTCTTGAGCGCACCGACCGTCATGCCGTCCTCGCGCTTGAGGGCGGTCTTGTCGGTCGGCTCGTAGTAGTGCCTCTCGGTGATGCACTGGCTGGCGCAGCCCCCGATCATGTCGAGGGCCGCGCCGAGCGCGAGGACGGCGAGTGTCCGCCTCACGGCTTCACCTCCTTCGCCGCGTTGGAGAGGATTGCCGCCGCGCTCATCCGCCGGTCGTCGCGGTCGCGCTCCTCGAACGGGGCCATCCACGCCGCCCAACCGAACTTCTGGCAGATGTTGCCGAAGCGGCGGGCGGAGTTCATGACGGCGTAGCGGCGCGGGTTGTACCAGGCGTACTCAGCCTTGGCGACCCTTGAGCCGTTGCGCTTGAACCGCTTGTTGCTGGCGGTGAACGATTCCCTCGTCCCGTCCGAGAGCGACCACTCGATGTCGTGGATGAACGCGACTGGTTCGAGCGACGGGTGCAGGAAGTCGATGACGGCGCGAAGCCATCCGGGGAACTTCTCCGGCCCGATGCCGTTGTACATCGAACCGAGCTGCGTGTTCGAGAATCCGTGGATAACCTCGCGCCCCTCAAGCTCGTACTTCTCGCACAGCTCGGACAGGCGTTTCACCTCTTTCAGACTTGCCATGTCAGTTGTCCTCCTTGATTAGGACGAGGGGTCTCACCTCGACGATGTAGTCCCCGTTGCTGATTTCGATGAACGAGAACACGTTAAGTCCCGGCTCGACCGAGAGCGTTTCCTCGCCGTCGCTGCGGTAGAGCGAGTTGGCTCCGGTGAAGCGGACGACGGCGTTCGTCGATGCCGTCGCGCTCACGATCAGCCCCCTCGCGAATCCTGCGACCGTGCGGCGGGACGGGAGCGCAAACTCCGCCTCCGTCCCATCGATGGTCGCAACGTTGACCGCCCGATCGTGCAGTCGCCCGTCGCGCACTTCGCGGATCGCATAGGCCGAGACGCACGGCGCGACGTTCGTCGCCACGTAGTCGTTCGCCCCGAGCGAACCGCGCCGTGCGTAGATGGCGTTCGGCTTCACGAGCACATCGGGTCTCGATGCCGCGAACACGACACCGAATGCTGCAAGAGCGGCGATGAGGGCGGCTCTACGCATTGACCACCTCCGCTCCGAGAAGCCGAGCAACCGCCGCCGTCGCTGCGCGAACACCGTCATCGGTCGCGAAGTCGAACCGCTGGCCCTTGAGCCCGTCGCGGAATCCGCCCTGCGCCTCCATTGCAGCCGCAATGCGGGCCAGCACTTCAAAGTAGGAATTGCCTTGCATTGTGTTTTCCCTCCATTCAGTCCGCGACGCACTTGGACAGGATCGACTCGACGTACTCGTCGCTCACGCCGAGGTAGCCCTGGATGGCATTCCGACCCTCGATGAAGAGGTCGTTGTCCTCGGCGAAATCCTGCGCGGCAAGGTAGTAGTCGTAGTACGCCTTCTCCTCGAGCCACGTCTTCACCAGCACCCACTTGTCGGTGGCCTTCAAGGCGGCGACGAGCTTCAACTTGGAGAAGATGCGCTTGCCGACGGGCGGCGGCGCGGGGGGTGTGTCGCCGCCTCCGGGACCGCCGGATGGATTGTCGCCACCGCCGTCTCCGGATGGCGTGTCGGGCGCGGGCATCGTGATCTGCTTGTACACCCGCGTAAGCGCGGTGTCCGTTTCCGTCCAGCCGGACGGCTCGACCGTACAGCCCTCGTCAGGGGCGGGCGGAACGTCCTCCACCTTCTTCCAGCCGGCAGCCAGGTAGCTCGCCTCGGTGGGGTTCATCTTTACGCCGTCCCCCGTGCCGAGGGAATTGGGCGCGTATTCGATCTGACCATTGGTCAGCTTGCCGAACTTCGTGTTCATGCGTTGTCCTTTCGCTTACTCGTGAATGATCGTCCCGTTGCCGAGGACGATGCCGTTGGTGCCGTGGAAGCGGCAGTTGGGATTTGCGTTCCAGGGGAACCTCGCGCCGTAGCCAGCGACGATGTTGCCCTCGGATGCGACCTGCTTGATCTGCTCGACGGTCTTGTTGTCGATCCAGATGTCCATGAGGTTCGGACACTGGTCGAAGTCCTGCGTCGCGAACTGCGTCACCGCGCCGAGCCGAAGCTCGCGCAGTTTCGTGCAGCCCTGCCAGACGTAGCTCCAGCAGGTGTTCGTGCGCAGCGTCGTGTACTTCTCGAGCGACGAGCAATACTGGTACGTGCCGTCGTAGCAAATGCCGTTCATGCCAATGACGACCTCCTTCAGCTTCGAGCAGTACGCGAAGTCGCGCTGCCCCTGCCAGGTGCAGTTCGGGCAGATGTACCTTTCGAGGTTCACCGCCTTCTTGAAGGCCGCCGACTGGCTGCCAGTGATCTGACCGCAGTAATCAACGACTGAGATAACCGCAGCATCATAAGAATACTGCGCCTGTCCGTCGAGGAAGCGAAGCCCGATGCTTCTGACACCCTCAACCGTCACCTTGTACTTGCCGTAGAGCAAGTAGGTGTGCGCGGTGAGGATATCGCCGCCTCTATACGGATGCTCGGTTTTGTTGCCGTCGCCCCAGTTGATCACGACCGGCAATCCGTTCGTCGCATGGTAGGCGAGCTGGAACTTGAGCCCGGTGGTCGGGGTCATGTTGACCTCGACCACCGTGCCGCGACCGCCCTCATTCCACATCGGCTGTCTTGATGCGATCTGCATGGGTTAGCCCCCCGTCGGCGTCCAGACCACATCGTCGATCCAGCCGCAGTCACTGCCTTTCGATACGATGTCGTCCTTGTCGTACTTCCACTCGATAGTGTGGGAGCCGTCGGTCGTGAACGTGCGCGTGTAGGTCGCCCAGCTGCGTTCGCCGCTGATGTTCGTAACCTCAGTGCCGTCAACGATGAAGTGGAGCTTGTCGTAGTTCGACTCGCTCGACGTCCGCCACTTGAAGGTGAGCGTACCCTTCCCTTGCACCGTCGTCGTGAGCGAGGTGCGCCCGTTGTCCGAGATGCGGCCCGAACGAGCCGAACCCGGCGAGCTGGCGTAGGTGACCGTGTCGACGAACCACGGGATCACGTTCTCGGAGAAGAACGTGAGGTTCTTCGTCGGGCAGATCGCGTCCACGAAGGGGTCGACGTAGACCTCCCACTGGGCGTAGAGCTTCGTCACGCCAGTCTTGCAGCGGTCGCTCGCCTCGACCTTCACGCCACCCTCGGCCTCGGTGAACCAGCCCTGGAACGACATTCCGGCCATCGTCGGACGGGGGAGCGTCCCGTAGGTCGCACCGAGCTTGAAGGTGTACTTCGTCTTGTCGAGGTCGCCGCCGCAGGGATCGAACTCGACCTCATGGTCGATGTCGATCCGCTTGCGGTTCACGATGAAGATGCCCTGGTCGGTCTCGGTGAACGCAAACACGTTCACGCCGACCTCGCACTTGAACACGTCCTCGTCCACGTCCTCGAACGAGATCGTCTCGCCCGTCGGGGCGGCGAACGTCACCTCCGGGATTTCGTCGGCGGTGATGACGAGCCGCACGAAGAAGTCGCGCACCGCACCCTTGACGAGCGGCGGCACGACGAGCCGCAGCGGATCGGTCTCGGCGAGTTCCACGCGGGTCACGGCTCGGTCGGTGAGGTTCACCGTGCCGTCCTCCGGCATACGCTTCAGAAGTCGGTAGCGGCCCGCCGTGCCGTCGGTGCCGCCGCCTTCGCCCTCATCGAGCTGGGGAATGTACAATACGTCCATTTACTTGTCCTCCGGGTTTTCTATTTCCATCGTCTGGTTGATCGGGATGTAATGCAGGGCCTCCGCATCCTCCCACTTGCCGTAGGCCCACATGAGCCGAACGCTTCCGTGTTCGTCCTTGTCGAGCCGGTGAATCGGGCGGTTCTCGTCGTTGCCGAAGCAGACGTAGAGGATGCCGTCCACACGCTTCATGAGGTGTGCGTCGAGTTCCTTTCGCTTGAAGAACTCGCTCGTCGCCTCGAATCCATAGCAGTCAATCTGCATTTAGCTTTCTCCTTCCGTTTTGATTCTCGCCAGGACCTTGCGGGCGACGAGTAGCACGTCCGCCGCCGTCTCGGTGAAGAAGTACACGACCGTCTCGCCGTCGCCCGGCGGCTCGAGCGCATCGCTCTCGCCCTCGAACGCCTCCGCGCCCTCGAACTTCAGCGCGTTCTCGCCCGTCGCCGTGACGCGCAGCATGAAGTCACGCGCCTTGCCCGGTTCGATGTCCGGCATCACGACCGTTGTCGTGCCGCCCTCGACAGCGAGGACGTTCGCGCTGCGGTCGTCGAGGTGCGCCCGTCCGTCCTTGGGCTGCACACGCTTGACGGCGTACTGTGATTTCTCGCTTGCCGAATCGGCGGCGATCCGCCGCATCAGCGCGGTCAGCTTGTCCCATTGCTCAAAGACAATGACCTTCATTCCTCGATCTCCGTTGTTTCGGTTGTCGGGATGTAGTCGAGGTTCTCCGCCTCGCCCCATTTCCCGTAGGCCCACTCGCGCCGCACGATGCCGTCCTCACCAACCGTGAGGCGGTGGATCGGCACTTTGTCGCCTTCGCCGAAGCGAAGGTAGGTCGAACCGCCGGAGGCCTTCGACTCCAAAGGCTCAATCGGCGGGTTCTTGTCGTA
The DNA here is from genome assembly GCA_004551905.1 of Lentisphaeraceae bacterium. Lineage (GTDB taxonomy): Bacteria > Verrucomicrobiota > Kiritimatiellia > RFP12 > UBA1067 > UBA1067. The sequence continues at coordinate 17,050 of SFPL01000028.1, forward strand.
TGTCGCACTCTCGGTGCGTTCGCCATAGCAGTTGATTCGCATTTCCATGTCCTTTCCGTCAGGGTCCAGTCGGCGCGGGCGTCGGGCGAGGAATCGTCCCGCCCCACGGTTTGTCCCAGAAGAGTGAGCGCACCGCGTCCGAACATCCCGTTACCACGTCATAGCACCGGTAGTAGTCCGAGTCCGGCGAGTAGCGCACTTTCTCCTCCGGCATGAGGAGCGCGGGATCGCCCGTCCACGCGCCCGTGAGGTTCGGGCAGTCCCAGTAGCACCCGCTCACCATCTTCACGTTCTCTGGCCACTTCGGGATGATTCCGACCGCGCCCGTGCAGCCCTTGAACACGCTGTCGAGTTCCTCGCCGCATTCGGGCCAGGTCGGGATCTCGCCATGCAGACCCGTGCAGCCGTTGTAGCAGGAGTTGAACTCAACGCAGTTCCTCGGCCATGCGGGGAAGCGTCCCGTCACGGTCTTGCAGTCGTTGTAGCAGAAGCCGCAGCGGACTATGTTCTTCCCCCACTTCGGAATCTTCCCCGTGAGATTGACGTGCTGGTAAGTGCCGCAGGCATCGGTGATCGCGTCCGTCCATTCGGGGAACGGTCCCTCGACGTCCCTGCAATACTCGAAGCAGCAGTAGGTCGTGGTGATCGACCGCCCCCACGGAGGGAGCCGTCCCTTGAGCCCGCCGTGCGTCGGGTCGCTCCATCCGCAGAAGCTGCCCTCGGCGGAGTCGAGCCAGTCGCTCCAGTGGTGAAGCCACATCTGCGGACGCGAGACGAGGGGACGCCCCTCCTTCGTCACGGTATAGCAGTCCCACACGCGGAACCACCGCGCCTCGCGACCGATGCGGATCGTGTACCGCCCGACCGCCGTGTAGTTGTGCCACGCGAGATAGGTGGTCTGACGGTCAATCGTTCCGTCGCCCCAGTCGATGGTGATCAAGTCGTACTGGTCGACGAAACGACCGACTTGGATCTGAAGCTGACAGTAGTTGTCGCGGATTTCGTAATCGACGAACTCCACGTCGAACGCCGTCTCGTCATGCCACGGCCACCGCTTCCGGCAGCCGTGGAGGTTGAATCTTCCGCACCGCATCTTACGCCCCCATGAGCTTGATGTCCGGGTCGAGGTAGACGAATCCGCCCGCCGCGTACCACGAGAAGTACACCCTCACGTCGACGGGCTTCACCTCCGGGATGTCAATCGGAAGCTCGAGCACCATCTGCGTGAGGTCTGTGTCGTTCACCCAAACGCTCGTCGGGTCGTTCGACCACCGCCCGTGGAGGGTCGAGTAGTACGTCCGGCCGCTGACCTGCACCGAGAGGAAGAACTGGCGGTACATCTCGGCGGGCTTCGCGTAGCCCTTGAAGGCGATGTACGCCTTCACGATGTGCCGCCCCGTCGTGGTCGGGAGGAGCTGCATACCGTTGAACGGCCGCCGCCCCAGCACCATCGTCTCTGCGCTTGTGCAGACGTTGTTGTAGATCTTCAAGGCCGACGCGCCGCCGCCCTGCCTGTTGACGCTCCACGTGTCCGCGAGACCATTTGCACAACGGAATGCGAAGTGTCCATCCGCGCCCTCGTTGTTGCAGCCGAACCCCTGGTAGATGTGGTTCGCCCGCGAGGACTGCGCCGTCATCGGATAGAGCGCGGTGTTCGACTCGTCGACGAAGATGCTCCCGTTGTCGCTGTAGGTCGAGGCGATGGCGGGGTCCTCGTTGTACGGGTAGGTTGGGTTCTCCGTGTTGCACGTGAGCTTGCGGACGCGCATATGCGTCCCGTAGCCCGCGAACAGGGCCTTGCCCGGAAACCACGTCTTCACCGACTTGATGTCTGCGACCGAATACTGAAGCCAGACCCCGCCCTCGAACTCCGCCTCCGTGATGCGGAGGTTGTTGCCGTAGAACGCCTTGCCCCGGTAGCACTTCACGAGGAGGTTGTCGACACAGGGGACCTTCGCGAACACGTCGCAGTCGCTTGAGCTAAAGTCCATCACGACCGCCGCGTAGCTTTCTCCGCTCTGCGTCGCGTTCGCGTAGGTGATCGGGGAGCCGATGCCCGCCGCGTCCGCGAGTTTCACGGTCACGTTCTTGATCGGCTTCGCCACACCCGGCACGTAGGACGCGGCATAGCACCGGCTCATCGAGAGAACCGCCGCCTTGCAGTTCCAGCATTCCGTGAGATTCACGTCCACGCCGTCGAGGTTCATCTCGTAGCAGCTCCCGAAGTAGATCATCGGGTAGTCGATCTGATAGGAACTCGGCTTGGTGGCGGAGAGCGGATTGCCCGTCGCCACCTTGATGTCGCGGACGACCGTCGAGATGTATCCCTGCACGGAGAGGAGGAGCGGCACGTGGCTCGCCGAGCCGTTCCGGCGGACGGTCTGCGTGACGTTCACGATGTTGCACTCGACGCCCTTGGCAGAGTTGTTCGACAGGTAGAGCGGGTAATACTGCCCGTAGTCCGTCCACGCCGCCGAGTAGACGCGCACGTCCTGGACGTTCAGCACGTCCGAGAAGTACACGTAGATGCCGTGGGCGTTGCTCGAGCCGCCCGTGACGGCATGGTTGATCGTGCAGTCGGAGATGTTCACCATCCTCGCGTAGTAGACGTACACGTAGGACTTGCACCGGCTGGCGGTGAGTTCCCCCGCGTAGGACGATACGTCGAGGTTGATTCCCTTCGAGCCGAACTTGCAGTGCTCGAACGAGTAGCAGCCGATGTAGTCCGACGAGTTGTAGAACTTGAAGATGTAGTTGTCGGCGTTGATCGCGTCACGGAAGAGGTACACGCGGTGCAGCAGGAAGTGCTGGACGTAGGGAAGCTGGAACGAGCCGCTGGCGACAGTGGACTGCACGTTCGCATACTGCGCCGCGTCCGAACCCCACGCCGTCCGAGCCTCTGCGGGGACGAGTTCCCACATCGCGTCGGAGGCCATCGGCATTCCCATGATGAGGAGGTTCGTGATGTCGTAGTTCGTCCCGTTCGGAACGACGCAGGCCGAGGTCTCGGCGGTGCGCCGGATGAGGTAGCAGGTGTTGTTCTGGAAGTCCGCCGCCGTCGCTGGCAGCGACTTCAACGCCTTCGCCGGGGTCGTGCCGTCGCCCGCCGTACCCCGCGAGGGGTCGACGTAGACCACGTTGAAGTCGACGTTGGAATATCGCATTTTCTCTCCTTTAGCCGTAGAAGGTGCTGTAGATGTTTATTGCCGCGAGTTTGGGAATTTCCGGCGGAATCTCGACTTCAAGGCCGGGCATCACGGACTGTCCGCCGCCGCCGTTCGTCCACGGCGATAGGCGGGTGCGTCCGTTGATGACCGCATAGCGGTCGAACTCCTCGTCCGTGACCCCGGCGTCCTTAAAATTTACGATGACCTCCCCCTCGATTCCCTTGCGGATGTGCGCGTTCTCGAACACGATCCGCGAGACCTTCGCGACGGAGGTGTCCGCGTCCGCGACGAGGACGTCGCCGTACACGGTCGAATCGTCGCCGAGGTACTTCTGCCACCTCGCGCCGATGAAGTCCGCGAGGGTCGGGTTGTCGATTGGGGTCGCGCTCTGGATCTCCGCCCGATACTTGAGTCCCGACGCGGCGACGAGCGAGAAGCCCGTCCCGTCCGACTTCGAGGCGTAGGCCACGTAGAGGTAGGACTCGTGTCCCGTCTCGCCCTGCGGCCCCCTCGGAATCTTGAAGTCGAGAACTGCCGCCGCCGTCGTGCCGGAGTTATGTACTTCGGCGGGCTGGTCGGTCGGGACCATCTCGACCGATCCGACCTCGATGGTCGCCGCCGTGCCGGTACGTCCCTGCGGGATCTTGAAGCGGAACGCGGCGTCGTGTTCGTCGCCCTCGTTCGTGACCTCGGCGGGCGTTCCGGCGGGCAGAGTGTCCGTCCCCGCCACGCGCACCGTCGAGCGGTCGCCCTTGCGCCCCGGTATGAGGGGGATCGGGTCGCTCCACTCGTAGCCGACCAATGTGTTTCGGAATCGGTACCACTTCGCCGTCTCGGGCGGCTCGACCGAGGGGTCTGCGTCGTACCACGTCTCGCCGTCATCCGAGAGCTGCACCGCCATCTTCGCGGCGAACAGGGCGCGGATCTGCGCGGCCGTGTAGCTCCCGTCGCCGACCGGCTCGGGCCGCCCCGTCCCCGCGTCGGCGCGGCGGTTGCGGACGATGATGTCGAACTGGATCAGGAACTCCGGGTTGGTCTCGCCGGTCGTGAAGCCGGCGAGTTCGCAGCCGAACTGCGCCTGCTCGTTCTTGCCCAAGGCTGCGATCAGCTCCTCCGTGTTCGTCTCGGTGAGCGGCACGTGGACTTCGTTCCCCGTGACCGTGATTCCCTCGGTCACGCGGAGCTGCGGCTTGGTCGTGGCGTCCCAGTCGTTCGCTACCGCGAAGTCCCACGTCGCGTAGGCGAGGTCTTCGGGCCTAAGTGCAGCCCCGTTCTCGTCGAGCAGCTTCAACACCAGTTCGGCGCGAAGCCCCCTCGTCAGCGCGGGCAAGACGTTGACCGTCTGGTTCCACTCGTCGACGAGCGTCGCCTTGACGCTCGTCGCCCGCAGGTACATTGTGATGATTTGCATTTAGCTCTCCTTCGATTGGAATTTGAAACCGCCCTCGACACCGTAGTCGAGGAAGCCCCAGCACTTGCCGTCCCAGCCGCGCTTCGCGCTGTGACGCTTTACCGCCACGCCCTCGCCGTCGAACTCGCTCGTCGGCACGACCTCGTTCTTTGGGATCGACTCCGTGTCGCCGAGCTTAAACTCGAAGTCATACGGGTCCTTCACGTGAACCCTCTCGGTCCAGTTGAGGCCCTTGTTGAACTTCGACTCGCCGCCGTCGAACACCGAGGTGTCGAGCTGCTGCGAATAGGGGACGGGACCTGTCGGCTGGGTCACGTAGACCGCCGCAAAGAGGTCGAACTGCGCGTTGAGAAGCCAGCTCCGCGCCCCCTTGAACCTGTACGACTGGCTCTGCGCGTAGCCGCAGTATCCGTCCTTGTTGTACTCCGGGTCGCCCTCGTAGTCGGGGATCGGGCATTTCCAGTGCGTGTTCCCGCTCCATGCACAGATCGTCGACGGGAAGCCGCTGTTGTGTACGGACTCGTTCATCGTGTCGAACGCCATCTTCATCGCGTCGCCAATTGACTCGTCGAACGGCGGGTCGTGTCTTGAGCCGGAGCGCGAGAGCGACCGTCCGAACATCTGCCCGGCGCGGATCACGGTCAGCTTGTCGATGGCGTTCCGGATCTGCTTGAGCCACTCGCCGCCGTTCTCGACGAGCGATCCGTACTTCGCGTACTCGTAGAGGCGGCATCCCCGCTCCTGAATGAGGTCGCCGTAGGTCCACATCTTCGGGAAGTCCGAGTAGTCCTCCTCGAACTCCTCCCAGTCCAGGTTGACGAAGTTCCGTGCGAGGCTGCTGATCGTCCGCACGATGCCCTTAATGACCTCCCGCGAGACCGTCTTCCACGGCGATATCTTGTAGATTCGGCTGTCCGCGCTCGTGTGCAGGGCGGCGCACCGCTCCAGCAGGGCCTCGCGGATCGCCACCACGTAGTCGGCGTTGGTCGGATCGGGCGTGTTCCAGTTCATGCCCTTGTCCTCCCAGTGCGTCGGAATCTCGTATTCGATCACCTCCATATCGCCGCGCTCCCCAAGTAGGCGGCTTCGGTTTCGTCGCCGCAGATGTACGTGTCGAGAGACACGGAGATGTCGCTCCCCTCGGCCTCCGAGCCCTCGGGCTTGCAGAACTTGAAGTTCACGCTCCCCTCGGCCTTCGGTTCCGAGCCCTCGTGCCAGCCGGCGGCCGAGCCGACCTCGCCGATCACCCACTTGCCGGATGCGTAGTGGATGCGCCCGTAGGTGTAGTAGCCCTTCTCCTTGTTGAGGGAGCGGACGAAGTATTCGCCGTTGCCCTTGAAGCGGGGAAGCCCCTTGATCCTCTGCCCGCTCTCGCCGTCCTTGCCCTCGTACACGCCGAACTCGCCGTTCTTGGCGACCCAGCGCGGCCACACCGCCTTGAGCTGCTTCGTCTCGCCGGACTCGTAGATCGACCCTCGCGGGCGCATCTCGACCTCGGTGTCGGGGCTGTAGGGCGGACTCGAGAAAGTGTAGAACCTGTCGCCCGTCCACTCGTACTCCCGCTCCTCCTCCTTCCACTTGTAGTTCTCGAGCGGCTCGTAGCCGGGGAACTTGTCGCACCACACCCAGCCGTAAGTCTGCGTGTAGTACACGTACCCGCTTCCCTCCCAGTAGACGTAGCCGTTGATGTCGCTGAACACGGGCGTGAGAAGCGAGCCGTCGATCTGGAGCTTGTAGCAGAAGTTCGGATCGCGGACGATGACGTTGTAGCCCCACGACCCCGCGTTGAACGCGAAGTAGCCCTCGTCGCCTCCCTTGCCGCGCCAGATGCCGGTCGGCGGCGTGAGGTTCGGGACCTCCGGGATGCGGAAGAGGGACGGAACGTACTGGTAGCTCATTTGTCCTCTCCTCCCGTCGCCTTGAGGGCGCACTTGTGTCCGATCAGCCACGCGCCCGACGGCAGATCCGCATCCAATGCGAGGTCGGGGAGATAGAGGACGCCGCCGTAGGTGACGGACGAGTCCTCGCGCCCGTTGGGGTAGACCGTGACCTGGTATCCCTCCTTGACCGAGCCGCCGTTGACCTTGCACATGAACGCCTTTTCCCCGCCCGCGCCCGACCCCGCGCCGCCGAGCTGAAGGAGGCACCATTGCGACCCCGACCCGCCGGCCTTCCAGAGAATCCGCGCAACGCCCGTCGCGTCCGACTGCAACGCGCCCGTGGACGATCCGGGAGTCGGGACGGCGTACTGGTCGTCCGTGTCCTGAATCGTCACCTTTGCGGGCGTGATCCCGAGAACCATCGCCCGCCCGATCTCGTCGTGTGCAAGCGGCTGCAGGAGGATCGCGTAGGGCTTGCCCTCGCGCTCCTCCGTCATCTTCTGCCCGACGAACACGGGCGGGCAGCTCACGAACTCGTCCTCGTTCACGTTCGGCGGGACCGCGACGTCCGAGAGGACGAGCGCGGAGAAGCGGTCGCGCTGCTCCGACTCGGCGTTCTTGACGAGGACGATCCCCGCCGCCACGCCCGACTTGAGTCCCTTGCCGAGCTGGTTCTGCCTCTGCTCCTTGGCGAAGTTGGCCGCGTCGATAAAGGCGTTCCACGTGGCCGCCTTGATCACGACCTTGTCGCCGCTCCTGACCTTTTCCATGATTTCACATCCCCAGTCCGAGGTTTCCGAAGTCGCCCGTCGGATAGACCTGCTCGACGTAGGCGGCGACCGGCTCCTTGATGACGTTCTTCCTGTTCTCGGCCACCTTGTCGGCGTACCGCACCCAGAGGTAGTCCCATCCTTTCTTGTTCGAGACCTTGAGCTTCCCGACCTGCAGGGAGGACTGGTTGGGCGAGACGGCGAAGCGGAACGTGATCTCCCACGGGGCGTTCGGCTTCTTCGACCGCTTGGTTCCCGACGCGCCGAGAAACAGCACCTCGCCCGCCGAGAACCCCCGGAAGCTTGAGGAGTTCACCGTTCCCGTGAGCGCGGCGACCGTCTTCTTGTACGAGGTCGTGACCCGCGATCCGTTCATCGTGTGCGTCTCGGTGAAGTTCAGGACGGGCATCGTCACGTCCACGCCGTTCACGTTGCCCTCGTTGTCCACCTCGATTGCGCCGTTGAAGTCGGGCGCGTCGTTCGGGACCTTCGAGACGGTTTTCAGGGACTGGTTGCGGTGCATCGTCCCGCCGCCGGTATCGAACGCGAACGAGGTCGTTTCCTCGTCCTCGTCGGGATCGTCGGGATCGTCCGAGTCCTCGTCCTTCCAGATCGCCTTGACCTTCCACGTGTCCCTGTTGACGCGCTCCGTAACCTCCACCTCGTCCAGGACCATGCCCGACACGGTGTGCGACGCCGCCTTCGACCGCGCCGCAGCCAACGCCGCGTCCTCGTTCTCCGCCTCGAACACGAGGTACGGGATCTCGATCTCCGTCACCTCGCCCTTGGCGTTGACCGTCTGGTCGCGCTCCGAATACGCCTCTTCGACTCTCGTTGCCATAGATTCTCCCTTACTGGAATGTCTGCGTGTTGCCGCCGCCCATGTCCTTGAGAAGCTCGGCGGCCTTCTTGGTGTGCTTCTCGATCTCCTGCGTCGCCATGAACATCCGCTGCTCCATCATGTTGCCCCGCAGCGCGGACGCGGCCCTCGCGTAGAACGCGCCCTGCGGCTTGACCGCGCCGGCCCGCTTCTGCGTCTCGTCCTGCGCGGAGCGGAGCTTGGCGGCGTACTTGTCCACCAGCCCCTCGGCAAGCGAGTACGCGTCCTGCGCCTTCTTGATGCGATCCTTCTCCTCGTCGGAGATATCGCCGTCGGCGGTCGCGTCCTTCATCGCCCGGTCGAACTCCGCCTTGGCCTGCGCCGCCGCGATCTTCGACTGGTTTATGAGGTCGGCGAGGAGCTTCATGCCGGCCGCCGCGTCGTTCTTGAGTGTCGCCTCGACCTTGCGGTCGGTCTCGCCCTCGGTGCGGTTGCGGGCGATGTCCTCGGCGGTCTCGTCGAATCCCTCCTGCAAGTCCTTGACCTCATCGTCGAACTTCTTCCGCGCCTTCGCCTCGGCGACGGCGATCCGCTTCTCGGCGGTCGCGTCGGCTTCGGCGAGTCGGCCCTCCAAGTCGGCGATCTTCTCGTTGTCCTTCTGCTTCTTCGATTTCTCGAAGGAGAGGATGGTCTGGAGGAGTTGCTTGTACTCGTCGCGGAGTTCCCGGATGTCGCTGATCTCGTTCTGAAGTTCCGTCCGCTGTTCGCGGGTGAGCTTCTTCTCGATCTCGGCGACCTTCTTGGCTGCTTTCTCCGCCTCCTCCTGCGACGCGCCTTTCTGCTCGCGTCCCTCCGTCACCTTGGCCTCGAGCTGTTCCTTCTCCGACTTGCCCCCGGTGAGGGAACCCTCGTCGCCGTTCAGGATGGCCTGCTGACGCTTGCGGGCATCGGCGAGTTTCGACATCGCCTCGTCGATCTTCTCGCCGTTCGCCTCGATTTCACGCGCCGCCTTGCCCATGCGGAAGGTGATGGTGTTCCATGCGTTCACCCAGAAGCCGCAGAGGGATTCGTTCTCCTCGCCGAGTTCGCGGATGTTCTTCTGGAGTTCCAGCATCTCCTGCTCGATCTGGTGCAACGCCTGCTGCTTCATCGCCTCGTTGAACCTGTCCTGCGCATCAGCCGCGAGGTTGATGCACCCCGCCGCCTTGTCCACGGCGATGCCGAGGCTGCCGTACCGGCTCTTGAGCTGGTTCGACAGCTTCTCGGCCTCCGCCATCTCGGCGTTCGAGAGCTTCTCCTTCTCCGCGAGTTGCTGGAGCCGATCCATGCGGAGCTGATCCGTCGCCCGAAGCTGGTCGCCCTTGTCCCGCAGCTTCGACATCTCGTCCGAGAGCTGCGCCGTGTGCTTCGTCGCCGAGGCCATGTAGGCGCAGAGTCCCGCGAGAGACCCCACGATGGCGACCAGAATCCACGTGATCGGGATCGCGCAGAACGCCGTCGCCGCAGCCGAGGCGGCGAGGTAGCCCGCAGCCACGACCTTGGTGGTCGCCGCGAGGGCGATGTTCGCCGCGCCCGCCACGCCCGCCGTCAGCGCGGCTTTCGCGTGGCTGGCGGTCACCATGCCCGCGACCGCGACGAACGCCGTGTGCGCCGCCGTAGCCGCCTTCGCGGCGATTCCGGCGAGGGTCTCCGCCGCCGCGTGGGCCTTTGCGCTCACGGTTGCCGCGATTGTGGCCGAATTGAGGCCCTTGAGGGCGGAGCTGACCGCCGAGAACTTGGCCGCAATCGCGGATTTCGCGACGGCGGCCGCCTCGGCGTTCGACATCAGCACGAGTCCGGCCGCGATCTGCTTCGAGCGCACGTCAATCGGGAGATTGAGTGCCGCCAGAAGCTTCGACGTCCCCACCATAGCGGGCATCGCGGCGTTCCGGTAGTTGGAGAACGCCTGCGCCATGAGGGAAAACGAGTTCGAGACGAGGATTCCCCTGGAACAGAGCGTCCCGAACACGCCCGACATGGCCGAAATCGCGCCGGACACGACCCCTACGCCCGTTGAAAGCACACGCGAGGCAGTCCCGACGGTGAAGAGTGCCGCCCCGAACGCCGCCACGCTTGCGACGGTCGCCGCGATGGACGTGACGAGGCCCCGGTTCGCCTCGACCCATTTCGTGAATGTGTTTATGACGGCGGTGATCCTGCCGACCATCGGCTGCAACGTGCCGTTCAACGCCTCGCCGATGGCGTTCATCGACCCCTCGACCGCGCTCTGGAAGAGTCGGAACGAGCCGCCGATGCCGCGATCCATCGCCCGCGAGGTCTCGTCTGCCTGGCCGGACACGTCGCGGAGCTTGGCGAGGAACCCGTCGAGTTCCTCGATGTTGCCAGCAAGCGACAGCCCGGACATCATGCCCCGCACGTCGAACACGTCCTTCATGAACGAGAGCCGTTCGGCGGTCGGCATCTTCGAGGTGGCGACCGCCACGTCCCGCATCACCGCCGCCATCTTGCGGAGGTTGCCGTTCGCGTACGTCGCCTCGACCCCCACGTCGCGGAGGATCGCCTGTATCTTCGTGTCGGCGAACTGGATGTACGCCTTGCGGAGCGCGGTGCCGGCAAGCGACCCCTTGATGCCCATGTTGGCCATCACGCCGAGGGAGGCGCACAGCTCGTTGAGGTTCTCTCCGGCGGCGGCGGCCTGCGGCCCCGCCATCTTGAGTCCCTCGAAGAGGTCGGTGAGGGTCTGCGCCGATCCGTTCGCCGTCGCCGTGAGTATGTCGGCGACCTGCGACATCCTGCCCGCCTCCATCCCGAAGATGCGCAGCGAGTTCGCCGCGATGTCGGCGGACTCCGCGAGGTCGGTTCCCGTGGCGCGGGAGAGGTTGAGGACGTGTTCAATCGCCGAGGTGATCTCGGAGGGGTCGAACCCCATCCGCCCGAGGCCGATCATCGCGTCCGCCACCTGCTGGGCGGTGAACGAGGTCTCGCGCCCGAGACGCTGCGCCGTCTTGGTGAGCGCGTCGAACTGCTCCCCCGTGGAGGACGTGACGGCCTGGACGAGCCGCATCCTGTCATCGAAGCCCGCAAAGGACTTCTCGGCGAGGGCGAACGGCAGGGAGAGCGCACCGCCCAACGCCATCATGTCCCGCCCGAGTCCCTGGCAGGTCTTGCCGAAGTGCTGGAGCTGCGCCTGCGCGGCGTTGAGGTTCTGCTTCAACTTCGACGTCTCTGCAGTCACCTCAACGTATGCGCGTCCGGCGCGGATGTTGGCGTTTGCTGACATTGTCTACTTCTCCTTGATGAACGCGGCCTTGAGGGCCGACAGCATTTCCTTCCCCTTGAGAATGGGCATCGGCGGCTTCGGGGCGAACGGGTTGAAGTCGGACGGGCTCGCGGACTTGCCTTTCCTCGGGTCCCGCATGAGGTTGACCGCCAAGGCCATCAGCGAGGCGGTCTGCGACCACTCGAACTTGCCCCGTCCCTCCACCATCCACACGAGTTCGCGCAGGGTGAACGGGTCGGGGTTCAGTCCGAGGATGCCGGCGAACTCGCTGACGAGCGCATCGACTCCTCGATCCTCTTTTCGAGTTCGGGATCGTCCAACGCCTTTTCGAGCACCCGCGTCCAGTCCCCGGTGTACTTCCTCGACAGTTCGATTGCCTTCTTGAGGAAGAGGCGTTTCGCTCCGGGGAAAAAATCCACGAGCTCGTCGAGGAACGCCCTGGTGGCGTTCTCGATTGAATCGCCCGCGAGTGCCGCGCCGAACTGCTCGTCGGTGACGCTGATCGCCTTGGCCTGCTCCTCGACCAGTACCCAGAGGATGTCCACGAGGAGACACGGGTCGTTGGCGATGCGGTCGATCATGTCTACCTTCACCACGCCGTCCTTGTCGAGCGTGATCACGTTCACGAGGTCGATTCCGAGGGCTGCGCGGACGCGCTTCATCTGATTGACGTTCAGGACGATCTGCCAGTCCTGCCCGTTCCTGTCCTTGAAGATTCTCATCTTGTGTGTTCCTTCATGTGCCGTGCGCCGCGCCGACGGGGCGGGCGCACGGCGGGTTGTGGTTTACCGTCAGCTCCCGCTCACCCATTGCGGGGCGCGGCTGACGAGGGTCGGCTTGCAGGTCACCGATACCTTGAGCGCCTCCTCCAGCGGTTCGGAGCGCGAGAACGACGTAACGACGAAGTCCGCGTCCAGGCCGTTGCCCTCGCCGTCCGAGACGAAGAGCGACAACGCCGAGTTGCCGAAGTAGGCCTGCTGGATCGCGTTGAATCCGCTGTCGGCCGTGTCCCAGATCATCTCGAACTCGACGGAGGCCTCCTTGAGGGTCGCGGCGGTGATTCGCCAGCCCTCTGCGGCGCGGGTCGTGATGTCCGCCTCGCCCGTTTCGAGGTTCAGCGTCACGTCCGTCACGTTCGACATCTCCGAGGTGGCCTTCGCTCCGGCCGCCCCGTGGAAGATCTTTGCATCCAAACCAAGCTTGTATGCCATAGTCCTTTGATTCCTTTCACTTGACCGCGTCCTGCCACATCCGGGCGAGGTGCGGTACCGATTCCTTGAGAGACGGCCCCATGAGGGGCCGCTTGGGATACCTTTCCCTGCAGTACTTGCCGCCGAACTCGTGCGCCGCCGCCGAGCTTCCGACGAACTGCGCTGACGGGCCGATCACGACAGACCGCTCCTTCCTTTCGAGGCCGAACAGGATGCCCCGCTTGAGCGCGCCCGTGCGGCTGTGGGGCGGCGTTCCGGGCGTCGACGGGCGGTCGCCCGCGTGTACCTTGCGCCGCGCCACCGTGCGCACGTACGCGCCCATGCGCTTGAGGACTTCCACGGAGGCCTTCGCGACCCTCGCGGCGAGTCCCTCCGCGTCGAACTCGACCTCACTCGCCATTGCGGTGGACATGGAGGAAGGTCAGCTCCACGACCCCGGTGAACTGCCTCCGTTCGCGGAGGTGTTCGGGGAGGTAGAGCGGGACGTACTCGGCCTTCATGCACCTGACTCCGGCCACCCACTTCTGCAGGAAGCCCTGCCCGATGCGCACGACCTCGCGGACGAGCCCAGGAACGTCGTCCTCGGTGCATTTCTTGAGAAGCCCCACCTGCACCTTGAGCCTGTCCTCGAGGTATTCGCGGGCGTTCGGCTTCGACTCGATGCCGGCGGGGACAACGACGATCCGCTTCTCCTTGAGGCCCTTGAGGTCGAACTCCGGCGCGAAGGAGACCTCCGCGCCTTCGCCGATCTCGGCGGCCACGCCTGCGGCAAGATCGATGATGTCAACCATGAGAGTACCTCACGACCTCGAAGATCAGGCATCCGACGGCGGAGAGGAGCGAGATGATCGCCGCCCCCATCGCCGCGTGGAGCGTCTTCTGCAGGCCCTCGGCGGTCGCGCACGGGGGCGTGTGGTGGACTCCGTCGCGGAAGTGCATCTTGATCATGCCCTTGAGTTCGGCGATGTCCATACGCGCCCGCGACATTCCCTCCCAGAGTTCGGGGAAGCCCGGAGGCATCTCCTGCGTCTGCTCGTCCTTCATGCTTCACCTCCCGTGAGCTTGGTGTGTATGCGCCTCGCCGTGCGGTATGGATCGCTCCACCGCCACACGGGCTCTCCGTAGGGCGCGAGGACTTCGTACTCGCAGCCGTCGAAGTCGATCACGTCCCCCTGCCGGGGTTCGAGACCGAGCTGGTCGGCCCGCACGATGAAGTCCCGCGTCTCGGTGCGCACCCACACGCCGTAGTCGTTGGTCGAGCGGAAGACCGTCCGCCCCACGACGGCCTTGACGCTCGTCTCCATGCCGCCGCGACGGTAGGTCACGTCGGTGGAGAAGACGTCCAGCTGCGCGGAGCGGAGCGCGTCTATCCCGCTTCTGATCATCCGTTGAGTCCCTGTTCGAGGCGGACGTGGACGGTCGCGTCGGCCGCCTCGGCCTTGGTGACCGCGTGGCCGAACTTGACCGCGCCCGATGCCGTCGGGGCGCACACCTTGCCGGTCGCGGGGTCGACGGAGACGAGGTCGCCGACCGCGACTGCGGTGCCGCCGGTGGCGAGTTCGTACACGCCCACGACCGCGAGTGCGCCGAGTTCCCCGGCCCTGATGTCGAGCTTGGCGACTCCGACGAGGCCTCCGAGCTTCACGATGTCGCCGGCGGCGACGTCCTCCTCGGGCGTGTGGTCGATGGACTCGCCGCGCTGAATGTAACGTGCTTTCATTTCATGAACCTTTCTGTGTTTCGGATGTGAGGTGGCGGGCGGACGGGGGAAGGAAAACCGAAAAATCACCCCCGTCCGCGCCGCCGAAGATTAGGCCGCGGTCCCGGTCGCCTTGACCATGCCACGGTGATCCTGCTCGCGGATGCCGATGTCGAAGTAGACGCGGAACCACACGCCGAGGACGTTGAAGTCGAGGTCGCCGCGTTCCACGGTGGGAGTGCGCTTCCCCTTGAGGTAGCCGATCTCGAAGGTGTCGACCGTGCCGGGCTTGCCGAAGAGATACCACGACGCTTCGGAGAAGTTCGGGTAGTTCTTGTTGCCGAGGTACGGCGAGGACACGATGGAGAGGTTCTCGTCGGCGAGGACGTTGATCGCCGGGCGGATCGTGTTCTCCGCGCCGCCCGACATCATCAGCGTCGCGCCACGGGTAAGCTCGATGGCGAGATGCTTGAGGGCCGTCGGAACGAGGAGGATCGAAGGCTCCACCGAGATCGGCTGGCCGTCCGCGTCCGTCTGGTCGATGAACATCTGAATCGCCTTCTTGAGGGAGTCCGCAGAGAGAGCGGAAGCCGCACCCGAGAGGAGGTTCTTGTGGTCGCGGCTGAAGAGCTGCTTGCCGTCCACGCAGGTCGGGTTCGCCATCAGACGCTTGAAGAACAGCTGGTCCACGAGGCGGGCGGCGCGGTTGCCCATCGCCGTCGGCACCTTGAGGAACGCGCCGAGATCGTCGTTGATGATCATCTTGCGCGTCAGGCAGAACTTCTTGGCGTATGTGTCGAGCTGGTTCTTCGCCGACTCCTCGGTGAGCGCGGAATCCTTGATCTCGCCGTCCGCGCCGACGGGCTGGAGATCGCCGACGTCCGTGAGGCGGAACCGCTGGTTCTCCTTGAAGTCGGTGAGGTCGCCCGTCGTGCAGAGCTTCGTGGCGATGATCGGCTGGGCGTTGTACGCCTGCAGGAGCTTCTTGTTCGCCACGTTCGAGAGGATGCCGGGGAGCGAGACGGTCGAGAACGCCGCCTTGATCGCGTCGTTGTCGAACGAGCGCGGGACGCTCATGCCCTCGATCCTCATGCACTCGGCGAGGACGGAGCGGAGCGGCATATCCATATCCTTCATCGCGGCCTCGACGGTCTCGTCGCCCATCGCCTTGGCGAGGGTGTCGCCGTCGATGCCGGCGCGGAGCGAGAGCGCGGCCTCAAGGTGCTTCGCGGTCACGTTGTTCTCCTTTCGGATGGTGATGTTCACGTCGGTCGTGGGCTGCTTCTGGCGGTACGCGGCGAGGACGGCCTCGTTTACCTGGTCCTTGTTCCAGCCCTCGGAGATGGCCTTCGCCTCGATCTCCGAGAACTCGCCGTTGCACACCGCCTTGATCATGCCGACGCGGTCGCGCTCCGCCTTGACGGCGGCCTGGGCGACGGCCTCGACGTTGACCGGCTCTGCGGCGGGCTGTGCGACCGTCGCGGCGGCTTCGATGTTCTTGGGGGCTTCGGCGGGCTTCGCCGGAGTCGCGGGGGCGGCTGCCGCCGCCTCGACTTTCTTTTCAGGTTCCATAATGGAGTTGCCTTTCAGTTGGAGTGATGCCGTGACCTTCATGTGAGTTGCCTTGTCGGCTCCCACCGCGACCACGGACACCTCGCGGAGGGTAGATTTCGTAACGTGGTAGAACGGGGCCTCGTGTTCGGCACCGTTAATCGTGCGCTTCCCGCTCTGGACGAGTTCGGCGGCTTCGACCTCGGCTCCGATGGAGAGCTGCCAGTCCGCGCCGGACTTGCCCTGGGCGACGATGTTCGCCGCCTCCGCTCCCTCGGCGACGATCTCGCCGCTGATCTCGAGGCCCGTATCGCCGACCGCCGCCTTCACCACGCCCACGCGGCAGAGCGTGTGGTTCTCGTGGTTGGCGAGGAGCGGGACGCTCTCCGGAACCGTCATCCCCGCCATGTCCACCACGACGGGGCGCGACCATCCGAAGAGGCGCATCTTGCCGCCGGAGTAGGCGAGGCCCTTTACCGTGGGCTTCCTGCCTTCGGCGGCGGCGGTGATTTCGAGAAATTCAGTCTTCATCTTCCTTCTGTTCCTTTCCGTTGTCCGGCTGCGCCTCTTCGGGCGCGATGCCGAGTTCCTTCATCTTCTTCTGCTCCTTGGCGATCTGCTCAAGCTCCGTCTCCCAGTCCTTTCCCTGCCGTGCGTACTCGGCGGCGAGGGAAGTCGTGCGGCTCTGGAGCCGGACGGCCTGGGCGTTCGCCTCCTTCTGCGGATCGACGTGCTCCTGCCCGTCCCAGAACCACACGTGGCGGCAGTCGCAGTCCTCTATCGTCCGCTTACGGACGAGCCGCCACTCGTTGAGCCACGCCTCGAGGATGCGGTCGAGGATCACCTCCTCGATGTGCGAGCGGTCGACCTTGAGCGACTTGTAGTAGGTCTGGTGGTCGAGCCGCCCGCTGGCGTAGTTGTAGCCCGACGAGTTGCCCGCCGCGATGTTGTACGGGATGTTCAGGCAGCGGGAGATCTCGTTCAAGATCTCATGCTTGAACTCCCCATAGGTCGTGACGGGCTGCTTCGGGTCGACCTGCGCCATCTTCCAGCCGCCCGGCATGGTGAGGAGCATATTGCGCTCGAGCTGGATGGAGTCCATCGCCTCGACCGCGTCCGCCTCGCCGTTCGCCGGCGCGTCCGTGTAGAGTACACCAGCGAAGTCCGCCGCTGCCTCCGCCGCGCTCACGACCGCGAGGGTGAACCTCCGGAGGTGCGCGAAGAGCGGGAGCGCGGAGGTTATCTCCGGGATGCCACGGTGCTGCTCGGGCCGATCCTGCCGGAAGTAGTGGATCATGTTCTCGGCCTTGACGGTCATCGCGTCCGTGCCGAAGCTGTCCGTCCCGCCGGGGTGGCTCTTCAGCACTTTGTAGCTCCTTGGGTTGCCGAACTGGTCGAACGTGATGCCGTCCACCGACCTGTCGTCCTTCTGAAGCTCGTCATCCGTAACCCGGTCGGCTTCGACAAGTTGGAGGTCGAGCTTCACGTCCGACCTTAAATTGGGGTTCTGTCCGAGCAGCACGAACGCCTCGCCGTCCTGGCACCGCGCCATGCGGATGGTGCGGAGCTTCGCCGCGAGGTGGACGCGCTTCGCCCAGACGGCGAAGTCGTGCTCGATTGCGTGGTTCAAGTCCTCGCCGTCGAACAGCATCTGGAGGCGGGGTCCCGTGCCAATCGTGTCGTTCGCCAAGGTCGAGACGATCCCACGGGCGTAGGAGTTGTTCTGCACCTCGTAGCGGGCGCGTGTGCGGAGCGTCTTGCGCACCGCAGGATCGGCCTCCGCGTCCGCCGAGAGGAACTCCGCCGCCGCCCAGTGGCGGGCGTTGTCCTTGGTGGTCTGCGCCGCGTCGAAGCGGGCCTTGACCCATCGGGGAACGCCGAGGACGGCGCGTACCACGGGCGATTTCCTTCCAAACCACTTCATAGGATCGCGCCTCCCGACTTCATCCTCGTGATGCGGAGCGGGCATCTGCGCCCGCTCGTCGCCTGTTTGCTGGCGAAGTAGCTCGCCACCTTGAGAAGATCGCCGACGGACTGGTTCTCGACGCGCTGGCCGTCGACCTCCACGACCTTCGGCTGTGCAAGCATCTTCTCGGTCAGCTCCTCCAGCTTCTTGTCATCCATTGGCATTCTCCTTTTCGACGGCATCGATCCTTTCGCCGATCCACGCCATCACGTTCGTACACATCGAATTGCCGAGGGCCTTGTACCTCGGCCCGTCGGGGCATTGGTCGGCGGGCTTGCCCCGCCACGGGATCTTCGTCCAGAAGTCCGGGAAGCCCATCAGCCGTTCGCATTCGACGGGGACGAGCTTGCGGATGATGCCGGGGATGCACACCCCCGACGGCCGGCGGTTCGTGAGCGAGTACGCGCTTTCGCCGTCCTCGTCGTAGCACTTCGCCTTGAGGTCGCGCCCGTCGATGTTCATCACGTCGATGGGGTAGCAGACCCCGTGGACTCCGGCCGTGTCGAGCGTGTAGCACACGCCCGTCTTCGCGCCGACCCCGTTGCCGCCCGCCTTGTCGCTCCGCCCGATCACGTTCTCGGCAATCGAGACCGCCTCCACGACCGCCATGCCGCCCTGGTACTTCGAGGGCGAGGGGTCCGTCGTGTCGAGGGTCTGCGCCACGTCCGTCTCGCGGATGCCGCTCTTCGGGTTCGCCGACTTCATCGCGTTCGACCCCATCGAGTCCATCACGAACACGCGCTGGACGAGCGGGAGGTTGTTGCCGCCCGTCCCCGCCTGCGCGGGGATCGAGGGGGCGACGTCGCCGCAGTCCCTGATCCTCGAGTCCTGTCCGTGGTTCTCGTAGCACACGAGCTTGTCGATGTCCTGGTTGTTCATCTTCCCCGGATAGCTCGCGTCGAGCGTCGGGCAGCACGCGCCCACGACCGCCTTCGGCTCCTTGTAGTCGGAGGCGAGGAGCGACGGCGCGACGTTCGGCTCGTATGCGTCCTGAAAGCGCGTGTCGACGATGCACGGGAGCTGCTGCTTGTCGGGCATCAGCTGCCCGATGGAGCGGGTGGTGAGGGTGTCCGCCTTCTGGCTTCCGTCCCACCAGCACAGCCGAGCATCAGATCCAGCGCGGCCTTCAAGACCGGCGGGAGAACCTTGCCGCGCTTCTCGGCGCGGCGGTAGATCCCCACCGCACATCTCTCCGTCAAAAAGTACCTTTTCGCAATCGGCCCACGAACCAAGACTTCCGACAAGGAGGACACGCTTCCTTCGCTGCGGGATCGCCCTCGGAAATTGGGAAACTCTGGTATATTGAGCGTCAAGCACTCGCCAGCCCATGCTGAAGCATCCGGGTGCGCCGGTGACGAGTCCGGCCTTGCGCCACTTTCCGTCGGGGACGGTGACCTCCCATCCGACGAGCAGCGATAGGAAGGAGGCAAAATCCTCCCCGCGCTTGCTCGATAGTACGCCGGGGACATTTTCCCAGACCAGCCACCTGGCGTGTGTGCGAAAAGCCAGCTTTGCAAACTCAAGCGCGAGGTTTCCTCTTGCATCTTCAAGTCCTTTCCTCAAGCCCGCGATGCTGAACGCCTGGCATGGCGTCCCGCCCACGAGGAGGTCGATGCCCCCCTCGTAGTCGCCGGTCTGAATCTTCGTGAAATCGCCGAGGTTCGGCACGTCCGGGAACCTCTCCGCGAGGACTGCCGAGGGGAACTTCTCGATCTCCGAGACGAACGCACACTCCCAGCCGAGCGGCCTCCACGCCACGGAAGCCGCCTCGATCCCGCTGCACACGCTTCCGTATCTCATGATGCCTCCTTCGGGTCAAAGTCGTAGAGTCCGTGCGGCCTCGCGAGACCGCTTGAGGGGTCGGACAGAACCCTTGCGGCGGGTAAGAAACAGCAAGAACCCCGCCGCCCGCTTTTGGGACACCCGTCCCGACTCGCGGAGAATCCTTTTCGGCGGTTTCCCGCCGGGCGAAAAGAGGCCGCTCCACGCGACACTTCTCTCGCACTACGGATGTTTATTGCCAGCCCACGCGAATCTTCAGTTGGGAAAATCCGAGAGTGTGCAGCTGTCCGCACCCGCCCCCGGATGGCGCGGTGCGCTATTCGGGGACACGGATGTTTATTGCCACATCGAAAAAATCTTCAGTTTTCTCGAGAAACTTTCTCGCAGATTCGTATAATTTAAGTATGAGAAAATTAAATTTGAGAGGAGGTGGTTAAAATGTTATTCACTTTTTAGGCGATTATCATCGCGATTGTGATTATCATCGTGTTTTGCTGATTGAAATGGCATCTTCCCCGTTTGGGGAAGATGCGCACTTTCACCGTTCACGTGCCTTGCGGAGTTCGGAGAGCTTCACCTTGACCCTCGGCTTCTTCTGGACCTGCTGATCCGTTCCCTCGAGGACGCATCCGCACATCGAAGCGGCGACCGCGTTGCCGACGATTCCGTCGAACCAGTGGTTGTCCTTCGCCTCCGGGCGCATCTTCCACTCCTCGACCTTTCGCCCGCGCCCCTCGGTCTTGACGCGGTATTCGGCGGTGAGGTGTTCGGCGAAGAGCAGGTGCGCCTCCGGGCTTCTCCCCCAGAGGGAGAGCGACCCCTTGTCGCCGAGCGAGGTGAGGATGCGGCTTGCCACAAAGCTCTTCCAGTAGTTCGTGTCGAAGATGACGTGCCGCACGGCCCGCCGGCCCCGGATGTTCGGGATGCGCCAGTTGTGGCCGACGCGGTCGCCCGCCGTCTTCTTGTACTCGCTCATCGGCTTCGAGGACGCGCCGATGTACTTGCCGTGGCTCGGAAGGATGATGTTCGCGAACGCCGACTCGCGGCAGAACTGGTACACGATCTCGGTCGACTGGCCCCAGTTCGCGTCGACGAGGCAACGCTCGATCCGCATGGACGCGCCGTCGTCCCGTGTGTATTCATGCGAGAGATAGCGTTCCGTCAGCTCCTTGAGGCCCGCGTAGAGGCATCCTTCGAGGCCCGTCCTCGGGTGCTTCGACTGCAGCGTCGGGTTCGCGTCGGCGAGGGTGAAGTACCGCCGCCGCTGGTCGGGCCACGCCCCGTAGTCAACGACGGTCCCGGAGAAATCGTCGCTCCACGCGCACACGACGAAGAAGAGGAGCGTCTTCTGCACGTCGATGAACATCGTGACGTGCGTCGCCGAGACGGGGATCGCGCTCTGGGAGAGTCCGTTGAGCTTGTTGACGATCCCGTCCACGGTGAGCTGTTCTTCCGTCCCCAAGTCCTCCGGCAGCGGGTCGTTCTGGTACTCCGCCCAGAACGCCGCCTCGTCGGTGAGCTTGAGGTTCATCGCGTGCTGGATCGCGCTGATCTCGTCGTAGTTGTGGCGGGCGGGCCACGACACCTTCGCCCCCGCATCCATCTCCTCGCGGTGCTGGCGGTAGAACTCGGTCGCCGCCGCGAACGTGCCTTTCTCCCGCAGCTCGTCGGCGCGGAGGTCGGCGTAGCAGTTCCACAGATCCTCGTTCGTCGGCATCTGGTAGAGCATCTTGCACCGTTCCCCGTTCCATTCGGGATGCTTCGACTTGTCGAGGATCTGCTCGGCCATGTCGCCGGGGCGGATGACCGTGCAGGGCATGATGCCCGATATCTTCTTCCCCGGACCCGCAAGGCCGAGGATGTCGCCCGCGAGGACGCGGACGCGCTTGCGGGTCTGCTCCAGCGACCCCGCCGACTCGCTCGTCTGCGGATCGTCGATCACGACGAACTCCGGGCGGATCGTCCGCCCGTCCGGCTTCTTGTACTTCATGCCTCGGATGCGGCCCGTGATGCCGGCGACGCGGACGAGGACTCCCGACGAGGCGGCCCCGCGTATCGTCGGGAGGACGATCTCGTTCGCCGTCCACGTGATGCGTGTGCGTTCGCCCTTGTAGAGCTGTCCCGCGCACCGGTTGGCGATGCCTTCGAGGCAGGAGATCGGGTAGCACACCTCCGGAAAGTCGGCGGCGAGATGCTCGTTCACCTCCAGCTCGGTCTTGATCGAGTCGAGAATCTCCAGCGCGGCGGACTCGGACGCGCCCACGACCACGACGAACTCGCGGTGCCCGTAGAGCATTGCCCAGATCGCGGCGGTCTCGGTGAGCGAGGACTTGCCCGAGCCACGGGACATCGCCAGCGCGAAGAGGCCGCCCTTGAGGACGGACTTCTGTATCTTCTCGATGGCGCGGAGGTGGTCTTCCGACCATTCGAGGACGTACACCTCCGGGAAGTACGTCTCGCAGAATTTCCGGAAGTCGAGACGGCACGACTCCTTGCGCTCCTCGTTTTCGACTGCGGGCAGCTCTCCGATGTCGCGTCCTTCGAGCGACCGCTCCGACGAGCGTCGGGCCGCGTCCGCCCGCACCGCGTCGTAGCCCTGCGGCTCGTCCTCGTCGGGCGTGTTGTGTCGGTCGACGAGCCACGCGACGTAGCTGTAGAAGTTCATGCACCGGCTGTCATCGCGGCTTGCGACGCGGTAGCCGCCCTGGTCGAAGTGCCGGTAGATCTGCGTCGAACTCACGACCGTGCCGAGTTCGGTCGAGTTCATGAGCCGCACCATCTCGGTGGGCTTCACCTTGGAGAGGTTAAGAGGCATGGCGGCTGTTCTCCTTTGAAAGCACCCATGCGGCGTAGAGGAAGATGTCCACCGTGCCGTCGGCGTTCGCGGGTGCGCCGGCGGCGATGTCGGCGGCGACGGTCTCCTCCGAAATGGTGCGCGAACCCGCCGCCTTCAGGGCACGGACGAGTTCCTCCGGCTTGAGCGCATGGGCGTTGTATTCAGACATTCTCTCTCCCTTGAAGATTTATTCGCATGGGGGGTTGATAACCTCCGTCGTTTACGGCATCATGTCGGCAGTCAAACCCAAACGGAAAGGACATGACGAATGAGTGCCAAGAAGAAGAACACGACCGCAGCCAAGACAACGGCGAAGGCGAAGCCCGCCGCCCCCAAGGCAACCGCGAAGGAGCGGAAGCCCGGAGGCGGCAAGGAGGCCCCGACGGAGAGGAAGCTCTCGCTCCTCTCGGCGGCGGCCGCCGTCCTCGCCGAAAGCGACGAGCCCCTCAACTGCAAGCGCATGATCGAGCTTGCCAAGTCCAAGGGGCTGTGGTCGCCGCGCGCGGGCAAGACCCCGGAGCAGACGCTGTACTCCGCAATCGTTCGCGAGATCAAGGACAAGGGCGAGTCCTCCCGCTTCCGCCGGTCGCCTCTGCGGGGACACTACCTCCCGCCCGCCGCCGCCAACTGAATATGCCCCACACGGCGAACACGAGGTGGACTGCGTCCAGCACCATCCTCGCCCAGAGGTGCTGGTACGCGTCCACCCCGATCCACGCCGCGTTGACGGCGGTCCAGATGTAGAAGCACGAGACGCGCTTCTTCACGTTCAGCGCGGTTCCGAGGAGGGACAGCGCGGTGAGCGACCACAGGAAGGTCTGGGCGGCGGCCTCATTCATGGCCGAAGAGTCCTTCCATGCAGCGGGCGGCGTAGCCGGGGAGCCGGAGTCCGAGCGTCTCGATGACGTGCGATGGCGGGTCGCTCTCCGTGTGCGTCTCGAGGAGGTTGTCCGCCGCGTCGAAGTAGCTGACGCGGATCTCGCTCCTGCCGATGCAGCAGCTGATGCCGCAGCGCACCTCGTCGAGTCCGTGGGCCTTGAGGTATTCCAACGCCTTCATGCGGGCGAGGACATTCAGGGTCACGTCCGCCTTGCTCGGGTCCTTGCCCCACGGAGAGCCGCCCCCGATCTTGGAGTTCCCGCCGTAGAAGTCGGCGACGAGCTTTCGGCCGGTCGTGCCGCAGTCGCCTATCGGCCCGTGCTTCACATACCGCCCCGTCCCGTTCACGATCACCCTGCAGTCCGACCCGACCGCCGATTTCACGTAATCGGCGATCACGCGCTTCGTGTCCTCCTCGGTCGCGGGATCGAGCGGGATCGCGACCACGCACTCGATGGCGCGTCCGTCCTCGGTCGTGACCTGCGTCTTCACGTCGAGGCCGCCGAAGCCGCTCCGGTAGAGCGCGTTCGCCGTCCCCCGCGCAAGCCAGTAGTCAAGCGGCATGAACCCGCGCCGCACGTCGTTGACGGCAAGCCCCCAGAAGATCCCCTGGTCGCCCCAGCCCTCGCGGTTCACTCCCTGCGTGATGTCCTCCGACTGCTGCGAGATGTGGATCGTCACCTCCACGCCGCTCCCGCTGATTACGTTGCCCTCGCCCCACTTGGCGAGGTAATCGTCCGTGTAGCCAACCTTGCAGATCGCCTCGCGGCAGAACTCGGCGAGTTCGGCGTTCGTGAAGCGGTAGGCCGATGTGACCTCGCCGGACAGGGTGCAGAAGCAGTCCTTCAGCTGCACTTCGAGGGCGACGCGGGCGTTCGGGTCGCGTTCGAGGTAGCGGTCGAGGATGTAGGATGCGATGTAGTCGCAGGTGCGGTCGGGATGGCCGACGGCGCAGTATTCTGATGTTCGGATCATTGTCTTTTCCTTTCGTTTATGGCCATGATAGAATGTCGTGTGGATCTCCATGTCTCCGGTATATCTCGGGGTGCTCTCACACTGTCTCTCACTCCCAATCGGGCGACAAGTGCCGTAAATGCGCGGTATATCGGGCTTTTACGGCAGATGTCGCCGCGTCGGGCGTGTGTTTCCGTCAAATGTCGGATACTGTGTCCTCCACCTGGTCTGCCGCGTTTGCACACTCCTTCGACGGAGTGAGCTTCTGCCAGTCGCAGCCCTCGCCGTGGACGTGCTCTGCCCAGCGGCGGCGGATCACGTCGCAGTACTTCGGGTCGAGTTCGACGCACCTGCACACGCGGCCGGTCTGCTGGCAGGCGATGATCGTCGAGCCGCTCCCGCCGAAGGTATCGAGAACGACGTCGCCCCGCTTGGTGGAGTTCTTGAGGAGGTACACGAGCATCTCCGTCGGCTTCATCGTCGGGTGGACGTCGTTCTTCTTCGGCTTGTTGAACTCCATGACCGTGGTCTGGGCGCGGTCGCCGTACCAGCTGTGCGACGCGCCTTCCTTCCAGCCGTACAGGCACGGCTCGTGAATCCACTGGTAGTCCTGACGTCCGAGGACGAGGGCGTTCTTCTTCCACACGAGGCACTCGCGCACCCGCAGCCCCACGTCG
This sequence comes from Lentisphaeraceae bacterium, assembly GCA_004551905.1. GTDB lineage: Bacteria > Verrucomicrobiota > Kiritimatiellia > RFP12 > UBA1067 > UBA1067. The sequence goes on from SFPL01000028.1 coordinate 41,933, forward strand.
AAACACGCGCCACGGAAGTTGTAGCCCTCCGAGTCGGCGTGGAACACGTAGAACGCCGCGCCGGGCTTCATCGCCTTTTCGGCGCACCCGAAGGCGGTGCGCAGGAACTCGCGGAACTTCGAGTCCTCCATCGAGTCGTTCTGGATCGTGAGACCGTTCGACCCCTCGTAGGCCACGTTGTAGGGCGGGTCGGTGAGCCAGCAGTCGACCGTTCCGTCGCCCGCTATCTTCGACACGTCCTCGCGCCTCGTCGAGTCGCCGCAGAGGAGGAGGTGCTGCCCGAGGACGTACACCTCGCCCGGCTTCGACACTGCGACTTCCGGGGCTTCGGGCGCATCGTCGGGATTGGTCTGCCCCATCTCGTCCGCCGTGCCGCCGAGGAGTTCGTCGAGTTCGGACGTGTCGAACCCGAGCGCACCCATGTCGAAGCCGGCCTCCTGCAGGGCCTTCATCTCGGCCTTCAGCAGATCCATGTCCCACTTGGCGACCTCGCCGGTCTTGTTGTCGGCGATCCGCAGGGCCTTCTCCTGCTCCGGGGTGAGGTGGTCGACCACGATGGCGGGGATCGACTCCGCGCCGATCTCCTTCATGGCCTTCACGCGGGTGTGGCCGTTGATGATCACGAGGTCGCGGTTTACGATGATCGCGCCGATGAAACCGTACTCGCGGATGGACGCGACCACGCCCGCGACCGCCTCGTCGTTCACACGGGGGTTGTTCGGATAGGGCTTCAAGTCCGCTATCTTCAAGTTCTGAACCGTTGGCATCTTCCTTCTCCTTGCGCGGCCCGCCTCGCGGCGCAACCGCCTGTTTTCAGTCCCTTTCGGGGTTTCGCCCGGTAAAACAAACTCTCGTCAGTAGTCCGGCTCCTTCCCGCGCCCTCTTCTCCAGAGGCCCCAGGGGAGGAACCAAGGCCGATTTTCGAGGATCGCGCCAGTTCGCCCCACACGGGCTTCCTTTCGGGGGGAGCGGGGTGGTGCGGCGGGCTTCGCACGGCGCGAACACGGGGCAACCTGGGCGGCATCCGGCGCATTCTGGTCGGGCGCGGAGGTTGCTTCGGGTGTCCGCAAGGTGCTGACCCGCCGCAAGGATGGTTATTGCCGAGCGCGGGGAATTTTCAGTTGGTGCGTGCGCCCAGAATCGCTATTTGGTATAATTTCATTGTTTCTGTTCTCTTCAACATTTCCAATGCTTTGGTATCTGCTGTCAATGAGTCGGTTCAACGGGTGACTGTCGGCTTCAATGCTGCACCACCCACCAAAAAATACCGGCAATGACGCCGCTATCAAGTAAAGGAAAACAAAAATGAAGAAGACATAGAAACTGTTTCATAGACTGAGCTTCTGGCTCCTTGTCGTGTTGGCTGCACTCGCGGCAGACTTCGCGCTCGTTGCATTCGCATTGCCGTGAAACACGGGCGGGAAGGACAAACCTTCCCGCCTCTTCATTTTGTCGGTGTCCTCGCGCGCGAGCGTACGCACACAAAATCGGGCGAAAATGCGTTGCGCGAGTGAAGCCCACCGACATACCGACAGATGGGTAGGAGAGTGGATAAATATAGATAAACTACACTTAAAACCACACTCAAACGTCGTTTATCCGCTTTTTCATCCGTCGGTTCATCTGTCGGTCATCTGTCGGTGAGTTCCGACAGATAGCCCCGTTTTCGGCCCTCCATCTGTCGGGAAAGCCGACGTTGACCGACAGATGACCGACATTAAATACGACACATGGCGGCCGAAATCGGAGGCCGTTTCGGCTTTGGTTCAAGGGTGCGTTTTGGTATAATATTGGGCATGGGTCTACATGGAAAGAACAGAATCGCGATGGGGCTGGCGACACTCTCGCTGGCCTTTTCCTTGCACACCCTCGCGCAGAGCGACAACCTCGAACTCGGCGCACCGGGGACGGCGGACAAGGTGATCGACCGCGAGGGCTATGCGCTCGGGTACAAGACCGCGTGGAAGACTGCCCGATGGGTCACGTACCGTCTCACGGACGATGAGGTGCTGAACCAGGTGGCGAGGCGGTCGGAGGAGTTCGCGCCCGACCCGCAGATCGCCGGCGGCCCGCAGCTCGAGGACTACCGGGGGAGCGGCTACGACCGTGGGCATCTCGCGCCGGCGGCGGACATGAAGTGGTCGCAGCGGGCGATGACCGAGTGCTTCTACCTCTCCAACATGGTTCCGCAGGATCGGGAGAACAACGGCGGCATCTGGAACGAGATCGAGAACACGGTGCGCGGCTTCGCCTGCGCCGAGGGCTCGGTGTTCGTCGCGACGGGACCGATCACACCCGAACGGCCCGTGCTGTCGGTGGGCAAGGGGCGCGTCGCCGTGCCGACGGAGCTGTGGAAGGTCGTGTACGACGAGACCCCGCCGCAGAAGATGATCGGCTTCATCGTCCCGAACAGGAACGTCAAGGGCAAGCCGAAGGACTACGCGTGTTCCGTCGCCGAGGTCGAGAGGAAAACGGGGCTTCGCTTCTTCCCGAAGCTCACGGGCGGGGACTCGCTCAAGCGGTCGTTCGACGCATCGGCATGGGACTGGTCGAAGAGCCAGCGGCGGCGCGTCGCCGCCGCGCCCAGGGCGGCGCAGACGGCGACTGCATCGAAGGTCTCGGATTCGTACTTCGCGGGCATCCGCGAGGAGTACAGGGCGGGCGGGGCGATGCCCGTCGGAAGACGCAAGGCCGCGCCCGTGTGCGACAAGTGGCCCGATACCGGATGGTGGCTGTCGACCAACTCCATGAAGCGGCACAACCGCAAGTGCGAGAACTACAGAAAGACACGCGGCTATCCCTGCCGGAAGGACGAGGGCAGCCCGTGCGGGAAATGCGGAGGTTGAGCATCATGGAATATCTCAAAGACCGTCCAGACTGCATCCTCGATTTCAGGTGGACAAAGCTCATCAAATGCGAACAACCCGCCAGACCGAGGGATGCGACACCGGACTGGGATTTTCCCGGCCATGTCTTTCCGTTCATGCTCGGAAGGAAATGGGGAGATGACTCAAAATGCTCAACCGACGCGGACAACACGAGGCCGGCCGAACGGCTGACCCCTGTCACCATCTCCGGCAAAAAGGCAAAGAACTCCGACCAAAGTCATCTTGTGCTGTCCTACGCCTCGGTGGTGATCGACCGCGAGTCCGACACGCGGGAGTTCCATCGAATTCTGTTCTCCAAAGACCAATGGGATGAATTGGCCCATTCTGTCGGTGCAAACGAGAAGGTCATCCTCGAGTGTTGCACCATCGGCTTCGATCCGAAGGATGAAGAGGCGGTCATCGACACGATAGAACACTATGACTTCGGCGACGGATGCGGATTTGAAACGGGAACGTACAAGAGGTACATTCCCGGCGTTGTCACCAATGTTGTTTCCGTCTCGATTGCGCGGGATCTGCAAATGCCGGTTGAGCGCAGCGAGAATGAGTCGCAACGCCAATCGCCGTATGCCCGCCATAGCCCTGTGCCGACATACGATGATTTGTATGACGAATGCTATCCTCTGCCGCCTACGGAAGAGGATTCAGAGGAATATGACGATTACGAGCCGAAGTTAAGCGATTACTACGACGATCTGGAAGAGCTGGAGCTGAACACACGCGGCGACGGCTACGATTGATGCAGGAGTGAATGAATCATGAGCCTATTCGCAAAGATCGACGCGGGGTCGAAGTTCTACGTCGACATGGTACACGGGGACGTGTTCGAGGAAGGCGCGGACGGCGTGTTCGTCCTGAAGCGCATCGACGGAAGAAAGGAGCGGATCGCCATCGACGCGATCCCCGACGGGGCGCAGCTTCTCTTCGGCGACCCACACCGCATCTGGGACTACGTGCGATGAACGAGACCGGCACACAGAGGGACAAGCTCATCGAGGAGCTGAAGCGTACGGACGCGCTGCTTGAGTACGCCGTCCAGCACGGCGAGAATGCGGAGGCGGAGCGACTTCGCGGGAAGATGCGCAGACTGACGGAGGCGTTGTGATGTTCAAGTTCATGCTGAAGAAGAAGCCCCAGCCGGCCTCCGCTCCGCAGGTGTACACCCCGCCAGCGGAAGAGCCGCCGCTCATCGAAATCCCGATGCCGCCTCAGGTGACGATCCCCGAGCGGAAGCGAATCGAGAGGATGAACGCGGTCATCCCCAATCTGCGGAAGCGGCACATCGACGGACTCTCGGACGTCGGATTCGCGGTGTTCCCCGGCATGGAGCTTCTCCGTGTGCGTCTCGGCATCGAGGACGGCATCGACTGGCAGAAGCGGTGGACGGATGCCGGCGGGAAACTGTACGACGGAAGGATGATCGCGCTAAAAACCGACCCCATCTGGGTGAAGATATCCGACTACGGCGTTCCGTACCCGCCGTTCGAGTTCCACGACGTAATGGGCACACAGGAGATCGGGCGCAAGGAGTGCATCGCGCTCGGATTCGATCTGCCGCGCACCAAGACGCAGATCGCGATGCACAAGGCGGGCGGTGCGCCGAAGATCAAGATCGTGCGCATCTCGAAGGGATGAAAAAGACGGAGGGCCGGAGCCCTCCGTCCGTTGTGTGGATCGGTCGTGCGACCGTTAGAACGACGCTGGGATCGGCAGCCAGAGATCAATGTCCTTGATCACGACGTAACCGTCGCGGATCTCGAATTTGTGAAGTCTGGGATAGCCGTCCTCCGCCCCACGGAACACCCATTCGTACCTCATGTCGAACTCGTCAAAGGAATCGCGAGACAGGACATGGTTGCCGTTGCGGTCGGCCCAGCCAAGGAGGATGTCATCCCCCGAAATGCCGTTCGGGGCGATGACCGCGCTCTTGCCGTATTCCGTTACGTTCATTCGACTCATGGCATAGTCGTATGCATCGTGAAGGCCGGCCTTCTTGAGCCAGCCGGGGGTGGAATAGTCGAAGTACACGAACGCCTTGATGCCGTTGTCCTCGAGACCGTCGAGCAGTCCCTTGAACGCGAGTCCTTCAGTTTCGATGACCGACTGGTCGCCGAAGAAGTTCCCTGCATCGATTGCGCAACCCGCGAGTTGCATCTGCCAGAGCAGCTCGTCGGTGTCGCTGACCTTCTTGTACTTCGCGGGCAAGGGTTCGACGCTCCAGCCGAGATCAGCAAGCTGGTCGAGACGGAGCGACGTGTCCTTGAGAAACGTGCGCTTGCCAGTCAGCAGACGATCAATGCCATTGGCATCCACGCCGTGCTGGCGGACGTGCTTCACCGTGAGGTTGAGCAGCGCACCCGCATTGGCCGGGGTGCGATAGTGGTAGGCCGTGTGCATCTGCTTCGCCGACATATAGCCGTTTCCGCAGGGGATCGCGACCTTGGCCACCGCATTCCCGTGGTAGGTGTCCTCGCGGTAGAAGAAGCGGGGCATGGGCTTTTCGCCTTGCGCCGTGTCTTTCTTGGCGGGGGTTGTCTTGATGGGCTGTCCACACGGGCGGCCCGTGACCGGATTGATTAGACGAAGCCCGGTCGACTTCGCATCAGAAGTACGCATTTGTACTTTTCCTTTGCTGATAATGCCGATACGATTGTGTCGGCAATTAAGACCCAAGGCCCGCCTCACATGAAGCAGATCCGCCTTTAGGTCGAAATGGGGAATTTACTTTTCGGATGCGTTGAGCAAACGCTCCGCGATTGCCGCGATGCGATTTGCCGCCGAAGCAAGCTCGCGGGAGACATCGAGGAGCTGCTTAACCGCTTCGTCTGTTTCGGCGGAGCGTTTCTTCACGTTGCCGCCCGAAACCTTGAGCTGAAGAGCCTTCTTGAGGGCATGGAGATAGCACACCATCACTTCCTCTTCAGTAAGTCCGGGGAAGCGGCCAGCGAGGCGGAAGAAGTCCGCTCCCTCCGGATGCGTCTTCTGTGCGAACGGAAGGAGGGCATCCACAACTTCGGGCGGCGGTACGAATTTGACTGCCCTCGGAGGAGGCGAGAAATGACGCTTGACTTCGCAGTTAAGGCAAGGCGGCGTGGCCGTGGTCCACGACCAGTTGAAATGCATCCTTCCCTCTTCGGAATTCATGAATTCGGACGGACGAACGCCGTCGAAGAATGCAGAGAACGAAACCCCGGACGTCTTCTTGAATTCAAGGCAGATCGCCGACATCCCCTTGATCACGCCTTGCCCGTACTTCGTCTCGACGAACGCGGCGAATATCCGTGCGCGGTTCATGAAGAAGCGGTTAAACGGCTTCTCGTCAGTTTTGAACTGCGTTTCAACGACAATGCCGAGGGTGTCCCACGGGCTTTCGTCGACAACCTCGGCCGTCTCGTCCAGGCCTTTCCGACGGAACTTCAGCCAGTAGCGATCCTCGGACGCCCGCTCGGTAAGTGCCAATGCGGGGCAACCGGTCGGACTGTTCTTCGCGGAATAAAAAGAAACGTTGTTGCCGCAGAGTTCGCGCACAACGGAGGAAACCGGCTTCGGAATGCCGAAACGTTCGCCAAGCTCACCGAGACAAGCGGTGTGAATTGGTGCTTGAGAAACTATGCGAAGAATCTCGTTGCGAACCTCGTTCGCGTTGGGAGATTGAGAAACCCAGACACGAGCCTGGTGCTGCTTCTGCTCGACGGTAAGATAGCCCTCGCCGAAGGGGCTGTTCATGTTAGCCATTGTTGACTCCTTGATTTGACGTTCACGCTTCATTCCCCGTCTTTGATGATCCCCTAAACCTTTAAGGGCCTCACTCATCGACTTCTCGTGAAGAGAACGCCGTGTATTGTATCACATTTCTTCGCTCCGAACAATTGGCAAATTCTAAATTTATTTCAGCGCGAACACGTCTCCCCCCTTGGGGCCTTTCTCCACGGTCACGTCGCCACGGGCGATCATCGTCTCAAGCACGACCTTGAGATCGTCCTTCTTGATGCTCGAGAACCGCAGCAGATTGCGGTACGAGAGCCGGCCGCCGCGTGAAGAGATGTGTCGGACGATCCGCTTCATCTGCCGGTCGAACTCGCCGTCGTACACGTACTGCCCCGACTGGTAGAGCATCCGCCGCGTCGCGTGGAACACTATGCGGTGCGCCCACTCCACGTCCTCGCGGACGATGACGGGTGCGGACACGTTGCGAGAGATCGCCCGCACGAGCGCGAACTTCGACGCCTTCTCGGCGGCGCGAGCCCAGAGCGCGAGTGCACACTCGTTGCCCGTCTGCTCGAACATGGCGTACTGATCGTCAGCCTCCTTGCGCACGTCCTTCACGAGCAGCTTCGCCGCCGCCTCCATCGGAACCGTCCTCGGCTGCGGGAACTCGGAGAAGAGCGCGTTCTCGTGGCCGATCTTGATCAGCTCGGTGATGTCGCCCAAGACCCGCTCCGGGAAGTCCTCGGCGACCGCGTTGTTGTTCGCCTCGCTCCGCTTGCCCGCCTCGAGGACGAGGCAGCGGGCGAGGAGTCCGTTCGCCATGACGCGCTCGGAAAGTGCCGAATAGAAAAATTTTGGCACGGCAGTTCCAAGAAACGTGAGGTGCGGCTGGATGATGCACGACGAGGTGGCGGGCTGTCCTCGCTGCAACGCCTTCTTGCGCATGATGTGTACGCTCGACGATTCCGAGTACATCCGCAGGAGCATCGAGTTGATCATCTCGGCGCGGGTGTCCTTCATCTTCACGGTGTTGAAGAGCGTATCGGCTTCATCGATCTGGAACAGCATACACGGACTCTGCAGAAACGAGTCCTCCAAGCCCTCGCCAGATGCAAAGTAATCGCCCACCTCGCTTGCGAAGCCCTTGAGCGCGGCAAGCGAGACGTTCACGCCTCTGGGAAACGACTTGCCAGTACCCGACGCGGCGAGGGAGAGGAGGTACACGTTCGGGCGGGTCCCGAACTCGTCCATGTACTTGCGGCCCGAGAGGTGCGCGAGAAGCGCGAACGCGCCGGCGAACGCCAGCGGCTTCGACGGGTAGACGGAGGTGCGGAGCGTGTAGCCCGTCAGCTCGGACACGAAGCCAGGCACCTCGTAGAGTTCGTCTGGGATCATGCCCGGATCGGCGAACGTTTCCCGCTTCTCATCCGGCTCCTCGTCGCCGGATGTCGTAGCCGGTGTGCTTCCGTCGCTGCTACAGTCCGAAATCAGGGCCGAGAGATCCACATCGTCCCCGATGCTGTCCCGTGCGCCGTAGCCCATTTCGAGAAGCGCGGCGGTCGCGGCCGAGAAGTCGTTGCCATGTTCGAGGAGCGCGTACAGCTGAAAGGCGTTGTAGCCCCGGTTCGGCTCGAACGGGGCGGCGTTCGACGAGAACACGAAGAACACCCCGTCCTTCAAGGTCGCGGAGTGTCCGAGGCGGGGGTCTTTTCCGGGGCGCGTCCAGAGTTCGTTTCCGTCGCTCTTCGTACCCGAGTGCTGCCAGCCCCTGGCCGTCAGATACGGTCGCGGATCGCCCCGACTGGCGAAATCGTCGCCCGGTCGCGTGAGGAATCCGCCCTGCGTCGCCGCAGGGGCGGCCACGGCGGGCGCAGGTGCGCTTTCTCGCGGCGGGGCGGCCGGATGCTCGTCCAAGCCACGCGCCGCCGACAGGAGGGCTTCACGCGTCTCCGTGGCGAGGGTCGGGATGTGTGCAAAGTCGCCCTGTTCCAGCTGGTATCCCGGAGTTGGGGCGCAGAGGAAGAGTCCGCCCTCGCCACGGGTCTCGATCAAGGTCGCGATCTTGCCGTCGCGAAGCCCCTGGGCGAGCTTCTGATTGCCCTCGACCGCCGCCTCGGAGCGGAAGAGGACGTGCTTGCCGCCGGACGGTGTGCTTTCGACCACGAGCAGCGGCAGCACTTCGGGATCGACCTTCGCCGCCCACGCGGGGTAGGCCTCGCCCCTGCAGTCGAAGTCGATGCACTCGAGGTTCCCTGAAACGGCCCCCGCGATTACACACAAGCCCTCGTGGCCGTTCGAGAACCACGCTTCGACCTCGATCTCGGTCGGGCGGCGCGTCTGCCACGTGCGCCACGATCCGACCGCCGGCCGCTTCTTCGCCTTGACGGCGGGGAGGACGGACAGCCCGGCCTTGAGGTAGCCGGCCGCCGTTTCGACGCTGATCCCCATCAGACACCTCCACGGCGAAGGATGTCGCGGATGTCCCGAAGAGCGTCGGCCGCCTCGGTGAGCGGAATGGCGAGGATGATTGCTGCGATTACTATCGAAAGACACAAGAACATGATATGGGTTCTCCTTTACCAGACGATTGTGTAGCGGATCTGCGCGAGTTCCTCGGCGACCTCAAGCTCCTCGCGGAGCCGGACGATCCCGTCCGCGTCGGACTTCGGTGACCAGTGCTTCGGAAGGAACGTGCGCCCGCACACGCGGGAGAGCGGAACGGACTCCCGACGCTCCCTGCCGCCGAACACGTAGGGGCGGCACTTCAGCACGGGGAGCCGGCGTTTGCGGTAGAGCTTCCACACGCCTCTCATCTGCCCGCTCCTTTCGGGCGCGGGCGGCACACGCCGATCTCGTCCTGCCGGATGGGATGGAATCCGGCGGGGATGAACCCGCCGTCATCGCCCCCGAAGGAGGCGTTCGGATGCCATTCGCCCTTGATGATTCGTGTCGGCCGGTTTCCGTAGAAGCCCGAGCCACGGTACTCTATCTTCGTCACGGTCATGATGGTTATGTTTATTGCCCGTCCGGGCGGTTCTTCAGCCCGCGTCTCACCGCTTCGAGGGTGCAGCTCCACTGGGAGCTTGCGCCGGGATTGTCGATCCTCGCCGCGAAGCTGCACACGATCCAGAGAAAGATGCAGAGGACGAGGATCGCCAGCGCGTAGGGGATCGCCCTGTGCGCCAGCTCCGTCGCCCGCTCCCGCCAGTCCGGCGGCGTTTCGTATTCGTCGTATTCCATGCGATTCCTCCTCAAAACGGCAGATCCGCGTAGTCCTCCGGATCGATGTCCTCGGTGTGCAACCAGGGGGAGCTTTCCGGCAGATCGCCGGGCGTAGACTTGATGATGTCGGGGAACCTCTCTCCAGCTACCCTGCGGATCGTGATGTCCTTCGTGCGCCTCACGCAGCCGCTGAACTCCGCTTCGAGGAACTCGTCCACGCTGCTGGGGACGGGAACCTCGTCGCCGGCCCTGCGGGCGAGGAACCATTGCTCGAACTTCCTGCGGGCGTAGCCCGTATGTTCGGGGCAAAGCCACTCGCTGTGCCGCTCGTTCAGTCCGCACCAGTAGGTGACGCGGACGGTACGCGGCGCACCGGGCGGCGCACCCCGCTTCGTCCACGGCTCGTAGTCAACGTCCGTGACCTCCAGCGTCTCGGTCGTGACCTCGCCGGAGATCACGCCGAGGGTCGATGCCTCGGCCTCGATGCGGATCTTCTTCTCCGGGGCGGGGAACTGGTAGCCGCACACGGGACACGTCATCACGGGGAGCGGCATCATCGTCTGGCACTCCGGGCAGGCCTTCGCCAGCGGGCCGCGCTTCTCCCCGGTGTGCTCCGAGGGCGGACGCAGCTGGTCGAGGCACCCGTGGCGGCTGATGTTGTTCGCGAAATCGAGTATGAGGCAGTCCTGCTTCCCCGTGTCCGGCGAGAGCCGCGTCCCGCGCCCGCACATCTGCAGGAGAAGCCCCGGACTCATCGTCGGGCGCAGGAGCGCGACGCAGTCGATGTTCGGCGCGTCGAAGCCGGTCGTGAGGCACTCGACGTTCGCGACATACTTGAGCGGACCCTTGGTCGCGCCGAAGAGGTCGGTCTGTATCGAGCCGCCTTTGAAGCGGTGGAGGATCTCGGCCCGCTCGGGCGCGGGCGTGTCGCCCGTCACGACGGCGCACTCTTCGCCCGAATACTGGGCGATGAGCTGCGCGACCGTGCGGCTGTGCGCCACGGACGAGCAGAACACGATGACGCTCTTCCTGTCCCTCGTGAGTTCCACGATCTCGCGGCAGGCACTCGCGACGATCCGCTGCTCCATCATCGCCGCCTCGACCTCCTCCGCGACGAACTCGCCGGCGCGGACGTGGATGTTGTCGAGGTTGGCGAGGGTCTTTCCGGACTTCGCCACGAGCTTCGAGAGGAAGCCCTTGTCGATCAGCTCCTTGAGGCCAATCGAATAGCAGATTTCGTTAAAGAGGTTCTGCGGCTGGCAGATGAGTCCGCCCTTGAGACGGTAAGGCGTGGCCGTCATGCCGACGAAACGGATCTTCGGGTTGATCTCGCGGAGACCGTCCACGAACCGCCCGTACATACCCTCGTCGTTCGGCTGGATCATGTGCGCCTCGTCGACGATGCAGATGTCGCGATGTCCGAAGAGCTTCGCCTTGTTGTACACGCTCTGGATGCCCGCGACGATGGCGGGCTGGTCGGTGTCGTACCGCCCGAAGCCCGCCGAGTACATCCCCGACTTCACATCGGGCGAGAGGATGTTCAGCTTCTCCAAGTCCTGCTCGAGAAGCTCCTTCACGTGGCAGAGGAGGATGACGCGCCCGCCCCATGCCTTCACCACGTCGGACATGATCTGCGCGGCGATCCACGACTTCCCGCCGCCGACGGACACGTCGATGCAGGGGTTCGTGTTCTTCTCGCGGAGGTGGCGGTACGTCGCCACGACCGCGTCGTGCTGGTAGTATCTTAATTCGGCCATGTTCAGTCCCTGACCGCGATGCCCGCGAAGAGCAGGCCGAACGCGAGGCGATCCTTCGTGATCGCGTATTCCTCATCGTCCATCTTGAGCGTTTCCATTATGTGCTTCCTGTCGAGTCCCCGCATCATGAGGAAGGCCATCAGAAGCATCCGACGGTCGTCGAGCGAGGACACGTAGCTGTTCACGAGATCGATGCGGTGCCAGCGGTCAATCCGCCACTGGGGGCAGTCCCTGCTTCCTGCGGTCATACTCTTCTTTCCTTTCGAGGAGGATGTAGGCCCTGCCGTCCGGCACGGGCTCGAGCATCTCGACGTGGAGAACCTTGATCTGCGAATCGTCCCTCAACGCGCCCGCGTGGACGAGGGAGTCCTGCAGGCACTTGAGGCAGTTGTCCGCGTCCCGCCGGCGGCGGTCGGGCGGATAGAGGTGAACCGTGAGGGCGAGGTCGCCCTCAAGCGGCTCGATCCCGCCGAGCCGCGACACCGTCATCATCCGGTACCGTCTGCCCTCGCGGCTGATAAGCACACGCGGGCCGACGTGCCGGTAGTAGGTGTTCACGCTCGGCGGGAACCCCAGCACGATCTCGTGCCTCGTCACCACGGGCGGCCGCCGGCGGAGGTGGGCTGTGCGGGGGAGGACGGCGTGGGGGCGGCGGGCTGCGCCGCAGGGGCGGCCGCACCTTCCTTTGCCTTCCAGCCCTTGATCTCGTTCTGCATCCCGTTGCGGCCCTCGACCTGGACGACATGGACGATCATCGGGATGTTGTGCAGCTCCTCCTTGCACTTCGGGCGCAGAACGCCCGTCGCATGACATATGCTCGAGAGCTCTCTTTTGGCCATTTCGACCGCAGCCGAACTCGGGTTCTTGAGGTTGAGACGCGCCCAGAGGACGCGCTTGGCGTATTCGCCCGCCACGACCTGGCATTGCAGTTCGAGGTACGAGCCGTTGCCCGTCTTCGTCGGCTTGTTCGTCGACTTGACGATCACGACCTCGTAGTCGCCCTCCGGGATCGGGGTGAAGCCGCTGTCCAGCGGATCGACCGTGGTCGCGTCAAAGAAACATTCTTCCATTTGATTACTCCTGTGTTTTCTTGTTGTCGTGGCTGTTGTTGAATTTCCCGCCGTGCCAGCGTCCCCGACCGGGGCAGACGATGTGCGTCACATACGTCTTGTGCGGATAGGTTCGCTGGACGGCGGTTTCCCCGATGCGGAGCGTCCGGCCACAGCGGTCGCAGGGCATGGGAAATTCGACGGTGAACTTACGACCCACCATTCGCTCCGCTCCCCGACTTCATGGCGGTCACGAACGCGTCCCATGTGAACGGGAGCGGGCCTGCGGGAATGCCGTAGCGGTTCTTCGCGAGGAGGCGCGTGTCGCCCACGCAGTACATCTCGCGGTCGCCGCCGTTCTTGCCGATGACGATCTTGCCGCCGGACGCATCCTCCATCGTGCGGATCTTCGCGTAGGCGACGATGTCGTTCCACTCGACCACCCAGTCGCGGATCGCGGCGATGAGACGCGGCGCGGTGCGGCGGTCGGTCGTGCCGTCCGTGTACTTCACCGTCTCGTCGTGCGAGTGCGCGATCTGGATGATGCACATATTGCGCTTCTGGCGGATCTCGTCGAGGAGCGAGTACACGTCCTTGCGGAACTGCACGAGCGCGGCATCCGGGCCACGGTTATATCCCCCATACGCTGCGGTCAGGAACTTCGCGCCCGCCGCCGCGCACACGCCGTCTGACACGACGTTCTGCAGGGCGGAGAGCGAGTCGATGACGAGCGTCTGGAAATCGTGTTCCTCATTCAAAACCGCCTTCAAATCTGCGATGAGCGTCGCGAAGTCCTTGACGTGCGGGAACTTGGTGCAACTGATCTGGTCGAGGCCGTCCTCGAGCGGAATGAAAACCGGCTTCGGCGCGGTCGCAGCGAACGAGCTCTTGCCCACTCCGGGGTCGGAATAGATGAGAACCCTTGGAGGCGCGGGCGTCTTGCCGGTGGTGAGTTTCTGCAACAGAGACATGATGTGTCCTTTCTTTTTTCGAGTTGGTGATCAGAGCTTGTCGATGAGCTGCGTTTCCTCGAAGCGCGTCGGGAACACCCCCGAATCGCGGCAGTTCGCGAACTCGCACAGCGTCTCGCGGTTGATGGCCTCGGCCTGGTCGAGAACCTCCTCCGAGAACTTGAACACGCCCACGGTGAACGGGGCTTTTTTCTCGACTGCGACCAGATAGACCGGGTACTTCTTTCCGCTCTTGATTTCGAGAAGCTTCCGATACCAGGCCATCTGATAGGCGTAGCCGAAATCGTGTGCCGCCTTGGAGAACCACTTGAGATCGTCACCATGCGTCTTGAGGTCGACGATGCCGTAGTCGGGATTGAACCAGTCGAGACGCGCCTGCGAGGGAACGTCGACTTCGCCTTCTTCGAGACGAATGGTGTTCTCGGGCGACCCGTTTGCGAGAAGCTCGTGCGCTTCGCCGTGACTCCAGACGCTCTCCGCCATGCCCTCGATGAGGCCGAAGTCGTGCGTCGAGACAATCTCCTTCGTCTGCTCGGAGAGGAACTGCTGGTACTTGGCGGTTGCCTTCCCATAGGGTGCGCCGGTCTTGTCGTTGATCGGGCCGTCGCTCACGAGGTAGCGATTCTGCCACATCTCCGTCGGCTCGAGCGTGAAGCAATGCACAGCTCGGCCGAACGCCAATGCGGGCGACTCCGTGCGTGGGAGCTTGCCTTTCATCATCAGCTCGAACGTGCGGGGGTTGTCCCTGAACACAGCGAGGTTGTGGGAACTCATGTAGCCGCCCCCGTTGCCGAGTGCGCCCGCATGGTACGATTTCTCATCGAGGTCGATGAACCAGTTGGTTTTCACTTGTTTTCCTTTCTCGTTCGGGCGAGGGAGAACCGCCTCTCTCGCCCACGGTGATGTTTGTTGCCAAGCGTTTGGAAAGTTCCGTAAACTTTTCACCGCCCGTAGTCGTAGATCTTCTTGACGGCCTCCTTGGTCGCCGGCCAGATTACGTCGTACAGCTCCCAGTCCGCAACGCCGATCATCGGCGCGATGTCGGAGAGCTTGTAGCCCTGGCGGCGGAGAGAGAACACGCGGGCGTAGAGGCGGTTCGTGCGGCGGAGGATGCGGATGATGTCGGCGAAATCCATGCGGTCGATGGCCTGCTCGACGGTGTTGCGCGTCTCGACCATAGAAGCGACGTGCGACGGAGCATCGTCATCGCCGTTGACGGGGCGGTCGCACGAGACGGTCACGCTCTCGATTTCGATCACGCGGGCGTAGTCGCGGATGTAGTGCTTGAACTCGCTCACGATGAACATATCCGCGTAGGTCTCGTAGGAGCAGCGGTCGTTGTCCTTGAACTTCGCGTAGGCCTTCATGACCGCGCCGGCGAGGCGGCTGGTGATGTCGTTCCTGCGGTATTCGCGCTTTTCCTCGTTCGTGAAGTCCTTGAACATCCCCATGAGGGTGTGGGTCTTCGCGTTGATGTCCTCGGCCACCTTGACCGTGATCGGGTTTGCGGGGCGGGTGAACTTGTGCTTCTTCATTTGGCTTGTCCTTTTTTTTCGCCCCGGAGCACCATGCTCAAGGGCCTAATTACCGCCGAGGCGGTCAAGGACAAGTCGGACATTTTCAATGTCCAGATGGGGGATACCCATGCCGATATAAGACGGTCCACATACCCCCTACGGGGGTATGTGGACCGTCTTATGTCGGTCATGTGTATGGGAGGGGAAAGAGGACATTTAGGACGTGGACAAAATCCGTTTTCAAATGTCCACCGCGTCCTACCGTGATTTCCACAACGCCAGTTAGTTGTCTAAATCCGATGTTTATAACTTGTCGATATTGGTAGAAACACTTTTTACGGCTTTTCAAAATACCCCATTGTACTACGCGGATAGTTTTGCTATAATGTTGCGCATAGGGCAAACCAGGAAAGGAAAATCGCTATGGACTTTGCGGAAAAACTGAAATGGATCAATCCGGCCGACTGCATTGCAGTTGGTCTTTCGCGGCATAATCGCCGCTTCGCAAACCCAAAGGCGTAAGGAGCGAATCATGGCATTTGCTGATTCTTTGAAAAAACTGAACGCGCAACGGCTACAACAGTCCGTCAAGGCGACCGTTCAGTCAAACGGCCGCCTGACCTTCACGGTCGAGGCGACGAAAGTGATGGACCTATCGGACGAGAAGAGTCTGATCATCTTCGAGGCCGAAAATGGCGACCTCGGCGCGACGATCAGCCACAAGGGCGATCCCGATGCGTTCGAGCTGAAAAAGTGCGGACTGTACTTCTACGTCGCCTTCAAAAATTATTTGCAGCAGGCCGGCATCGACTACAAGGGGCAGCGCATCATCTACGACATCACGGAACTGGACGAGAAACTCGACGAGCGCACCCTGTACAAGTTCGAGCGTCGCGTTCTCCCGAAGTCGCCCGAACAGCTGCCATACACCGATGCGTCGGTCGACAACGGCGCGGGGAACGGAGACGGAAGCGGCAGCGGAGCGGGTGCGGGGTGCGGAGCCGGCAATGGCGACGGGTCGGGTTCTGGCGAACCGGCGGAGCAGGAGGACGCCGACTTGCCGCCAGACGCGCCAGAAGCCGCCGCCACGCCCTCCGAGCCGCCCGTTCGCCCGACGATGCCGCCTCCGCCGCCGACGCGTCCTACGCGCCCCATGCCGCCTCCGCCGCCGATGCCGACGCGCCCTGCGCGCCCCATGCCGCCGCCCCCGCAGATTCGCCCCGATGCGCCGTCCGCCGAAGAACTCGCCAGACGCGCAGAGAAGTTCGCCGACAACGCCATGAAAAACCTCTCGCAGGAACAGATCGCCGAACTCGCCAAGGAGGCGTTGGCGGCCGGCATCAAGCCCAGCGCAGCCAAGCCCGAGGACAAGACACACAAGGACGGAGACTGGTCGTTCTGATGCCCGGCACACATTTGAAATCAGCGCATCCCCGTTGTTTTAGGGGTGCAGCAGACGGAGTTCGCCCCTCCGTCTGCTTCAATTTCCACGGGGAGTACCCGTGGGGAAAGGTAGGAAGCAAGTGAGTACAATGCACGTGTTCAGCGGTCGCAAGGGAATCCTTACGCCGCTCTCCATGAACGCCATCGCGGATGCCATCCGCAGGGCCTGCGAGAAGATCGAACTCCACTACGCCGAAGAGTTCGGCGGCGAGTCAAGCGCGGCATTCCGCGAAGGCCTCGTCAAGGAGTACAACGAGAAGCACATGAAGGAGTGTCCCGACTGCGGGATGCCCCTTCATTTTCTGGAACCGAACTACGCCGAATGCACCGGATGCGGCAAGCCAATCAACACGTCTTGCTATGACCGCAAGATGTGCCATGTCGATGAAGAGGGAGTTGCCGAATACGTCGGCAACAAGATAGGAAACGGATACGCGAATCACACGGGCGACTACTTCCACCTCGGCGAGGTGCGGGGACGGACGCTCTATTTCGGAGTCAATCCGAGCAAGCGGTTCTACACGATGCACAAGGGCGACAACGTCGCCATCGTCCTCGGCCGGAACGACGCGGAGATCCCGGAGGGCTGGACCGGACACGCGGCGTATTTCAGCGAGCTTTTCTATGTGAACGAGCCGACCGGCGAGATCCGCGTCTCGCACAACATCCTAAACGGACTACTGCCGAGAGCGAAGAAGGTACGGACACAGCCGGGGAAGCGCAAGATTCACGAACGCCGCTCCGAATGGCTGATGTTCATCGCCGACCTCTTCAGCAGACCGCTGAATCCGTCCGACTTCACCAAGCACGGACTGCGCCCCAAGGTGGCGCACGACTGGTTCGTGGAGAACTATTCGTATGCGCCGAAATGCGTCAAGGAGTACCAGCGCGACCTTCGGGCGTTTCGGGAGATCAAGCCGGGCGACAAGTGCGAGGACAAGCGCGAGGCGTTCATCATTCTCCTCCTTCGCACGGCGGCGAACAAGAAGCGCACGACGAAGGAGCGCATGGGCATAGCGAAGCTGATCCCCGAACTCATCCTCTACCTCCAGAAGGTCGCCGAGAAGAATCCAACGCAGCCCGCCGAGATCACTCGCGGCGCGTGGCAGCACTGCAAGGACGGCACGAAGGAGTATGTCGCCATCACGGACATCGAGGACTTCTTTGACAAGCTCGCCGAGCGTCTCGGCGAGGACGCAGCGTAAGAAAGGAAGCGACAGACATGGGAAACAGGCAATACTACATCGTAGGGGCGAGCTACGGCGGCTGCGAATCGCAGCTTGAGCGTTTCCTCGCCGACGGGATCTGGGCGTTGGGCTGGAGCGGCGAGGACGCACCCTCGCAGTATGCGCCGCTCATGAAGATGCGCAAGGGCGACTTCATCGCCGTCAAGCGCATGAACGGTCGCGGCGCGTCGGACGTTACGATCCTTGCGCGGGGGATCGTCCGTGGGGTTATCACCGAGGCGAAGGAGGAGAAACGCTTTGTCTGCACGGTCGATTGGTTCGAGCCGACCGTCAACAAGGTCGTTCCCGCAAAGCATCGCGGCATCTTCCAGTCCGTGGCCGGCCCGTTCAAGCTCGACGATGACCGCGACTGGCTCATCAACGTGTTCGGTCTCTAATCAAACACCCGACAAAAGGACAACGGCCGTCGGTACTGAACCGGCGGCCGTTTCCCGTGAAAAACATGAAACGCAAGAACAGCGCGTACACGAAGAACCTAATCATCCCCATAGTCGAGGCATCGCTTTCGGCAAACTGGGAAGAGGCCGTCCTCGAATGGGACATCTGTGACTGCCAGGAGGACGAAACCGCGCAGACGGACTGTATGTGCGGACACGAGGGAATAAGGTATCTCTTCTATATACGGAACAGGCACAACAACAGGACGTTCGGGCCAATCGGCAGCGAGTGCATCAAGAAGTTCGGCCGCAAAGACCTCTCGTCCGAGGTCGATGTGCAGGAGCGGATGTTCCGTCTCTACGACGCGATTCGCAAGCGCGAATTCATAGAACTGAACTCCGACTTCTTCTCGCGGAAGCTGCTGCTGTACCTTTTCGAGCAGAACGCCCTGGACGAGGGCGACTACCAGTTCATGCTCGATATGTTCAACAAGCGCGACAAGGACAGCATCACCTACGGTCAGCAGAGGAAGATCAACGCCGTTGTCGGATTCACGTTGAAGTCATATCTCCAGCGGAAACTTGCGGGGAAGTACAGATGACGAAACCTGCGATGCCGCCTTGCGCGTTTCTCGCCAAACGCCCGATAAACGCCCCCGACGATCTCGTCGAAACGGACGAGGGATTCGCCCGCGCCATGAAGTTCATCGGAACGCATGAGAACCCGTTTGACCGCCTAAACGTCCTCTGCTGGATTGCCGAAAGAATCAAGAACGAGCTGCACAAGCGAGAGCTGCGCATCCGTCGGCTCACCACACGGATCGAGAACTCTCGTGGCGACCGTAGCGAAATGAACAAGAACGAGGTCGCCAACGCCCGCCGCCTCATCGCCTCCATCAAGTCCGGGTCAACACCATACAACACGCGCCTCGCCACGGTTCTCGATCTATTCGCGTCAATCAGGAAGGACGTGCTTGACGGACTGCTCTCCTACACGGAGGATTTCGCATCGTCCATCCCGGATGGATGCCAGGGGACGAGGGACGCCTCCTACAGCCATGACGTCGCCTCCACGCTCGGTCGGCTCGTGGACATCGACTTCTCCTTCAAGAATCCGCGCAAGCCCCGCCAGCGGCGTTCGGCGCGTAAAAGCGCATAGGGCCAGCAATCACTCGATGCCAAGCTCCTTGTGCTGCTCCGCCCAGATCGGGGGCTGAATCTGCTGAAGCCACTGAACCTCCTCCTGCGCCTTCTGGGGCGCTGGGGCCTTGAGACCGCCGCACGACTGGCAACGGCCTCGGCGACGATGCGGGTGACGTTGATCTTGTTGTCTGGGAATAATGGTGCGTTCCCTTTGTAGCATCCGTTGATTGGCACATTTTTGATTCTTCTGAAATAATTTTTATACAGTTAATCACCCCATAATCAGTGAATTTTGATATAATATAAGGTTCAAAAACCATGAGGAAGTTTAATGGCAGGACTGAATCTATTTCGGGAACCTTTCGACGAAGGTACAATGCGGAAATTGTACCTTTACCGCCATTATGTCGAAGCGTGGCTTCCCGTATTCCTGAACCAGTCGTTGGATAGGATTCAGATATTCGACTTCTTCGCAGGACAAGGCAACGACGAAGACGGCAAACCTGGTAGTCCACTTATAGCCTTACAGCAAATTCGATCCGCAAGAGATTCGTATTACAAGACTGCGCCTCCTCCTCCGGTGCATTTGTACTTGAATGAATACAAAAAATGCAACTTCGACCATCTCTGCGGAGTATGTGATGCTTGCGAGGACAAGGGCAATGCAACGGTTCATTACTCGAACAAGGATTTTCGTATTGTATTCAATGAATGGTTGCCTCTGATGCGTGAGCGCAATGTGGCCAATCTCGTTTTTCTGGATCAGAATGGAGTCAAGTTCATCACGCCGGAGGTGTTCAGATCCATCACATCAATTGCCCGAACAGACTTCCTGTTCTACATTTCCTCGTCGCA
>SFPL01000029.1 GCA_004551905.1 Lentisphaeraceae bacterium
CTGTCCCCGTCGGCATCCCGTCGGGTGGCTTGTCATGCCCTGAACAGGCGGTGCCGCAGGGTCTCGTCGCGCAAAACCGCTTACAAATGTCCACGGCGGCTCGGCGCAGCCGAGACGACGGGGGTATTTGTAATCCGTGGAGGGCTTCCGCGGCGATTGACAACTTCGGTGGGATTTGGTAATATTCATGTTAGTGAAACGGCGATCTAGCACAACTGCTAACACACTCCAAATAGGAGGAGTAAAATGAACGCAGCCAAGAAACTCGCGTATGGTGTCGTGTTGTCTTTTGCGGTGACGCTGGGCGCGACGGAGGCAAGAGCAACAGCTTCGTGGGAGACGGGACCGTTCGTCAGCTCCTCCTGGACGGCTAACCCCAGCAACATGCTCCGGACCGCAACCGTCAGCTCGTCCGAAATGGCGCAGCTTGCAGACGGACGCATGGTCGAGTTTGGGTCAAACGGCAACGTCGCCCCCAACGACGTCGTGTCCTGGACGCTGGTTGACGAGGCGACCATCTACGGCGTGAATGTGTTCTCGAAATACAAAGACAGTGGCCGCGACGGCATTGACATCTCCAAGCTCGAGGTGAAGACCGCAGACTCCGGCGACCAGTGGATAGATCTCGGCGCACCGGCGGTCGAGTACGCCACGATACACCTTGACGGCAAGAACATCGCTCACGACGGCATCTCCGGTACGATGTACGCGAAGTACGCGGATGCTGGCGGGGAGGCGCTGGCGACGCGAGTGAAGGCGTTCCGCATAACCTTTGGCCCCAATCAGGACAACGGCAAGACCGGCTACGGCGAGGTCGAGCTGGTCGGCGTGTCCAGCGTCGGCTGGAAGTTTAACCTCACGCGCCCGCTCACCTCGCTGGCGACCATAAGCCTCAACCCCGCGCCGGACGCGAACGGCTACTATCGGGACGGAACCTCGGTCACGATGTCGTTGACTCCCGCCGAGGGTGTGACGTTCCTGCGCTGGGACGGAGACCTTCCGGAGGAACTCCTGGCCAATTCGACTGTGACCTTCACCATGGCCGGCGTCCGTACCATCAAGCCCTATCTCAGCTCGGCGACGTTCGTGTATCAGGACGGAATCATCTGCGACGGCACGCAGCAGTACCGGTTGAGCGAATCCTCCGACAATATCACCGTCTCCGGCGTCGTCGAGCTGGGCGAGGGGAATTCGGCTGACCTCACCAAGCCGATCGCCGGCGGCAAGAAGATTACGACGATTGGGTCGAATGCATTCGCCTCCAGCGGCCTCGCCTCGCTCGTCCTGCCGAGTTCGCTTGAGCGGCTGGAGAGTCGGGCGTTCGTGAACTGCAGGTCCCTTACCAGCGTCTCGCCGATGTTCCCGGATTCGCTTGTCTACTACGGCGGCGGGTGCTTTGCCGACGCAGGCGAGTTCACGGGGAATGTCAGAATTGGCTTTGGCGTCGACGGCGCGGGCGCGCCGAAGGCGGTGACCTTTGGCATCCACGACACGGTTCGCGGGCTTCAGTTCCAGTCCCAGCCGCTCGGGCCGAACATTGAGCTCGGCCCCGGCGTGACCTCGATTCCAGCCTACACCTTCCGCAACTGCCGGAGCGTGACCAACCTCGTCATAAGCGCGAACATGGCGACGATCGCCGCGAACGCCTTCGAGAACTTGGGTCAGAAGGTTGCCAGCGTCTACTTCGAGGGAGACAAGCCGACGATGGCCGACACTGCCTTTACGATCGTCTCCGACGGCGTTGCCTCGCGCGTCCGATTCTGCATCCCCTGGCGCGGCGGCGTCGGCTGCCCGTCGTGGGCCGCGTACACCGCCGACACCTCCAAGGTGACGCGCTGGGATTCGCTTACGGCCGAGCAGCAGGCGACGTACTGGACCAACTTCCCGCGCCAGAGCGGCGACAAGTGGCGTCCCTACGGCATGACCGCTGCGGCTGCGGGCGGACTTCCCGCCGGCACCTGGATCGTCTGCCTGAAGAACCTGCCCACGGTCATCTACATCCACTAATCATCCGCGGCAGATTGCGCGGCAGATTGCGTCACGTAGCATTTTGTTACGAACGGGCGCGGCGGAATATGGTATAATACGCGCCAACAGATGAAAAACCGTTTCGCCATTCGAATTATTATTACACGGCCTGGTGGTCTAACGCCAGCCGCGTGTTCCGTCGCCTGAAGACAGGCAGGGCGAAACCGAAGGGCAGGACGCAGACCACTGGGGCGGCCGGTGGTCTGTGTTTTTCTACACAGCGGAATTCAGTCAAAAAGGAAAGGCAAGAGAAGATGAACGAACTACTCAGGGGCATGGCCGCGCGTATCAAGGAACTGCGCGAGATCGGCGGCAAGTCGCCGTCGGAGATGGCCCGCCTCACTGGCGTGGACGAGCGGGACTACCTCGCGATCGAGGCGGGGACGATGGATCCCCCGTTCACCTTCCTGCACAAGTGCTCGCTGGCGTTCGGCGTGGACATCAACGCGCTCCTCGAGGGCCACACCGCCAAGCTCTCGCACTTCCAGGTCTGCCGCGCCGGACAGGGCCCAGTGACGGTGAACGAGCGAGGCATCCTCATCCGCAACATGGCCGCGATGTTCAAGGGCCGGCTCGCCACGCCGTACTACGTGACCTACGACTACGACGAGCGCGAGCAGCGCGCGCCGATCCACACCACCACCCACGCCGGACAGGAGTTCGACTTCGTCGTCTCCGGCTCGATGCGGGTGAAGGTGGGCGACCACGAGGAGACGCTGAACGCGGGCGACTCGATCTTCTACAAGTCCTCCACGCCCCACGGCATGGTGGCGGTCGGCGGCAAGAGCTGCTCCTTCATCGCGATGATCATGGCCGGCGACGCCGAGGAGCAGGCGCAGACGATGGTGAGGATGCGCCGGCGCAAGCCCAACGAGCCGCTGCTCGCCGAGAAGTTCGTCAAGTGCGAGGAGGACGGCGACGGCAAGCTCGTCCACATCCGCTACGAGCACGATGACGAGTTCAACTTCGCGTTCGACATCGTGGACGAGATCGCGAAGAAGGACCCGAACCGCCTGGCGATGCTGCACGTCTCGGCGCACATGCGCGAGCGGCGCTTCACCTTCAAGGACATGATGGAGCAGTCCAACCGCGTCGCCAACTACCTGAAGTCGCTCGGGATCGGCAAGGGCGACAAGGTGATGCTGATCCTGAAGCGCCACTTCCAGTTCTGGCCGACGATGCTCGCCTGCCACAAGCTCGGCGCGGTGGCGATTCCCGCGACGAGCCAGCTCAAGGCGCACGACCTCACCTACCGGTTCAAGGCGGGCGACGTGAAGGCGATTTTCTGCACCGGCGACGGCGACGTCGCGATCGAGGCCGACGCCGCGGAGAAGGAGATCGGCGTGAAGCTCGCCAAGGTGCTCGTCTACGGCAAGCGCGAGGGCTGGCATGACTACAACGCCGAGGTGCCGGGATTCTCCGACGTCTTCGAGCGGACCGCCGACTCGCCGCAGGGCAACGACCCAATGCTCATGTTCTTCACCAGCGGCACCACCGGCTACCCGAAGATGGCGCTCCACAGCTGCAAGTACGCGCTCGGCCACTTTGTGACCGCGAAGTACTGGCACCTCGTGGAGCGCGACGGGCTCCACTTCACCATCTCCGAAACCGGCTGGGGCAAGGCGCTCTGGGGCAAGTTCTACGGCCAGTGGCTCTGCGAGGGCGCGGTGTTCACCTACGACTTCGAGCGCTTCGACGCCGAGAAGGTGCTGCCGATGTTCGAGAAGTACAACATCACGACGTTCTGTGCGCCGCCGACCATCTACCGCATGCTGATCAAGGAGGACATCTCGAAGTACGACTTCACCTCCGTCCGGCACGCGACGACGGCGGGCGAGGCGCTGAACCCGGAGGTCTGGACCCAGTTCGAACGCGCGACGGGGCTGGAGATTGCGGAGGGCTTTGGCCAGACCGAGACCACGCTCTCGCTCGCCAACCTGCTCGGCGACGAGCTCGAGCCTGGCTCGATGGGCAAGCCGGTGCCGGACTACGGAGTCGACCTCGTCGACGCAGACGGCAACCCGGTGCCACCCGGCGAGAACGGCGAGATCGTCATCCGCACCGACCGGAAGAACCCGCATCCCGGCATCTTCCTCGGCTACTACAATGACGAGGAGAAGACCGACGAGGTGTGGCGCGGCGGCTTCTACCACACCGGCGACCTCGCGTGGAAGGATGAGAACGGATATTACCACTACGTCGGCCGCGCCGACGACGTCATCAAGTCGTCCGGCTACCGCATCGGCCCGGCGGAGATCGAGAACGTCATCATG
Organism: Lentisphaeraceae bacterium; assembly: GCA_004551905.1. Lineage (GTDB taxonomy): Bacteria > Verrucomicrobiota > Kiritimatiellia > RFP12 > UBA1067 > UBA1067. The sequence continues at coordinate 4,302 of SFPL01000029.1, forward strand.
GAGCTGCCGTTCGTCCTCGAGTGCGGCGTTTCCGCCGCGCCGGACCCGGTGCGCGGCCAGGTGGTGAAGGCGTCGATCGTGCTGGTGAAGGGCGTGCAGGGCACCGACACCCTGAAGCAGGAGGTGCAGCGCTACGTCAAGGAGCACACCGCCCCCTACAAGTATCCGCGCATCGTCGTATTCAAGGACGAGCTTCCCAAGACCATCAGCGGAAAGATACAGAGGAACCTGCTGTAGTCGCCGTATGAGCGCGTTCGCAGCCAGCTTTGGCCTCATTATTGCGCCACGTGGGTCGAGATCCGCCGAGGAGGCTGTCGCGTAGCTGCCAGCAGACCGAATCGAAGACACCAAGGACGCGGATCGCAGGAAACGGAGGTTCTCGTCTTTCGTTTCGCGCGGTCCACAAGGAGATAAGATGAACAGAACGAAGGCATGCGAGAACAAGATGTCAATGACACTGGCCGTCGCCATCGCGGCAGCTGGCACTGCCCTCGGAGCCGAATGGCCAGATGTCGATTTCGGCGCGGACCTCCGCATCAGACAGGAGATAATGGGCAACCTTCCCGGGCTCCCGGGCGATGCGTATTCGCTGACCCCGTCGGTCAGGGCGAAGTCTCGCAACCAGCTGCGCATACGCCCGAGGGTCTGGATGTCGCTGGAGTCCGGCCCGTTCTCGCTGTACACCAGGCTAGCAGACGAATTCCGCTTCTATCCGACGCTGGACACCCCGCGCCGCAGCCAGCCGTACCACTTCCCCGACGAGGTGTTCCTCGACAATCTGTATGTCGAAGGCCGTGGGCTTGAATGGGACGCGCTGGTGGCGGCGGGGGTGACGGCGGTGGACTTCCGCATAGGACGGCAGGATCTGTGCGAGGGAGGGCACTCCGTGTTCGGTCTCGACCGCATCATCGTCGAGGGAACGCCGACCGACGGCTCCCGCGACTTCTACTCCGACATGGTCAGGACGCGGCTTCATTTCGGGGAGTCGCGCCGCCTCGACGTCTTCGCGCTGTACGACAGCGGACGCAACGACATACGCTGGGGGACGGCCGCCAGCAGGGGCCGGTCGCTGAACTGCATAAACATGTCCGACACCAGCGACCTCGACGAATGGGGCGGCGGCTTCGTCTATTCGCAGGAGGCGCTCGGCGGTTCGCTTCCGTTCAAGGTGTACACGGTGTTCAAGCGGACGGAGGCGCACACGACGGAGAAGCCGGAGCCGCGGACGCGCTCCGCGAGGGAGATAGCGACGCTGGGGATATGGGCCGAACCGCGCTTCTGCGACGAGTGGGGCCTCGAGTTCGAGGGTGCGAAGCAGTTCGGGCGGATCGTGGACGGAAACCGCGCGGCCGGCGGCTGGATGGTGCACTCGGAGCTGAAGTATCACGCGGATGCGCTTTTCGGCTGCAGAAGTGTGCTGTCGACGGCCCTGACGTACTATTCCGGCGACAGGCACTGGACGGGCGACGATGACGACGACAAGTCGTGGGACCCGATGTGGGCCCGCTACACGCAGGACAGCGAAATGCTCGTCTACGGAAGCCTCTACGAGAACTGCTGGTGGTCGAACATGATATACGTCAAGGCCAAGCTGACCATGAGCTTCGGCCCGCGGCACGGCCTTTACCTGTATTCGGGCCCGATGTTCGCGGCGGAGCAGGACGGGCTGGGCCGCACCGACGGCGGCGGCTCGCGCTACAAGGGGCTGCTCACGGCGGCGCGGTACGACTTTCCGATTCTGCTGGCGAAGCCCGGCGGCATAGGCGCCGACAGGCTCGAAATCGTCGCTCATGTCATCGGCGAGCTGTTCAATCCCGGCGGATACTACGAAAGCAGCAAGCCGGCCTTCTTCTTCCGCTGGCAGGTGGAGTTCAAGTTCTGACGCCGCACGGGGGCCGCTCTTCGAGGCTCAACATTCGCCTGTCGCGAAGCGATAAGGTCGCCTGAGCGAAGCGAACCCCGCAGGGGCCGCAAGGGGCCGAGCGACGCAGACGAGATCCTTGAGAGGAACGAGCTGATGGCGCGGTAGATTTCGCAAAATGAAAAATCGTGAAACTTCAGCTTGCGCTGGACTTGACCGCCAGGTGAGGGATTTGGTATACTGCGACGACAAGGACAGATCAAGACGTGACGGGTCACGTCGTGAAAGGACAACGAGAGATGAATTCGCTAGTGCTGGCGGCTTTGGCCGCGCCCCTCTTCTACAACATTGCGCCGTTTTCGCCCGGCAAGGAGGCGGAAGTCGCCAAGGACATGGTCGAGTATGCGGCGCGGACGGGAAACGATTTCGTTCTCTACTCGCTATCGTTCCATGCGGAGGGGCGGCCCGCCCTGGCGAAGACGGATCGCCTGATCGCCAGCTATCGGGCGCTAAAGCGCGAGCTTGCCGGCACGAACGTCCGCCTCGGCATTCTCCTGCAGTCCGTCCTGGGACACTGGGCGCCCATCGGCGACGACCAGGAGCCCTGGCAGCGCACCGTCACGCTGAGGTCGCCAGGCATCCGGTTTTGTCCGCTTGATCCCGGACACCGCGCGTTCCTGCGCGAGACGATTCGCCGTGCGGCTGCCGAACGTCCGGCAATGATGATGACGGACGACGATATCACCGGCTTCAAGCACTCTGCGGAATGCTTCTGCCCGCTTCACCTTGCGGAGCTTGAGCGCCGCACGGGGCGTCGCTTCTCTTGCGACGAACTGCGCAAGATCATAACGGACCGTTCCGATGCCGCGACCGTGGCGGCATTCGAGAAACTGCAGGAGGACACCGTCATTGACGTCGCCCGGCTTGTCCGCGAGGCGATCGATTCCGTCGATCCGGCCATTCCCTGCTGTGCGTGCATGCCCGGAGGCGAGCCCTGGCGGGCGGGGCGGACGGCACAGGCGGTCGCCGCAAAAGGCCAGACGCCGATCCTGCGCACATGCAACGGCCAGTACAGCGAGTTCCTGGGCGACAATTTCGCGGACCGCATCTTGGAGACGCAGTATTTCATCGACATGTGGAAGAAGGACGTGCCCTGCCTGCTGGACGAGTCGGATACGTTTCCCCATAACCTCTGGAGCAAAAGCGCGCGCTCGTTTCATGCGAAACTGGCCGTCGGCTTCTTCTGCGGGTTGAAGGGCGCCAAGCTCTGGCTTGTCAATGCGCACCGCGGCGGGCTTCCCGTCGCCCGCAACTACACCGACATCCTGGCGGACCACCGCGGCTACTATGCGGCGATCGCAGCGGCAGTGGACGGCGCGACGGAGCTGGGCGTGAGGGTCCCGATCTGCGCGGACAAGGCGAGGCGTGAATGGAGGACGGAATACCCGAACGGGTGGGTGCGCGAGGCGTTTGCCCTCTACGGCGTCCCGTTCCGCGCCGAAAGCGACCTGTCCAAGGACGGCGTGTGGGCCTTGGCGGGCGCGACTGCCGTCGATCGCCTGTCGGAAGCGGAACTGCGCACGCTCCTGTCGTATCGCGTCCTCGTCGACGGACTGGCGGCAGAGGCCCTGACGAAGCGCGGCCTTGATTCGCTCATCGGCGCGCGGGCCACCCGGCGCGATCTCGTGTTTCACGGCGAGGAGATGGATGGCGTTTGGCTCAAGCTTACGCCGTCCGATCGGCCCCCGATTCTCGAGCCGCTCCCCGGCGCGCGCGCGCTGTCGGTGCTCGTCCGCAAGGATGCCGCGAAGGGAACGCAGGAGACGGTGGCGCCGGGTGCGACGCTTTTCGAGAACGCGCTTGGCGGACGCATTGCCGTCACGGCCTGGAACCCGGAGGTCGGCATTTTCAACCGTCGCTCGGAGCATCGCCAGGTCTGGATCGGCAGAATCCTCGACGGACTGACGGGCCGCGCGTTCCCCGTCCGCTCGGCCGACAGGCAGAATACGCTGGCGCTTGCCGTGCGCGCGGCGGACGGCCGGTTGCTAGTGCATGTCGTCAACCTCTGCTACGATCCGCTCCCGGCCATCTCATTGGCGGTCGCGAAGCCGGTAAGGGAAGCGGAACGGCTTGACGCGCATGGCGTGTGGCGGCCGCTGACCGTCTCGATGTCGCCAGGCGGCGTTCTCCGTCTGCCGGTCGCGCTCGGCATGATGGAGGAGTGCGTCCTTCGTTTGGCGGATTGAGGCCTTCATCCGCTGGCTGCGCACGATGGTGCGCGGATGTCCATGCCGCCGGAAATCATGTATAATATCCGACATGAAGACACAAGCTGAGTATTCCTTTCAGGTTCGCAGCTACGAATGCGGGCCTGACGGGTTTGTCACGCTGGCGAACGTGTGCAACTACCTGCAGGAGGCCGCTAGCCTCCATGCCGAGCAGCTCCAGTTCTCGAAGTCGAACTTCCAGGCGGAGGGGCAGGACATCTCGTGGGTTCTTACGCGCCTGCGCGTTTCGATGACGCGCCTTCCACGCTGGGAGGAGACGATTACGGTGATGACGTTCCCGCGCAGCGGACGCCGCATTACCGCGCACCGCGATTACGTCTTGCGCGTCGGCGCGGAGCAGGTCGGCGTTGCGACGAGCGAGTGGATGGTCATTGACCTTTCCTCCCGCAAGGTCGTCGCCGTGCCGCCGCGCGTCTTCGCGCGGGCGGACGACGAGCATCCGCCGGTTCTGGGCGACGCGCCGTTTGCGCGTCTTCGCTGGGATTGTCACGGCACGGCGGCCGCGCAGACGTTTACGGCCCGGCGCGGCGACATCGACCTCAATGGGCACGTGAACAACGTCCATTATGTCGAGTGGCTGCTCGAGACCGTGCCGCCGCCGGCGGGCGGCCCTGTCGATTTCGAGATCGCCTTTCATTCCGAGACGCTGGCGGGCGATGTCGTGCGAGCCGAGTCGGCAGAAGTCGAGCCTGGCGTCTGGGCGGCGCACGTCGCCGCGCCGGATGGTCGCGAACATGCCGTGGGGCGATTCCGTCGTCCTTGAAAGACAAGGTGTTTCGGCGGCTTCTCCTGTTCGGCCTGTGGGGCCAACGCATTAAAGGGGCGGGGCAAGGGCCAGCTTATTGATATAGTAGCATTGACATAGTAATCGATTTTGTGATAAACTGCTAGACATGCGGAAGACGAGGTTTAGAGAGAATTGCCGATGCTACCACCTGATTAGTCGGCTATATCCACCAGCCGCTAGGCTGCTCGCGAAGCGAGGCGCTATGCGTGGTGCACATCAGGCGTTTTTTCTCGATGACGACGAGAAGACGCGGGCGATTGAGCTGCTGCGCCGGGTCGAGGAGTTTAGCGGTGTGATCGTTCTTGCGTATGCAATCATGTCGAACCACTTCCACATCTTAATCTACGTCCCCGAGCCAGAGGATATCGGCGACGAGGAGATCCTCCGCCGGATCAACGCGCTCTACCGCGAGGTCATGCGCGAGATCCTCGCCGCGCGAGAGGCCGAGCGGGCGGAACGGGAGGCGAAAGGGGAGCCTGCGTCCAGCCGCAGGACGGATCCCGACCATCCGCAGTCGCTGCAACAGAGGTATCGCCTGGCATGAGTTACTCTATCAATACTACTCCATTAACAGGGTCTTGTCTAATCGGATTTTGGTAGACTACCCTACTGTTCACCGGGCATAGTGCCTGGTAAGAACGGCCCGTCAAGGGAAGGCCTCCCAAGACGGGCCTGCGGCGACGAGGCTCTTTGGGGTCCAGAGACCTAACTC
>SFPL01000030.1 GCA_004551905.1 Lentisphaeraceae bacterium
ACAGCCCCAAAGCGGAATCTCCCGCTGAAGCCCGCTTTACAAACCCAATCCGAAACTGCTATACTACCAACATCAAGCAAGAAAGCATCGTCGGCACAGGGCTACGCAACGAGTGTTGCACTGGCTACTGGCTGGCGGGGGGGATTGTTATGAGTACTCAATGCAAATACTGTAGCAGCACAACCTACGGCTGGGGATGTCCTCATTCGCCTACGCGCAAGCACGAGCACCGCGGTGACGAGAAGCATTGCGAATGGTGCGGCTCGACCTCTACCGGCCATGGTTGCCCCCACAGCCCGACCGGAAAGCACGAGAAATAAGAGTGCCGACGAACGCGGAGAGGACCAATGTCCTGATCGAGGCGTCGGCCGGGACGGGCAAGACGCAGGCGCTGGCCGAGCGGCTGATTGCGCTCGTCAAGGGCGGACTGGAGCCGCATGAGATCGTCGCGCTGACCTTCTCGCGCGCCGCGGCGGGCGAGATCTTCGAGCGCTTCGTCTCGCTGCTCGCCGGGCGCGCCGGAGACGATCCTTCCTGCGTGGTGTTGCTGCGCAAGGTCATCGCCTCCCAGCACCTTTCGCAGATCGGCACCCTCGACAGCTTCCTCATGCGCATCGCGCGGAGTTTCCCGCTGGAGCTGGGGCTTGACGGCGGCGTGGAGATAATGGACGAATACCGCGCGGGGCAGGAGCTTGCCCGCACCTCATTCTCGATCCTCCGCCGCACCGACGCCGCCGCCCGCCGTGCGTTCACCGACGCCTTCGCGCTGGCGATGAACGGCGAGGACGTGCGGAGCTTCGTCGACTCCTACCGCAAATTCGTCCGGAGCTGGCAGTCGCTCGTCCGCGCGCATCCGTCTGAGCGCGCTTGGGGCGACGCGTCGGCGATATTCGGCGAAACGCCGGCATGGGCGAAGACGGACGAGAAGGAGCTTTCGCGCCTCGCCGACCGGCTCGTCGGAATCTGCGACTCCGCCGCGTGGCCAGAGTTCGTCGAATGGGTGCGCGGCTTCCGCGGCAGTTTTGACGGGGTCAAGGGATTCGCGAAGAAGTTCTTCGAGCTGGACGACCTCCTCGCCGGCGCGTCGCTCGAGGTCAAGTTCAACCGGAAGACGTATTCCTTCGACAGCGAGCAGACGAAGGCCGTGCGCGACGCGATGCTGGGCGTCTGCGGCTACGTCGTCGCCCGCAGTCTCGGATTCGCCCGCGGCGTCTACCGGCTTATCTCGGAATACGAGAAGGACTACGACGCTAACGTGCGCGGGCGGGGGCTGCTCGTCTTCGACGACGTGCCGCGTCTTCTTTCCTCGCTCCCCGCCGACGTGCGCCTCGCGCTCGAATACCGCCTCGACGCGAAGATTCGCGCCTGGGCGCTCGACGAGTTCCAGGACACGAGCCGCGACCAGTGGGCGGCGCTCTCGCCGCTTGTCGACGAGGCGAAGATGTCCGACGGCGAGAAGTCGGTCTTCGTCGTCGGCGACCGGAAGCAGGCGATCTACGGCTGGCGAAACGGCGACGTCGAAATCTTCCGCGGCGAACGCGACAGCGGGGCGTACGAGATCAAGGAGCTCAACGAGACCTACCGCTCGTCGCCAGCCGTCGTCGAGGCGGTAAACCGCGTCTTCGTGCGCGGGCGGCTACGCGAAGAGTTCCCGGGCTGGGAGGCGCGCGAGCACGTTTCCGCGAACAGAGAGGACATGCCCGGCTTCGTGCAGGCGGTCACGGCGCCGGACAGGACGCTCGAAGGGCTTTTCGACCCGGTCTTCAACGCGCTCAAGGCGGTCGAGCCCGTGAGGCGCTCCCTTTCCGCCGCGGTGCTGGTGAGAAGCAACTCTACCGGCGAGCGGATTGCCGCGTATCTGAAGCTCAAGGGGCTGGACGGAGTGGTGTGGGAAGGTGAAAGCGCAATCCTCGATACGCCCGCCCTGCAGGGCTTCGTCGACCTGGTGAAGCTCGCGGACCATCCCGGCTACCGGCAGGCGTACAGCCACTTCGCCTCTACGCCGCTCGCGGCGGCGCTCTATCCAGACGGCGTTCCCGGCGCGGAGGCGGTGTCGCAGTTCGCCGCGCAGGCGTTCACCGCGAAGGGACTGGTGCGCACCTTCCGCGACTTGCGCTCGCGCCTGCCGGAAGACCCGGCCGTGGCGTGGAGCGAGTTCACCGAGGCGCGCTTCACCGACATGCTCAGGGCGGCGGCCGAGTTCGAGCTGACGCTCGAGCCGGGGACGCGGCTTTCGGACTTCGCCGACTTCCTCGCGGCGAAGAGGCAGCGCAACATTGCCGAGCCGGGCAAGATCAAGATCATGACGATCCACCGCTCCAAGGGGCTGGGCTTCGACTACGTGGTGCTGCCGCTCTACGAGCACAGTGCGCTCGACGCGTCGACGAGCGGCGCGATTGTCGCGGACGGCTGGGTGCTGCCCGATCCGGGCGCGAAGGTCGCAAAGATCGTCCCGGGGATCGCCGAGGCGCGTGCGGAGCGGCAGGAGCGAGTCGAGGAGGAGGCGCTCTGCACCTACTACGTTGCGATGACGCGGGCGAAGCACGCGATGACGATCGTCTGCCGTCCGCCGACGCAGAGCGGGTCGACGTGCTACATGTCCAACTTCGTCCGCGAGGCGCTGCCCGAACCGGTCGGCGACCCAAGATGGTACAAAAAGATTGCTGAGTGGAAGCGTCGCCGCGCCGCCGGCAAGGACGAGCAGCCGGAACCGGCGGAAGCACCGCGGCAGAAGCCGGCGCGCGCAAAGCGCGAGCGCATCCGCCGCCGACTCCCCTCGCTTGCGTTCCGCTCCGGCATGGCAGCGGGCGAGCTTTTCGCCGACGGCTCCGCGCGCCAGGCGGCGCTGCGGCGGGGCACGGACGTTCACGCGCAGTTAGAGGCGGTGGAGTGGATCGACCCCGCCGCGCCGAAAGACGAGCTCGAGCGGCGGATTCTCGCCAACGGCTGGACGGGCGCGTTCGTGAAGGGGAACGACGCGGCGGCGCTGTGGCGCGAGCGGAGCTACGAGCGACTGGTCGGCTCGGAGTGGGAGTCGGGGCAGTTCGACCGCGTCGTCTTCCGCGGCGAAGGCGACTCAAGGCGCGCCGTCGTCTACGACTTCAAGACCAACCGCCCAGCGCGCGGCGAATCGGCGGACGCCTTTGCCGCAAGGATGCGCGAGGCGTATCTGGGCCAGATGACGGCGTACCGCGCGGCAATCGCGTCGCTCGCCGGTCTTCCGCTTGAGCGCGTCGGCGCGGAGCTGCTGCTCGTCGAAACCGGCGCGTCGGTGCCGGTATTCGCAGCCGCCAATCCTTCTAGTGTGTTGTAAGTCGCGGACGAGTTGCTTCTCAGGAGTTAGGATGTCGGTTGGCGCATCATCCGCAAGGTCGACGGCGAGTGGGTTGCGCAAGACGCCGCCAGCAATCAAGAACGACAGCTAAGCTTGCCTTTCTAGCCCAGTGCCTCGGCGGCGGCGAGGACGGCGTTGCGGACGCAGTCCTCGCAGCTACAGAGCGGCTTGCCGGTGTCGACGCCCTTGAGCTCGCGGCAGATCGTCGCGCCGCAGAGTTCCCTGAACCGCGGCAGGATTCTGCGCGAGAGCGCCATCGTGCCGCTGCCGCCGGTGCGCAGCCCCGCGACCATGACCGCGCCCACGAGCGCGCCGCAGGAGCCTTCCATCGTCCCCATGCCGGAGCCGAACCCGGCGGCGAGGCTCGTTAGCGTCGCCTCGTCGAGCGATACCGTGTCGGCGAACGCGCGCACGACCGCCTGGCAGCAGTTCATCTCGCGCTTCAGCTTCGCCGCGTAATCCTGTCTTTCCGCTGTCGTCATCTTGCCTCCGTTCCTTTGCCGCGTATTATACCAAATTTCCGGTGTTGCGCCCCAAGCCCCGCGAATTATGGTATACTACACCGCGTATGAAAAGGCTTTTCGTGCTATTGACCCTGGTCGCCGCCGGCGCGGCGGCTGCGGAGCCTGCGCCGCCGGCCGGGTCCGCGACAAATGCGCCTGCGGCGGCGGTTGCCGCGACCAACCTGCCGCCGGCGGAGTTGGCGGCCGCCACCAACGCGCCGCCGCGGAAGCCGCTGCGCCCCGCCGTGATCACCGCGGCGTCTACGTTCTACGACCGCAAGGAGGGCATCGCCGTCTTCACCGGCAAGGTGCACGTGGACGACGAACGCTACCAGATCCACGCCGACAAGGCGTACGTCTCGATCGTCCCCACCAACCAGCTCCGGCGCATCGTCGCCATCGGCCACGTCGCGATGACCAACGAGGCGCGGCGCGCCTACGGCGCAAAGGTCACCTACAACCGCCCGACCGGAACGGTGGTGCTCGTCGGCGGCGACGATGGCACGCCGGCGAAGATCGTGGACGAGTCGAAGGGCGCCGGCAAGGAGCAGACGGTGGTCGGCTCCAAGATCCGCTTCTGGCTCGACGCCGAGCAGGTGGAGGTGCTCGACGCGTCCATCACCACGACGACCTCCGGCGCGGGCGACCTCAAGAAGGCCCTGGGCGGGGGCCTGTGAAACCCGCCGCGCGGCAGCTTTGAACCAAAACAGCAAAGGAAAAGAAAATGGCGCTCAACATCGTAACTGAAATCGACGACCGCGTGAAGGTGCGCAACGTGCTCATGTCGGTGTCGGACAAGACTGGCCTCGAGTCCTTCGTCCCGGCGCTCATCAAGGCCTGCCCCGGCGTGAAGATCTACTCCACCGGCGGCACCTACACGAAGGTGAAGGAGATCCTCGGCGACGCGGCCGCGGCGACGCTGGTCGCGGTCTCAGACTATACCGGCCAGCCCGAGATGCAGGGCGGGCTCGTGAAGACGCTCGACTTCAAGATCTACCTTGGGCTCCTCTCCGAAACCTACAACGACTCGCACCAGGCGGACCTGAAGCGGCTCTCGGCGCTGCCGATCGACATGGTGGTCGTGAACCTCTACCCGTTCCGCGAGACTGTCGCCAAGGCCGGTGTCACGCCGGAGATGGCGCGCACGAACATCGACATCGGCGGCCCCTGCATGGTGCGCGCGTCGGCGAAGAACTACCTCCGCGTCGCGTCCGTCACCGACCCGCTCGACTACGCCGCCATCGCCCAGGAGCTCGAGTCGCGCGACGGCACCGTCGGCCTCGACACCCGCTTCAAGCTTATGAAGAAGGCCTTCGCCCACACCGCCGAGTACGACACGGCCATCGCCGGGTTCTTCGCCTCGCGCACATGGGAGGAGGTAGCCGCCACCTACAACCGGCGCTGATGAAGCTCTTCGACGCATTCCGGGGACACCGGGAGCAACGCCCGGACGAGCCGGCGTTCATGATCGCCTCCGGCGACCGGGCGCTGCCTATCTCGTGGCGCCAGTTCACCGACGACATCGCCGTCATCGCCTGGCTCATCGACAAGCACGAGGTGAAGACCGTCGCGCTCATCGGCGAGAACTCCTACGAGTGGATGGCGACCCATGCCGCGTGCCTGTTCACCGGTACGAAGGTGGTGCCGCTGGACGTGAACCTGGATGCGGAGGATATCTCGCGGCGCCTCAAGTTCGTCGGCGCCGACGTGCTGGTGCACTCATCGCTCTACGCCGACAAGGCGCACGAGGTCGCCGCGATGACCCCGGGGCTCAAGACCGGTGGCTTCGGCACGCGCAAGACCGACCTCGTGCTCAACGCCGGCCACCTCGCGATCAAGGCCGGCTTCAAGACCATCTGGCAGCGCCCCTGCCGCGTCCGCGACGGCGAGACGGCGATGATCGTCTTCACCAGCGGCACCACCTCGGAGCCGCGCGGCGCGGAGCTGACCGTCGCCGGCATCGAGGCCTTCGCCGACTCCACCGCGATTTCGCTCCCGATGCAGCCTGGCGAGCGTTCGCTGATGGTGCTGCCGCTCCACCACATCTTCGGCGTCTGCGTCGCCTACCTGCTGCTCTCGCGCGGCGTGGTGCCCGGCGTCTGCCCGGACTTCCGCCGCCTCTACGACGCGGTCGAGCGCTTCGCCGCCGACTACCTCTTCCTGGTGCCGGCGCTGGTGGACGTGCTCGCCGGCAAGATCGAGCGCCGCGGCCGCAGTGCCGAGGAGGCGCTCGGCTATCCGCTCCGCTGGATACTCTCCGGAGGGGCGGCGATGCCGCGCCGCGTCTACGAGCGCATGACCGCGCTCGGGGTGAAGGTGCTCTGCGGCTACGGGCTAACCGAGACCACCGCGCTTTATTCGATGGATCCGAGCGACGGCGAGATCGCCGTCGGCAGCGCCGGACGCCGTTCGCTGCTGCCGACCTGCGAGACCAAGGTCTCTGCCTCTGGCGAGCTGCTCACGCGCGGACCCGGGGTGATGAAGGGGTATTTCAGGAACCCGGAGAAGACCGCTGCGGCGATCGACGCGGACGGCTGGCTCCACACCGGCGACATCGGCCGCATCGACGAGGCCGGTAACGTCTGGATTACCGGGCGCGCCTCGCGCACGATCATCCTCTCGTCCGGTAAGAAAATCGCCCCGGAGGAACTGGAGGAAAAACTCCACGCCATCCCCGGCGTCCTGGAGGCGGTGGTTTCCGGCGACGGCGAGTCGCGCGAGATCCGCGCCGAGGTCTACGCCAGCATTCCCGAGGACGCGGTTCGTCGCGCGGTGGGCGAACTCAACCTGCGCCTTCCGGTCTACAAGCGCATCGGCACGGTGACGACGAGAAACGAGCCGTTCCCGCGTACTTCGTCGGGGAAGATCAAGTACTCATGAAGGTCGTCCACCTCGTGCCCGCGATGGAGCAGGGCGGCGTCGAGAGCGTCGTCCGTGACCTCAACCGTGCGCTCGCCAGAGCCGGGCACGAGAGCGTCGTCGTCTCCGTCGGCGGCGCGCTTGCGTCCGTGCTGGAGGCGGACGGCGGCCGCCATGTCCGGCTCGACCTCAAGTCCAAGAACCCGCTCACCGCGATTCCTCGTGCGCTGGCGCTGCGCTCGCTGCTCCGCCGCGAGCGGCCGGACGTCGTCTGCGCCCACTCGCGCGTGCCGGCGTGGCTTTTCGTCCTCGCCAACCGCGCGCTCGGACTTCGGTGGATCTCGTTCGCCCACGGCGCGAACACCGTCTCGCGCTATTCTGCGGTAATGACCCGCGGCGACGTCGTCGCCGCGCCGTCGAAATTCCTGGCCGACTTTCTGCTCGCGAACTACGCGCGTCGCCCCGCGCCCGCTCCGCTCGCCGACCGACTGCGCGTCGTCCCGCCATGCGTGGACCTCGCGCGCTTCGACCCGGCGCGCGTCGACCCCGCCGCCGTCGCTGCGCTACGCCGCGAATGGGGCGTCGGGGAAGGGGACTTCGTCACCATGGCCGTCGGGCGGCTTACGCCGGTAAAGGGACTCGACGCGCTGGTGCGCGACTTTGCCGCGCAGGCGTTCGGACGCCGCGACCGCCGGCTCGTGCTCGTCGGTCGCGAAGACCGCCGCCACCGCGGCTACGTCTCGTCGCTGCGGCGGCTCGCGGCAGAGCTCGGCGTCGACGGGCAGGTGGTGTTCGCCGGTGCGCAGGAGAAGGTGCCGGAATGCCTCTCCATCGCGGACGAGGTGGTCTCGGCCAACACGGTGAAGCCGGAGTCGTTCGGGCTTTCTGTCGCCGAGGCGCTGGCGATGAACCGACCCGTGCGGCTGCTGAGGCATTTCGGCGGCGCGGCGGAGATCGTCGACGCGGTGGCGGCGGCGGGCGCGCCTTCGCCGCGCGAGGCGGTGCGCTCGCTCTATTCCTTCGAGGCGTTCTCCACGCGCGCGCTGGAACTATTTCGGGAGGCATCGACATGATCCACTTCAATCGTCCGTACATGACCGGCGTCGAGACGGAGTACATCCGCCAGGCTGTCGACGGCGGCAAGATTTCCGGCAACGGGGAATTCACCCATCGCTGCCAGGAATTCTTCGAGCGGAGGTACGGCTTCGGCAAGTGCCTGCTCACCACCTCCTGCACCGACGCGCTGGAGATGGCGGCGATCCTCTCCGGGGTTGGTCCGGGCGACGAGGTGATCGTGCCTTCCTACACCTTCGTGTCCAGCGCGCTCGCGTTCGTGCGCCAGGGCGCGACGATCGTCTTCGCCGACAGCCGCGCCGACCAGCCCAACATTGACGAGCAGTCGCTCGAGTCGCTCGTCACCTCGCGCACCAAGGTGATCGTGCCCGTCCACTACGCCGGCTGCGCCTGCGACATGGACGCGGTCATGGCCGTCGCGGAGCGGCATGGGCTGATTGTTGTCGAGGACGCCGCGCAGGCGGTGGACTCCTTCTACACCGGCGCGGACGGACGCCGCCGCGCGCTCGGGTCGATCGGCCACCTCGCCGCCTTCTCCTTCCACGAGACGAAGAACGTGATCTCTGGCGAGGGCGGCATGCTCGTCGTCAACGACCAGCGCTTCGCGCGCCGCGCCGAGATAATCTGGGAGAAGGGCACCAACCGCGCGGAGTTCTTCCGCGGCGAGGTGAACAAGTACGGCTGGGTGGACGTCGGCAGCTCGTTCCTGCCCACCGAGGTCGTGAGCGCGTTCCTCTGGGCGCAGCTGGAGCACCTGGACGAGATCCAGGCCGAGCGCCGTCGTCTCTGGGAGCGGTACCTCGGGTTCTTCTCGGGGATCGACCTCGCCGCGCTCGGCGTGTCGCTGCCGGTCATTCCCGCCGGCGCCACCAACAACGCGCACATGTTCTACCTGCTCTTCCCCGACCTTGCGCGACGCAGCGGCTTCATCGCGAAGATGCGCGAGCGCGGCGTCCTCGCGGTGTTCCACTACCTGCCGCTCCATTCGTCCGAATTCTACCGGGAATACTCGAAGACCAATCGTCCGAGCGTCCCCGAGCGCGAGCTTCCCAACTGCGACCGCTACGCCGACACCCTCGTCCGCCTGCCGCTCTACTGCGGCCTCGCGCCGGACCAGGACGCCGTCCTCGCCGCCGCGAAGGAATCGCTTGCGCAGTAGCCGCCGCGGCTAGATTACCTTCTTGGGCAACAGGCGGTTGAGGAGCTCGTTTGCGCGCCAGGGCAGGATCGACAGCGCCCAGGTCCCGAGCCGCATCGGCCACGGGAACGCGATGAGCCCGACGTTGCGGTCGGCTCGGCCGAGGATGACGCGTGCGGCGCGGTCCGCCTCCATGAAGAACGGCATCGGGCAGGTGTTCGCGTCGGTGATGCGCGAGCGCACGAAGCCGGGACACACCACCGAGACCTTGATTCCCTCCGGCGCAAGCATTCCGCGCAGGGCGAGTCCCCAGGTCTTTACGCAGGCCTTGGTCGCCGAATAGCTCGGGCAGGCCTTGAGCGGACCGTAGCCGGCGATGGAGGCGGTGATGACGATCTGGCGGTTCGCGCTTTCAGGACGCTTCCGCATCGCCTCGATTGCGGGGAGCACGGTGTTTACCACTCCGATTGTATTGGTGGCGAATGTGCGCCGCACGTTTGCCGCGGTCTCCTCGCCGGTCGACACTCCGGCGTTGGCGAAGACTCTTTCCAGCGGCGCGGTCTGGTCGCATTCGCCGATCCACCGTTCCACTGCGTTGGCGTCTGTCACGTCGACGACCCGGGCGAAGACTGTTGCGCAGCTTTTGGAAGCAGCGCGGCATTTCTCCGCCACGGCATTTAGCCGTGATTCATCGCGTCCGCAGAGGAACAGTGCGTCACCGCGCGCTGCGCACGCAATCGCGAGCGCCTCGCCGATTCCAGAACTTGCCCCGGTGATCAATGTATTCATGCCCTGTTTGTCCTTTTGCCTTGTTCAGTCAGCACTTCACTTGTTGCCTTCATTGTAACTCCGCGCCACATTTCTGTCACTTCTATTCTTTCGCTCCCCGAGATTCACTTACCCCGCTCCCTTGGCCGTGAGCGGCTCTTCTCCCCCGCCCTCGTCTCTTTCCCCGCCTCGTTTCCCGCCTCGGTCCCCGCCCCGTTTCCAGTCACTTTCCCCCGTCCATTTCATCAGCCTCCGCCACCACCTCGATTTCGTCCGCACCGTAATCTCACGCTC
>SFPL01000031.1 GCA_004551905.1 Lentisphaeraceae bacterium
CTGACGCGCAATGGAACGAAAATCTTCACCCTTAGACATGGCACGAAAATTTCAGTCGAAATTTACAGTTGCTGTCCCTTCACGTTGTCGAACGTGTCAGCCGGCGTGACGAAGCATCGAGCCAATTCCCCTCTGAACACCTGACGAAAAGCTTTGAAATTCGGCCCCGATAAATGCTTTAACTTGGAGAACTGTCCGACAGTACAACCCGGGATTTCATCGTGGATTCGCATCAGAAACTGCGCGAAAAGCTCTCTTCCGGCGATGCCGATCTGGGCGAGATACTTGTCATATGTCGCATGGATGACGGAAACATCCGTCTTGTTCGCGCCTGTATGAGATCTTTGCTTCGCATCCCCCGCCTCCGCATATGGCGGGTTGATGTAGATGACGAGTTTCTTGCGCTTGTTGGGATCATTGACGATGTCACGAAGTCCTTGCGGGAGTTTGTCGAAGGAATCATTGAGGAAGTCGAACTGGAAGACATGTGAGTCAAGCAGGTTTGCACCGTTCTTGATGCGCTCGTGAATGACGTCAACGTCCTGCTGGTCAAGCGTCGAGACGAAGACATTGTATTTGTTCGTGAGCCCGACCTCGAGATTGCCCGTGCCGCCTGCGCAATCCCAGACGAAATACTCGTCCTGCCAGCCCTCGCCAAGAACGTCCGATAGATACTGCTGGCTCTTCTCCACCCAGATGGCGGGCGTGAAGAACGAGCCCTTGCGCTCGCGCACGTCTTGGGGAACGAGCAGGTCGAGGCGGTTTACGATGAAGTTCCAGTATTCCTTTTTCGGCGGACGCTTGTAGCGGCGCCAGAACGCGGCATAGGCATCGAGGCCGCCGGGCTTGAAGCCGAAAGCAAACGAAGAGAAGAGATCGTCCTCGTTCTTGCGCCTGATATTGTACGGCGTGGCGGACTTTGCCTCGAAGGTGATGTAGAAGTCGTTGGCAACGCGGTCGTCGCCGATATCTGCCGTGCCGTTGTCTTCAATGTTCATCTCCGCAAGATAGAAGTCGCGGTCGTAGATGCCGTATTTCTTCTTGAGGATATCCCACGGCGCATTGATGAACGGCATGACGGCATCGCGCCACTGGCGGTAGATGTGGGTAAAGTTGTTCTTGTTTATGAGGATCTTCGTGATATCGCGGCGGCCGGACTTGAAGTTGGACTTGATGAACTTGCGCAGATCAGCATTGCTTGCGGCCGCCGCGGAAGTCGGCGAGATGGCCGATGAGCGAGCGGAGGCCGCGGTAGTAGAAGCCGAAGTCGAAAAGCGTGCGGGTGGAGGCGAGACGGTGCCAGAGCGCGGCGGGCTGCAGGAAGCCTCGGTAGACTTCGCGGATGGCGCGCTTGATCTCCTCCTCGCTCGCAAGCGGCGTCTTGGTGATCGCGCGACGCATGTCGTATTCGTCCCAGTCGAGGGTGGTGAGGCCGTCCGTGGCCTGGAGCTCCTTGAAAAGCGGAGTGCCCGGGTACGGAATCGTCAGCGTGCACTGGAGGGTCTTGGCCCAGCCCTTCGCGAGCAGCCGCCGCGCGAGCGCGACGGTATTGGCGATTTCCTTCGGTCCCTCCCAGGCGTGACCGAACATAAAGGTGAGGTGGACGTCGAGCCCAGCCTCGGTCGCCCACTTCGCGCCCTTCTCCACGTCCTCCACCTTGAGCGCCTTGTTGAAGCGGTCGAGCGTCTCCTGGTTGGCGCTCTCGACGCCGAAGAGGACGAACTGGAAGCCGGCGCGGCGCATCAGCCGGTAGTCCTCGGGCCCGAGGCGGCCGAAGCGCATGTTGCAGTCGATGCGCACCTTCTTCGGGAGCCTGCGGCGGATCATCTCGTTGCAGAACGTCTTCAGCCACTCGCCGACGGGGAAGGTGCCGGAGTCGTCCATTATCTCCTTCACCCTGTACTTCTCAACCAGCATCTCGATTTCGTCGACGACATCGACCGGGTTGCGGGTGCGGTAGCGCGGATAGAGCGTCGTCCAACTGCAGAAGGTGCACTTGCCGTGCCAGCAGTCTCGCCCCGACATGACGTAGGTCCCTGGCGTGCGGCGGAAGTTGCCGTTCTTCTTCGCGTAGAGCTCCCAGTGGACGAGGTCGCGGTCGATCCACGGCATGCCTTCGAGCGACTCCCGGAGCGCGAACGGCCTCATCCCCTTCGGGCAGCCGTCGGAGACGAAGTCGAGCAGCCCGTAGTCCCAGTCGCCGCCTGGGATCACCGCCCAGACCCCGGACTTGGCAATCGACTCCTCGGGCAGCGCGGTCACGTGGTCACCCACGAGCACGCACTTCAAGGACGGGTGATCGGCGATCCACTGCCAGTGGCGCTTGACGACCGGAGTCTTGGTCTCGATGACGACAAGCTCGGGCGCAAACGCCGCGAGTTTCGCCTCGAACTCGTCAGCCGACATCTCGGCGGCGATGCCGTCCAGGAACAGCACCTCGTGCCCGGCCTGCTTCAGCATCGTCGCCGCCGTCGCGGGGACGACTGGGAAGATGTAGGTCGGCCGCGAGAACCACTGGAACTGGCGGTTCTGCGTAAGCAGGGGGACGCCGTTCCCGCTTGGAAGCGGAGGGTAGGCTATCGCGACCTTCATGCCGAACGGGCGGCTGGCGGCTTCGGGCCGCTCACCACTTGTAGCCGAGGCCCACGAGGTACCTCAGGTCGGCCTTCTTGCGGTCGTCGGCGGGGCGCGAGTTGTAGTCACACTCGATCTTCGCGAGGAGGTCGATGTCGTAGACGAGCTTGGTGGAGAAGCCAACGTCGGCCTTGGCGAGGTACTTGTCCCAGTCGCCGACATCGGGCAGCACCTCGAGGTTGTGGAACACCTCGATGCCCTCGTTCCACTTCGGCAGCCAGGAGAGGTGGTGGGCGTAGCGGAGCGCGCAGAAGCCGTCCTTCTTCACGTCGTCGTTGCTCTCCTTGTACTCCTCCTTGATCCAGTTGACGCCGAGCTCCTGGCTGAAGCTCCACTTGCCGGTCGTCTCGAAGAAGCTCTTCTCGAGCCACTGGTAGCCGCCGCCGAGGCCGACGCGGTAGCGGGCCTGGAGGGCCTGGATCATGTCGCGGTCGTAGCGGAGGTTCTCGTAGGTGTAGCTCCTGGTCAGCCAGAAGTGGTCGTGCTGCGCCTCGGCCTCCCAGCGGTCGGTGGAGCGCTCCTTTTCGACGTCGGCGGTGCCCTTCTCGCTGTAGTAGTAGCCGAAGATCGCGTTGATGCGGTCCTTCTCCCAGCGGCGGTTCACGTTCGCGAGCACGCTCCAGGAGTTCTCGACCGTGTTCCCGCGCGCGGCGTTGAACGCGCCGTTGACGCTGCCGTGCCACTTCTCGACCTTGGGGTCGATCTCCTTTACGTTCGACATGTCGAGCGGCTTGTCGCCCTTCCTCCAGACGCCCTTCTCGACGGCGAGGCCCATCGTCTCGCGGGTGCCGTTGTCGTAGCGTACGACGTGGCTACCGGCATCCTCGAGCCGCTCGATGTTCTCGAGCTTCACCTTGACCTCGCCGAGGTCGTCTGAGACGAACACAAGCTCGCCGGTGGAGGCGGTGCCCGCCTTGCCGGTCAGCATCGAGCCGGACTTGAGGTAGAGCTTGTCCGCCATCGCGGCGGAGGCTACGAGGGCGCAGATGAGCGCGACGATGTTCCTGGGCTTCATTAGTCGTCTGACCTTTCCTTATAGGTTTCGTTGAAGTCTTCTTCTTTGGTAAACGGCATGTAGTCGCCGAAGTTGAAGTTGGCGCCGCGCTTATTCGTCTGGAGCGGGTCCTTGGCCTGCTCCTCGAGGAGGCGCATGTCGAGCGACTCCATCCCCTCCATGCTGCGCTCGGGGCGGTCGCCCGGCTCGAGCCGCTGGCCCCGGGTGTACTGGCGACCTAGGACGGCGTTCTTCGGGAGCCCGGCATCCTCGCGTAGCTCGTGGGGGTTGACTATCCCGACGGTCACGAATACGATTATCTCCTTCTGCTCCTTGACCCGCTCCATGCTGCCGAAGAGGCGCTGGCCGATCCAGGGGATGGACCTCAGGATCGGGATGCCGGTGTCGCCCTGGCGCTCTTCGGTGACCGAAAGCCCGCCGATGACGGCGGTGGTGCCGCTCGCAAGGTTGAACTCGGTGACGAGACGCTGCACCTCGATCTCCGGGTACTTCGAGGAGATCGTGCCCGCGTCGTCCGTCGAGGCGGTACCGGTCATCACCCAGTCCTTGAGCGAGGAGATGGTGGGAACGATCGTGACGTTGATGAGGCCGTTGGTGCCGACGCGCGGCGTCACCTCGAGCGAGATGCCCCAGCTGAAGAACGCCTCATTCGCGAACATGAACTTGTCCTCGCCGGGAATCGCCTCGAGGTTGGAGGCGATGTCGAGCGAAGTGGAGCCGCTCGCCTCGGTGCGCTTCGCGGCGACCTTGACGTTCGGGTATTTCGTCGTCATGTCCACCAGCGCCTTCTTGCCTGAAGAGACGATGATCTTCGGATTGGAGAAGGTCTTTGCGTCCTCGGTCGCGTCGAGCGCCATCAGGGTAAGCGACATCTCAGAGAAGTTCAGCGTGCCGTTGAAATAGGTGATCGAGCCGTCGCGGCCGGTCGTGCCGCCGATCTTGTACTCGGAGACATTGTACTCGTTCGCACCCGACCGGGTGGTGAACTCCGACACCGCGTCGCCGACGCGGCGGCCGTTGACGCCGCCGCCGAACGACGCCGTGCCCTTCACTCCGCCGAGCGAAGACCAGTCGATGCCGACCTTGTGCGAGGCGGTGTTGCCGAGTTCCACGAATCGCGCCTCGATGTAGACCTGCTGCGCCTCCACGTCCAGCGATGCGAGCGCCTTCTCGCAGGCGTCGAGGATGATCTTCGGCGCGGTGAGCATGATCGAGTTGGACTCCGGATAGGCGACCGCCATCTTCGTCACCTTCCAGGTCTGGCCGAACTCGCCGCTCCACATCGTGTTCAGCTTCTCGGCCACCTCCGCCGCCGAAGCGTGGTTGAGCTTGATCACCCGGGTCTCAATGAAGCTGCGCTGCTCGAGACGGTCTCTCTTGCGCAGCTCCTCTGCCTTGAGCTCTTCAGCTGTCTTCTCCGCCGCCGACTTCGCCGCCGCCTCCGCCGCCGACTTCGCCGCCGCCTCCGACGCCTCCTTCGCCGCCTTGTTGATTGCCGACTTCACCGTGGCCGCAGCGGTGGTCTCGGCCGTGCGCTCGGCAATCGACTTGGACATCGCCTCGATGTCGGAGACGAGCTTGAGCGTCGCGTTGTCGAGCGCAGCCGCAGAAAGCGCCGCCGACGCGACGATCACCGTCATTGCCAATCTGGTGTCGAATCGCGTCATGCCCTACCCCTTGAAGATGATGAACTTGCGGACGAAGAAGTTGACCATGAACGAGACCACGATTTCGACGAACACGGCGAGCGTCGTCATCATCCCGAACCGGTCGATCAGGAACTTCATAACCGAAAGCGCGATGACCGTCGCCAGCGTGGACGCGCCGAAGAACATCGCGAGCTCCACGTGCCACCTGAACCTACCGGGACGGAACACAAACCAGCGGTTCATCAGCCAGCAGAAGACATTGGCGACCACGAAGCCCACCGCCGTCGCCGCCGCGGCCAGCGTCCCGCGCGAGGCGTACCACGCCTCCTCGCCGGTGAAGGCGACCGACGGCAGCCCCATGAACCTCACCGCCCAGTCGTCGGCCGTCAGGCACTTGAGGCAGGTCGCCGCCATGACATAGAAGACCCCCGTCTGCACGAGGGTCGCCATTACCCCGATAACGCCGTACTTGACGAACTGCCAGAACGGGCCGCTGTCGAGGGACAGGATCTTGTGGACCGGGGTCACACTCCTCCGCGCCCGCGGAGCGAGCCGTGCGAGAGGAACCCGTCGTACTTCCTGACCAGCAGGTGAGACTCCATGACGCGCAGCGTGTCGAGCGCCACGCCCACGATGATCAGGAGCGAGGTGCCGCCGAAGAACGAGGCGATCGCCCACGGGATGTGCATCCAGCCCATCAGGATCATCGGGATGATCGCGACGATCAGGAGGCCCGTGCCGCCGATGAGGGTGATCTTGGTCATTATGTCGTCGAGGTACTCCGCCGTGGCGCGGCCTGGGCGGATGCCCGGGATGTAGGAGCCGCCCTTCTTCAGGTTCTCGGAGATGTCCACCGCGTTGAACTGCGTGGCCACCCAGAAGAACGCGAAGAACATGATCAGCGCGGCGTAGACCACGAGGTGCAGCGACGAGCCGCTGTCGCCGAGGCGCTGCGCGAACTCGTGGAGGCGCGTACCCGACGCGGTGAAGCGCTGCAGCAGCGCAGCCGGCAGCGAGATGAGCGGCTGGGCGAAGATGATTGGCATGACGCCTGTGTAGTTCACCCTCAGCGGCATGAACGTCTGGCGCATCGCTCCGTAGGAGCCGCCGCCCGCCGCGCTGCGGCTGGTGGAGTTGATCGTCACCTTCCTCACGCCCTGGGTGAGCATCACCGTGCCCATCACCACCAGCAGGAAGAACCCGACCACGATCGGCATCTCGGCGAGCGGCGCCGAAGCCTCGACGCCCGCGAGGCCGAAGTAGCGCTCCCACGCGCTGATTAGAGCCGCCGGGAGGCGCGAGGTGATGTTGATCATGATGATCAACGACGCGCCGTTGCCGATGCCGAAGGTGGTTATCTGGTCGGCGAGCCACATCACGAAGAGCGACGCGGTCGTCATTCCCACCACAGTCATCAGGTGGAAGCCGATGCCCGGGTTGGTCACGATGTCCACGCCGGCAAACGCCTCGCCGAGCGCGGCCGGATGGCTGAGCGCCGTCGCGATGCCCCACGACTGCACCACGCAGAGGGCGATCGTGAGCCACCGCGTGATCTGCGCGAGCTGCTGGCGGCCCGACTCGCCTTCCTTCTTCAATTTCTCAAGCGACGGAATGACCGATGAGAGGAGCTGGATGACGATCTGCGCCGAGATGTAGGGCCAGATCGAGAGGAAGCCGATCGCGCACTGACCGAGCGCGCCGCCGGTGAAGACATCGAAGAGGTCGAGCATGCCGCCGCCGCCGGACTGCGACTTGAGGTCGGTCACCAGCTTCTGGAGCGTCTGCCAGTCCACCCCCGGGGTCGGAATCTGCGACACCAAACGGCACACGAACACGAGGCCAAGCGTAAGCAGGATCTTTTTACGGAGCTCGGGGATGCGGAACGCATTCGAAAACCCCTTCATCATCGACATGTCTTTATCTCCTCTTCTTTTTGGACAGACTGGAAATTATTTGCGTATTATATCAAAAATCAGCCCTCGTCTTCAAGCGAGAAGTCACTCCCCTGCAGGTTTCTCGGCCTTGGCAGGCTCTGTAGCCTTCTCCGCAGCCTTCTCCTCGGCCTTGGGCTCTTCGGGCTTGGGCAGGAACTTCTCCACCGAATAGGACGAAACCTCGTACACCCAGTCGGAACCGTCGAGCTTGACATAGCGGTCGGAGCCGCCCTTGACCGGGGCGCCGACGGTGATGGTGCGGTTGGTGTCGCCGCCGATCGTCACCTTGGCGACGACACCGGTCGCGAAGCCGTAGGCCGCAGCGTCCGCCTTCGGGTCCGCCACCTTGTTGAAGCTGATCCACGGCTCGTCGACGATCTTCGTCTCGCACCAGCGCTTGGCGTCCGCGTCGGCGTCGGTCGACTCGAACGCGTCGAGCTGGTCGGAGAGGAGCACCACCTCGCCCTTGTAGAGCGCGTAGCGGCCGTGGCCCCACTTCGCGTGGCGCTCGCCGAGCGGCAGCTCCGCAAGCGCCTTGCCCGCTGCGTCGCGCAGCACCAGGCTCTCCGGCTTTTCGATCTTCTTCCCGCGCGCGACCTGGCCAACCTTGAGCTCGACGAGCTTCATCAGGTTGTCCGCGATCTTCGTGCGGTCGGCCGGATAGCCGTAGTAGGTGTCGATCTTCCAGCCGTCGTCGCCGGCCGAGAGCCTGAGCTTCTCGCCGAATTCGATGGACGCCACCTCGGCCGCGTCGAGGCCGGGGAGCACCTTCTCTCCGTTCAGCTTCGCGCCCGCCGGACGCGAGGATCCGTTCAGATAAAGCGCCGCGCTGCCAAGAGCTACCGCTGCCACCGCGAGCACCACCAGATTTCTGTTCGTCATTCCAAGCCTTCCTTTCCGATTGGTTGTCTAAATCCGCCGCGGATCAGGCGGCGCGCCTGCGCCGGAGCCAGCCGCGGCAGAGACCGAAGAGAATCACGACAAGCGGCATCAGGCCGATGTTGACCGTCTTGAGGAAGAGCCCGAGCGAGTCGATGCCACTCGTAAGCTCCTTGCGTACGTTCTTGAGCTCACGGCGGGTGTCGGCCTGCTTCTTGCGGAAGCGCACGATCTCGTCCTGCTGCTCCTTCGAGAGGATCATCCGCTCGCTGCCGCTCTTCTGCTTCTGCAGAGCCTGGAGCCGCTGCTGGGTGGCCTCGAGCTCGGCCTGCAGATCGGCCTCCTTCTGCTGCCACTTGCGCATCGCCTCCGCCTCCAGCTCGTTGACCTTGGTGAACGGACGGTCCGAGGCGCCGCGGCTCCTGACGCCGATCAGGTCCTCGTTGCCGGCGAACTGCTCGATCACGTTCGCGAAGAGCGTGAGGTTCTCGTTGATGAGCTGCGGGATCTGGCCGAACGGCGTCTTGATGAGCCGCACGCAGAAGTCGTCGGCGAGGAAGTCGGTGTCGGCGACGAGCATCACCGCGCCCTTGCCCTCAGCGAGCGCCTTCGAGACGTCGTTAGTCCCGTCCGGCCCCTTCGGGAACGCCGTCTTGAACGTGCCGGCGAGCCGCGCGGCGACGACGCGCCCCTTGCCGTTCGGCACCATGTCCTTCACTCCGCCGCCAAACTGGAGAGACATCTTGTCGACTGTGCAGGAATTCTTCTCGGAGGTGGTCATGACCGGAGTGAAGACGAGATCCATCTCCTTCTGCGCGAACTCGAACGCGCCCGCGAACGGCAGCATCACCTGGCTGAGGCGCGAGACGAGGAGGTCGCCCATGTCCATGTTCGCCTTGCCGAGCGAGAGGAACGCCGGGTTATCCTCGACGCCGCCCTGCCCGTTGCCGAGGCGCGTCGACGCCTCGAGGTCGCAGACCACCTTGCCGGTGTCGAACTTGACTCCCCATGCGTCGAAGAGCTTGCCGAGCGTGGAGGGACCGTCGCCGCCCATCTGCATCATCATCGGGTTGGACTGGTTCTGGCGCGAGGCGATCATATCCTTGATCGAGAACGGGTCGACGCAGGCGACGAGCCGGCCGCCGCGGAGGACGAACTGGTCGATCGCGTAGAGCGTGGCGTCCGAGAGGTCCTTCGCGTGCAGGAGGACGAGCGTCTTCACCGCGGGGTCGATCTCCTTCGCGTCGACCGCCACCTCGCGCACGTCATAGTCCTTCGCTAGCTCGGCGAACGCGGCCCAGCCCTGCGACGGACGCTGGCCCATCTGCATCATCATCGGATTGGGCTTCGCGCCGATCACGCCGTCGAGCGAGGTCATCACCCCCACGACCGGACGCTCCGGCCACGCCACGCGGGTGACGAGGCGGGTGAGGTCGTACTCAAGCGTCGACTCGGTCTTGGGAGAGACGACGCCAAGCGTCTCCTCGCGGTCGCCGCAGACCGCGACGACGCCGAAGTAGACCGGCGCGCCGAACGGGTTCGCCGTCTGCGGCTCCACGCCGTAGCGCTGCGCCCACTCCTCGGCGTCGGAGTCCGGCTTCGGGTCGTAGGCCTCGAGCGCCACACGCCCGCCCGACGCGCGCACGTACTCCTTGAGAAGGTTCTCGACCTGCTGGGCGTAGGTCTTGAGCGCCATCGGCATGTCCGGAGCCGAGGCGCTGAAGTAGAGCTTGAGGGTGACGTCCTGGTCGAGCTTGCCGAGCACAGCGCGCGAGCCGGAGGAGAGCGTGTAGAGCCTCTCTGCGGTGAGGTCGACGCGAAGCGGCAGCTTGGCGACCACTATGTCAGCCGCGGCGGCGACAACCGCGATGAGGACGAGCCCGACGACGCCCTTGGAAGCGCCGCGCCGGCCGTCTGTCACCGTCTTCGCCGCCGCCAGCATGAAGACGATCACGCCGACGTAGTAGCCGACGTCCGCAAGGTCCACCACGCCGCGCCGAAGTGCCTCGAAGTGGGAGAGGAGCGAGCACGCCGCCACCGAGTCGGTGATCCAGGCGGGGACGCCCCAGCCCGCGACCGCGCCGATCACCGGGTCGAACCCGACGATCAGCAGCATGAAGATCATCGCCAGCGAGATGACGAAGCCGATCACGCTCGACTTCGAAATCGATGAGGCGAAGACGCCCGTCGCGCACGCGGCGCCGGCGAGCAGCAGCGAGCCGAGGTAGCCGCAGGCGACCGCGCCCCAGTCGGGCGAGCCGAGGTAGCCGGCCGTGAGCGCCACCGGGAAGGTGAGGCCAAGAGCGATCGCGATGAACGCCCAGGCGGCGAGGAACTTGCCCACCAGCACCTGGACGAGCGTCACCGGCAGCGTCAGCAGGAGCTCCGAGGTGCCGTTGCGCCGCTCGTCCGCCCACAGGCCCATCGTCGCCGCCGGCACCAGCAGCAGGTACACCCACGGATGCCAGAAGAAGAACGGGGCGAGGTCGGCCTGGCGGCGCTCGTAGAACATCGCCACGGCGAAGGTCATGAACCCGATGAGCGCGAGGAACGCCACCAGGAACACATACGCGACCGGCGAGTCGAAATACGCCTTGAACTCGCGTTTAAAGACGGCAATCGCGTTTTTCATTACTTCGCCTCCTTCATCGTGAGGCTGCGGAACGCCTCGTCAAGCCGACCGTTGCCGGACGGATCCTGCGCCTTGAGCCCGTCGGGCGAGCCCTCGAACTTCACCTCGCCGTCGGAGATCACTACCACCTTCGAGCAGACCGCGTCGACCTCCTCGAGGATGTGGGTGGAGATGATGATCGCCTTGCCCTGCGCTGCCATCTCCTTGATCATCTCGCGGACGGTGAACTTCTGGTTTGGATCGAGGCCGTCGGTCGGCTCGTCCATGATCAGCACCTTCGGGTCGTGGATGATCGCCGCCGCGAACGCGGTGCGCTGGCGGTAGCCCTTCGACAGCGTCTCAATCGTCTGGTTGGCCTTGCCCTCGAGCTTCGCCTTGGCGATCGCCGCCTCCACCGCCTTCGCGACGTCGGGGCAGCGGTCGCGGCGGACCGACGCGACGAATGCCAGATAGTCCCTGACCGTCATCGCCTTGTAGCTCGGCGCGGACTCCGGCAGGTACCCGAGGTCGGCCTTGGCCGCGATCGGGTCGGCGGCGATGTCGTGGCCGTTGACGACGGCCGTGCCGGCGCTCGGCGGCAGAAAGCCAGTGATCATCCGCATGGTGGTGGACTTGCCGGCGCCGTTCGGGCCCAGGAAGCCCAACACTTCGCCCTCGTTGACGACAAAGGAGACTCCCTTCACCGCCTCGAAGTCGCCGAAGCGCTTCTTCAGGTTCTTGACTTCAAGCATTTGTCCTTGACTCCTTTTCTTGAGTTTGCGTATTATACCAAAAATCAGCCTCTCGCTGCACCCTGCCCACCTGGACCGGGCTTTGGCGCGTATATTAGCAAAACAGTGTTAACGTTTTGTTAACGAAACCGAATCCGCGCCGCCGCGAGGCACCGCCCGTAGCACGTCGGCGACGACCAGCGGATTGCGGAAGGTGAACGCCATCTCGCCGCCTTCGGCGGTCGGAAACGAGAATACGATGCCTCCCGGCGTGTCGGAGAACGACAAGTCGTCGGAAAGCGCAATGGCGCGGTCTAGCGCCTTGCCCAGGAAAACCACCCTGCGGTCGGTGAGGTAGAAGTGGACGCGCTGAATCTTGCGCCTGAAGTGGCGGAGCCGGGGGAAGGCCACGTCGCCCGGGCGGCCGGAGACGGACACCTCGTCGAATCCCGCCCCCGCGCGGACGTACAGCGTGCCGCGCTCGTGGAAGTAGACTTTCTCGCCGTCACCGAGCCGGAGCCGCCCGCCGCCCTTCTCCAGCGGCCGCAGACCGCCGGAACCGAGCGCCGTTCGCCACTCGCCGTAGCGCGTCAGGTTCTGGCGGCGGCGGGCGGCGATGCGGAAACGCACCACCACCATCGGGATGAGCAGCCAGAAGAAGGCGAAGACCATGGCGATGAGCCCGAGCGCATGCATGAACCACGGCTTGTCGAGGTTGTCCAGGTCCTGGTAGATGAACCAGAACATCCCGCCGAGGAACACGAAGGCGATCAGCTTTCTCAACGCGTATATCATCAGCCCCCCACGTCCAAAACGACAGTCAGCCGGCGAGATAGCCGCCGTCGACCGGCAATGCGGCGCCGGTCACGAACGAGGCCGCGTCGCCCAACAGAAACGCAATCGCCGCCGCCACCTGGCGCGGCTCGCCAAAGCCCAGCGGGTGGCGCGCGGCAAGCGCCGCTGCGGCATCGTCGCCAGCCGCCGCCGCGAGCGCGGCCGAGAGCGGCGTCCTGATGTTCGAAGGCAGCACCGCGTTGACCCGCATCCCCTTCGGCGCCAGCTCCACCGCCAGCGAACGCACCGCCGCGTCGAGCGCGCCCTTGGAGCCCGCGTAGAGCGAGCCCCCGGCCCAACCGGCCTGCGACGAGACGGACGACACCGCCACCGCCGAAAAGCCATTCCCCGCGAGCTTCCCCTTCGCGAACTCGCCCATCATCAGCATGAACGCGAAGTAGTTGACCTTCATCGACTCCTCCAGCTGGCGCTCGGCGACCACCCCGGCCGGCATCGCGCGGCAGATCCCCGCCGCGTGGACGAAGCCGTCGAGCCTGCCGCCCGCCGCCGCCGCGGACGGAAGCGACTTCGCAAACGCCGCGTCGGCGAGGTCGCCCGCGACCACCGTGTGCGCATCCGGGTTCGCCATCGCCCGCCGCGCCTCCTCCAGCGCATCGGCGCGCCGCGCCGACAAGACTACCGACGCCCCCAGCTCCGCCGCCAGCTCCGCCGCCGCGCGGCCAATGCCGGACGACGCCCCCGTCACCAGTATCCGCCTGCCTTCCAGGCACATTGGGTTCAGTTGCGGCATTCCAATTCCTCCCCTATCTGCCGCGATCCCCGCGTCCGCACTTCGCGGACCTCGGGCGACGGCACATCAGCTCGTCGATGATTCTGCCGACCTCGGCCTTCGGCAGCTTTTCCACAATCCTCGCATCGCGAGAGGAAGGATCCGCCTTCCAGACATTGCGGCCTCCAACAGGCGCCATCCGGTAGGTGCCGCGCTCAAGGCCAAAGACGTCGCCAGCGCCACGCACCGCGTAGAGAACCGCCGTCTCGTCCCAGCTTGGATGCCCTTCCTTGCGGTCATAGGTCGTCTCGCCGCATTCGCTCCGCGCCGGCAGGCAGGCGGAAAAAAGCTCCTTCACCGGCCCCGTCGCGTTGTCGTCCTCGGCGATGCGCCGCCCGGTGAAGATCCACCTGCCATAGTCGAAGTCGCTGAAGACGATCGGCGTGGGCCACTTCTCGAAGGCGATGCGCGATGACTCCGCGTCCATCGACGAGTTGTACTCCTCGCCGTCCGGATACCTGCACGCCATCGCCACCCAGAGCTTCACCTTCTTCGCCACCAGCTCCGGATACGCCTCGACGAGCCGCCGCAGGTTGCTGATGAAGCCTACCGTGCAGATGGTCACCGAGCCGTCCGGATGCGCCGAAAGGACCTGGCGGTAGACCTCCAGCGCGTCCGGCGCCTGGGACGAGTCGGGATGCTTCACGAACCGCGCGTACTTCGCGGCGAGCCAGCTGAACTTCCCGTGGTCGTTGCCGTCGCCGGTCGTCGGCCTGCCGCCGACGCCGATGCCGCGGACGCAGCCGACGGGGATGTCCGGCCGTCCGTACCAGGCGTTCACCACCTCGCAGACGGCGACGGACGAATTGCCGCGCGTCGAGCTCACGGTGGCGAGGATCTCGCACTCGCCGGCGTCCGCAAGTGCGTGCAGGACGGCGATCGCGCCGATGTCGTCGTAGTCGGTGAGCATGTCGGTGTCGAAGATCACCTTGACCGGCTCGCGTCCGGACCCGTCCGACCGGGACGCACAGCAGAACGGATTGAGGAGAAAGACGACAACCAGCCAGTTCAGGCCGAGCGAGTAGAGATTGGCGAAGAAGTCGTCGATCACGATGCCGAGACCACCGTGGATCGACTGCAGGACGCGGCACGGCCATGGCTTTACGATGTCGACGAAGCGCACGATCACGAAGAAGACCGCCATCGACCACCACGGCAGGTCCGCGAGCGGAATGCCGATGAGCGCAATCGGGAAGAGCATCCACTCGTCGGCGGAGATCCGACCGTCGTCCTTGATCCCCAGCGTGCGCTCCGCCGAGCCGCAGATTGGAACCGCGGCCAGCGCAAGCAGTGCTGCGGCCACGATCTGGGCCCAGACCGGCAGCTGCGTGGTCAGGTAAGCAAGCACAACGCCCGGAAACGATCCGATCGTTCCGTGCGCAACAGGCGCGACGAGACCCAAGCCGAACCCCGTCGCGACGAAAAACGCAAGCTTCTTCACTTCGCCGACGCCGGAGCCTCCGGCGCAGGGGCGGGCGCTGAATCCGGAGCGGGCGTGGGCGCGGGAGCTGCCGGAGCGGGGGCCGCAGGCAGCTCAGGAGCGCCAAGCGGCAACTCGGGAGCCGTTTGCGCCGCAGGGGCGGCTTCGCGAGCCATGATCGAGCGCGAATGCACCGTCGAGGTGAGCCGCGCCAGCACCAGCGTGTTGGCGAGGAAGATCGCGCCGAGGATGGCCGTCGCCTTGATGAGCACGTTGCCGGCGTCGGCGCCGAGCGAAGCCTCGAGCATGCCGCCGCCAATGGCGCCGCCAAGCCCGCCTTCCTTGGGCTTCTGGAGCAGGATCACCAGCGCCAGCAGCAGGCAGGACAGCACCTCGATTACATAGAGAAAGCCGATGAAGATAGTCATTTTCCCTTTTTACCTTTCGTCGTTTTGCGGATTATACCAAATTCAGCCCTGCGGTTTCAACCGCCGGTGTCACTCCTTCGGCTCCTTGGCGAGCCGCTTGATCGCGTTCTCGGCGGCCTCCACCCTGTTCTTGGCGACATCGTCGCCCTCGCATTCCTTCTTG
The DNA here is from genome assembly GCA_004551905.1 of Lentisphaeraceae bacterium. GTDB lineage: Bacteria > Verrucomicrobiota > Kiritimatiellia > RFP12 > UBA1067 > UBA1067. The sequence continues at coordinate 15,089 of SFPL01000031.1, forward strand.
AGCGCCTCGATGCGCTCGAGTGCCTTCGCCGAGTCACCGGACTCCGCGACGCACCGCGCCGCGCCCAACTTCGCCGTGAGCGCCAGATAGCTCTTGGGGTTGGCTTCCACGAAGCCGTCGAAGGCCTCGAGCGCCTCGGGGAACTTCTTCAGCGCCTCAAGGCACATCGCCTTGCCGACCACCGGGATGTCGGCGAACTCCGGCGGCACCTTGCCGGACATCTCCTCGTAGCGGGCGAGCGCCTCTTCGTAGCGGCCGTCGTCGTAGTAGCCCTTCGCGAGCTTGATCTCGAGCGCCGGCTCGGCGGCGGAGCCGGAGAACCTGGTGACCGCCTCCTCGAGGTCGGCCGGGGCAGTGGCCTCGGCAATCGCGGCAGAGGCCGCGGCGCGCTCGGAGGCGCGGTGGTGCTTCCAGCCATACCAGCCGACCACCGCGGCGACGGCCACGAGAACGCAGATCACCGTCCGCTTACCGTCCTTCTCCCACCATTCGATGACGGGAATGAGTTCGGGGTTCTTCTTGAGGTCTATCAGGTTCATTCTTTCGTTCCTTTCGATTCGTAGAGGTCGGCCCATTCGTCGAGCGTCTTCTCGCTCTTGCCCTCGGCGCGCAGAATTATGCGGTTGTAGTCGAGCGCGTCGAGGAAATCACGGTTGTGGACAAAGCGCTGCTTGCCGCGGGACGGCGACTGGGCGAGGCGCTTCATCGACTCCATCAGCAGCACTCCAGTGAAATAGACCGACTTCGGCGTCTTCAGCGCGCCGTGCAGGGTCTGCATCACCTTGCGCCCGGCTCCGTCCTTGCGCTCGCGGCGGAAGAGGCCCGTGAGCAAAACCGCCGCACGCAGCCCGTTCGACACCTCGAAGCCCTTGGCGGACATCATCCGCTCGTATTCGTCGAGCACCCGGAGGTACTTGAAGGTGCTGGACTTCTTCCCGCCGTCGGCGTCGATGAACTTCGCGAGGTCGGGCAGCAGGTCGCCGAGCAGCCCGCAGGCATACATCTGGCGGAATGCCTCCTCGCTGCAGCCGTAGGGGAAGAGGCGGAACACCTCCTCGCAGACGCGCGGCACCGCGGCAGAGAGGATGCAGGCGTGGAGCTTCTTCATCGCTGCGGCGGTCTTGCGCTCGATCCTGAAGCCGAGCCGCGACGAGAACTTGATCGCCCGCATCATCCTCACCGGATCCTCGCGGAAGCGGATCTCCGGGTCGCCGATGGAGCGGATCACCTTGTCCTTGAGGTCCTTCATCCCGCCCACCCAGTCGATGACCGAGAAGTCCTTGATGTTGTAGAAGAGGCCGTTTACCGTGAAGTCGCGGCGGTAGGCGTCGGTCTCCGGAGTGCCGAAGGTATTGTCCTCGAACGGGCCCTCGGCGGCGTGCTCGATGATCTCGCCGACCGTCTGCGAGTTGCGGCGGAAGGTCGCCGTCTCGATCACCTTCTCGCCGAAGCGGATATGCGCGAGGCGGAAGCGGCGGCCGATTAGGAAGCAGTTGCGGAACGCCCGCTTCACCTCGTTGGGGGTCGCGCTGGTGCCGACGTCGAAGTCCTTCGGCTTGCGGCCGAGCAACAGGTCGCGCACGCCGCCGCCGACCAGGTAGGCGGTGTAGCCGAGGGCGTTCAGCCGGTAGAGCACCTTCAGCGCGTCGGGGTCGATGTCCTTCCGAGAAACGCAGTGCTTGGCCCGCTCGTAGACGACCGGGCCCTTGCTGCGCTTCTTCAGAAAACCAAACATAGGTCGCGTATTATACCAAATAGTCCCCCTGTCGCGCAAATCGGCCAACCCATAACTGGCTGCTGGCTGTTGGCTGCTGAAACACTTCAGTAGGCTCTCCCTCACTCGGCGTCGAGGTAGTACTTGGTCAGCAGCGGGAAGGCCTGCGGATAGGCGCGGATGGCGTCCTCAAACTTGTTGAATTTACAGGCTCGTCACCGCGGGAGGGCGATGCGGTTGCCGGGCAGGAAGCGGACGAATCCCTTGAGCCGGAGCTCCATCGCGAGCGAGTTCACCTTGCGCGGGGGAAGGCCGGTCTTCGCGACCAGTTCGTCCACCGACACCCCGACGGCGTCCACGTGCAGCATGACGAGCGACTCCTCCACCGTGTAGGGCGGAACCTCCGGGTCGCGCGCTGGGGCGGGTTCCTCCTTGGCCGGCTTCCGCGGAGAAAGCGGCGAAAGCACCTCGATGATGTCGTCGGCGTTGCGCACCAGGATGGCGCCGTTGCGGATGAGGTCGAGGCAGCCGGCGGACATGTGGCTGTTGACCTGCCCCGGCACCGCCATCACCGGACGGCCAAGGTCGCCGGCGATGCCGGTGGTGATCAGCGTACCGGACTTCTGCGGGCACTCCACCGCCACCACGCCCTGCGCGAGCGCGGCGACGACATGGTTGCGGATCGGGAAGGTCTGCTCGTCGGCGGGGCGGCCGAACGGAAACTGGCTCGCCACCGCGCCGCCATTCGCCACGATCTCTCGCGCGAGGTCGCGGTTGCGCTCGGGGTAGAAGCGGTCGAGGCCAGAGCCGATCACGCCGACCGTCAGCCCCCTTGCGTCCAGCGCTCCGCGGTGGCCGTCGGCGTCGATGCCGAGGGCGAGTCCGGAGACGACGCACCAGCCGGCGGAGGCGAGGTCGGCGGCGAGACGGTGGGCGACGGCGTGTCCGTATTGAGTGGCGCGGCGGGTGCCGACGATCGCCACCATCGGCTTCGAGAGCGCGGCGACGTCGCCCTTCACGTAGAGCGCGAGCGGCGCGCCGGGGACGCCGCGGAGCCGAGCGGGGTAGCCTTCGTCGGCCGGGGTGACGATCTTCACGCCGTAGCGCTTCGCAAGCTCCTCCTCGGCGGCGACGTCCACCTCGCCGCCAGTTCGCGAGACCTTCTCGGGATACGCCTCCCAGGCGGCGGCGACGCTGCCGCCGGCGGCCTCCGCCAGGCGCTCGAGCTTAGCCGGGCCGATGTGGTCGGTCAGGTTGAAGGCTATGTATGCTTGACGGTCTGACATCGGTTTTGGTATACTACGCGCCGTTTTTACGCGGCCCCATCGTCTATCGGCTAGGACACGAGCTTTTCATGCTCGTTAGAGGAGTTCGACTCTCCTTGGGGCTGCCATTTCAGCCCTGGGCCTTCAGCGCCTGGGAGACTGCGAGCATGCGCTCGGAGAGGTCCTCGAAGCCGACGTCAGTGGAGTAGACGTCCTTGTAGTAGCGGTAGGCCTTCTCGAGGTCGCCGGACGCCTCCGCGCAGAGGCCGAGCTGGTAGATGACGTTCTTCTTGAGGTCGTCCATCGTCGGCAGCGCGTCGCGCGCGGTCTCGAGCTGCATCACGGCCATGTCGGTCTGGCCCTGGTTTAGGAAGCACATCGCCAGGTAGTAGAGCGCCCAGAGGCGGTCCTTGGGGCTCTTCTGCGCGAGCTGGAGGTGGGTGAGGGCGTCCTCGTAGTAGCCGTACTTGAAGTACTCCTTGCCGAGCTCGAAGCGGAGGTGGAGGTCGTTGGGGTAGCGCTCCACGCGGGCGGCGAGGTCGTCGAACACGAACTGGTTCTTCTCTGCCTCGAGCTCGTTCGCCTCGTCCTCGCGACCCTCCGCCTTCAGCGCGTCGATCTGCTGCTCGTAGTACTGCACCTTGGTCTGGGAGAGCATGCGGTCGAGCTCGGGATCCATCGAGCCGGCGGCGGCGATGGCGGCCTCGAGGGTCTCCACCGCCTCGTAGTAGCGCTTGTTCTGGATGTAGATGCGGGCGAGCGCGCGGCGAGCGTTCATGTTTTTGGGCTCGGCGGCGATCTGCTGGAGCTTCTCGTTGATGAGCAGCTCGGCGTCGGCGTCCGTGACGACGGCCTTGTTGGCGGCGTCGAGCTTGGCGGCCTGCTCCTTGTTGGCGATGAGGTTCTGGAAGCCGCCCTTCTTGCCGGCGGTCTGCTCCCAGCCGGCGCTCATCGTGGCCTGCGCCTCGGCGTTCTTGAGCATCTGCAGGACGCGCTGGTCGCCGGGCTTCATCGCGGAGAGCTTCTGGTAGGCGTCGCGCGCCTTGTCCCAGCGCTTGGCCATCGTGTAGTAGGTGGCGACGCGCTCGAGGAGCGCGGGGTCCTGGTTGGAGCACTCGTAGGCGGCCTCGACGGAGATCGCCGCGTGGTCGGTCTTGCCGGCGGCCTCGGCCGCCTTGACCGCGGCCTCGATGTTGTCGGGGTCGAGCGGGTTCTGGCAGAGAAGCTTTTCCGCCTCGGTCATCGCCTCGGGCCCCTTGCCCTTCTTCGCGAGCGAGAGGATCTTCGCGCGCGCGGCGGCGAAGCCGATCTTGGCGAAGAGGCCGGTCTTGCCGCCGCCCTTGCGGAAGTTGGCGATCTGCGCGGCCCTCAGGAGCCGGCGCGTCTCAAGGACGTCCGGCGCGGCGGAGACCGCCTCCATCAGCATGTCGACGGCCAGATCGTACTTGCCGGTCTCCAGCGCCTGGCGGCCTCGATTGGTGAAGTTCTGGGCCTTCTGCGCGAGGTCGACCGCCATCACGACACCTCCAGTCGGCCGTCGTCGAGCTTGCCGAGGATACCGCCCGACTTGTAGGTCTTGAGCATGAAGTGGGTTGCGGTGGAGAGGACGCCTTCGAGCGTGGAGAGGTCCTGCGCCACGAACTGGGCGACGTCCTGCAGGCTCGAGCCCTTCACGAATACCAGGAGGTCGTACCCGCCGGACATGAGGAAGCACGCCTCAACCGCCTCGAAGTGCGAGACGCGCTCGGCAATGCGGCCGAAGCCGCAGTCGCGCTGGGGGGTGATCTTGAGTTCGATTACCGCATGCACTTCGTTCATTTAGCGTTCTCCTTCCCTTTGGCATCCTTGTCGTCGGTCCAGTCAATCCTCAGCAGGTCGTCCACCACCAGCCGCGAGAGCTCGTCGGCGAGCCTGCCGGACGCGTCGCGCTCGGCGGTGGTGAGGTCCTGCCCCGCTGCGAAGGTGGTCTCTGCAGTATACGGGCGGTCCGTGAAGATCACCCGGCCGGACGCCTTGTCCACCACCGTGACCAGCGCCTCGCAGGACATGGTAAAGCCGGTGTAGCGGCGGAGCGTGCGGCGGTTGTAGGCCACCGAGCCGGCCGAGACGCTCTTGACCACGCCCTGCACCTCGACCTGCGCCTCGTCGGGCGAGGCGACGGAGAACGACCCCTCGCGCTGGATTTCCCGCAGCAACTGGCGCGTCGCGGCCGCCCCCATCTCCTGGAGGCCGGACTCGTTCCGGAACGTCGGCACCGAGATAAGGCGCCGGTCGGCGGGGACGTGCGACCGCCATGCGTAGTTCGCGCCGCAGCCGCAGAGCGCGGCAAGCGCAGCCACCAAGACGACTCTCCTCATTGGTCAGACCCTTTCTTGAGCTCCTCGAGGCGCGCGCGCGCCTCGTCGGCGTGGCTGCCCCGGGGATGGTTGGCAAGATACGTCTCGTAGGCGCTGACGGCGCTGCGCTTGGTGCGGATGCGCGAGTCGTAGAACTTCGCCGCCGCGAAGTCGTCGTCGTCGATGAGCGCGCGCGCCTCGTCGAGCTGGGCGCGGACGGCCTCCCGGTCCTCTCCCTCGCAGGCGCCCTCGGCCTGCTCCAGGAAGGCGATGGTGTCCCTCACCCGCTCGCGGTTGTAACCCATTTCCTCCAGCACCATCATCCGCGCCGCAGCCTCGCGCACCAGCGCGGTCTTCGCCTCGGGCGTGCCGCGGTGAAGGTTGCGCAGGTTCTCGTAGACCTTGATCGCCTCGGTCCAGCGCATCTCGTCCTCGCGCAGGGAGGCGATCTCGAGCATTGCCTGCGGCGCCCACTCCGCGCCAGGCGCCCGGAGGACGCACGCCTCGAGCGCGCGGCGCACGTCGGCGGTGTTCTTGAAGCGGAAGAACATGATCGTCTTGCCCTCGATGCGCATGACCGAGGCGACGCGGTAGAGGGCGTCGACGGCGGCGGAGTAGTCGCACTGCACCGAGTAGAAGTCCACCAGGTACCGCCATTCGCGGAAGGCCTCCTCGCAGTCCCTGAGCTTCGTCTCAAGCGTTTCGGCGAGGAGCCGCTGCGCCTCGGGCGCCTCGCCGGATACGGGCCACTCGCGCACCAGCGCGTCGAGCTCGCGCACCGCCTTGGAGTAGGACTCCTCGGCGATGAGACCGCGGCAGTAGGAGAACTGCGCGGCGGAGTCCTCCATCTTCGGCCCGGTAAGCCAAGAAAACCACTTCGGGGTCTTCTTCTCCGGGTGCGTGCTCTCCTTCACCTCGTCGAAGCCAGGGTACGCGTCGGTCGCGTAGCGCGCGCCGGAGTTGATTGCTTGAGCCGCGGCGGTCTGGCCCGCGGCAAGCGGCAGCGCCGCGACGAGCGCAAGCGAGGCGACGAGGAGGCGCTTCATGCTCAGACCAGCCCCCGCTTGACGAGGTGTTCGGCGATCTCCACCGCGTTGAGCGCGGCGCCCCTGAGGAGCTGGTCGCCGGAGACGAACATCTCGAGCCCGCGGCGGTCGTCGCGGGAGATGTCCTGGCGGATGCGGCCGGCGAGCACGTCGTAGTTCGCCGTCGCGTCGAGCGGCATCGGGTAGCCACCGTTGAGCGGGTCGTCGACGACCTTCACCCCCTCGGCGCCCTTCAGTATCTCGCGCGCCTCCTCGGGCGTGATCTCGTTCTCGAACTCGAGGTTGAGCGACTCGGAGTGGGCGCGGGCGATCGGCACGCGCACGCAGGTGCAGCTGAGCTTCAGGTCCGGGAGGTGCAGCATCTTCCGCGCCTCGTTGCGCATCTTGAGCTCCTCGAGCGTGTACCAGTTGGTCTCGTCGAACTTGTCGATGTGCGGGATGAGGTTGTACATCAGCTGGTGCTGGAACGCCTTCACCGTCAGCGGACGGCCCTCGGCGTACTCGTGGATCTGCCCCTCCAGCTCCGCGAGGCCGGGCGCGCCGGCGCCTGACGCCGCCTGGTAGGTCGCCGCGACAAGGCGCTTCAGCCCCTTCGCCCGGTGGAGCGGGGCGACCGCCTCGAGCATGATCGCGGTGGTGCAGTTGGGGTTGGCGATGACTCCCTTGTTCCAGTCGAGGTCCTCGGCGTTCACCTGCGGCACCACGAGCGGGACCTCCGGGTCCTGCCGGAACGCGCGGGAGTTGTCGATCATCTTCGCGCCGGCCTTCACCACCGCGTCCTTCAGCTGGATCGCTACGTCGGTCTTGCCAGCGAAGAGCACGATGTCGAAGCCCTCGAAGCTCCGCTCGGTGGCCTGGAGCACGTGGTACTTCTCGCCGAGAATCTCCTCGTCGCGCTCGCGCGACGCGAAGACCTGGACCTGGCCCCTCACGGGAAACTTGCGGTCCCTGAGGACCTTTATCATCTCGGTGCCGACGGCGCCTACGCCGACCAGCCCCACTCTGTAGTCTTTCATCTGTCTGCCAACCTTTCGATAACTGGCGTATTATACCAAAAATCCGCTAACGGTGGCGAACGAAGAGCCTCGCCCCGAGGAGGAAAAACACGACGTGCGGCGCGACCGCCGCCGGAATCGGCGGCAGCCAGGCGTTCTTCGCCGCCACCATGCAGCCGACGTCGAGCCCGTAGAACGCGAAGTACATCCCCAGCGCCCCCAGGACGCCGCGGAAGACGCTCTGCCGCCCCGAGGCGATGCCGGCCGGGATGGCGAAGATGGTAATGACGATGCAGGCGAACGGCGCCATGATCTGCGCCCAAGTGTCGTAGAGGAGGTCGGAGCGGCGCTCGGGGGTGAGCTCCGGGTGGGTGCGGAGGTAGCGGAAGCGGTCGCGCACCGAGTTGTACTGCCACTTGCGGTTCTGGACGAGGAAGTCCTCCGGCAGCTCGTCGAACTCGGCGAAGCACCGCAGGGGAAGCGCGTCCAGCTCCGGCGTAGCGGTGGCCACCTCGCGCCCGAGCGAGTCGAAGTGCTGCACGCGCGGTGAGACGAACCACCACTCGCCGTCGAGGTATGACGCCTCGGGGGCGGTCACCGAGAGGCGCCGCGCCCCGCCTGGGCCGTCGACCGTCACCTTGACGTTGCCGAGCCGTGTGCAGTCGGGCGAGCGGATCTCGTCCACGTTCCACGTCCGCCCCGCCGCGGCGTTGCGCAGCACCAGGTTGTCCGCCTTGGCGATCGTCGCGGACTCGAACTTGGCGGTCTTGAGCTGTGCCGCCCACTGCGACCACCGCGGCATGAAGCACTCGTCCACCCAGGCCACGACGACCGCCATCGCCGCCGCCGCTAAGAGGAGCGGACGGACTATCGTGAGGAACCCGATGCCGCTCGCGCGCATCGCCACGATCTCGGAATGGCGGCAGAACACCCACATCGTGTAGAGCGTCGCCAGCATAAGCGCCGCCGGCACAAGGTAGTGGAAGTACGGAGCCAGGTACCCGCTGAAGTAGAGCGCCGCGTCGGCGATTGGAAGGCGCGCCTCGAGCATCCGCGAGAACGAGCCGAAGAGGTCGAAGAGAACGTAGATCGAGACGAACCCAACGAGGCAGTAGAAGAGCGGGGAGAGGAACTCCCTGAAGACGTATCTCGACAAAATCCCCATCGGCAACCCCGGCCTCCGTCAGGAGATCGTCGCGTGGTACTCCTGGAGCGACTTGACCTCGCCCTTCCCGCTCATCGCGGCCTCGATGCCCTCCGCCGCCGCGCAGGCCGCCGCGACCGTCGTCAGGTACGGCACCTTGTACTTAATCGCGTTTTGGCGGATGCGACAGTCGTCGGCACGCGCGTCGCGGCGCCCGGACGGCGTATTGACGATGAGCGATACCTCGCGGTTCTTGATGACGTCGAGGCAGTCGGGCCGCCCCTCGCCGATCTTCGCGACGACATACGCCGCGACGCCGTGTTCGCGCAGCCACGCGGCCGTTCCCTCGGTCGCGAAGACCGTGAACCCGAGGTCCGCGAGCTTCTTCGCCGCCTCGGCCGCGTCGTCCGTCTTCTCCGAGAGCGAGACGAGCACCTTGCCAGGCTTCGTCGGCAGCGGCGCGCCCGCCGCCTCCTGCGACTTGAAGTACGCGAGCCCGAACGTGTCCGCCAGCCCCAGCACCTCGCCCGTCGAGCGCATCTCCGGCCCGAGGACGGGATCGACCTCCGGGAACTTGTCGAACGGCAGGACGGCCTCCTTCACGCCGAAGTACGGCACCACGTGGCGCTTGTCGAGGCCCATCGACTTCACCGTGTCGCCGAGCATGAGGTGCGTGGCGATGCCCGCCATCTGCACGCCGCCGACCTTGGAGACGAGCGGCACCGTGCGCGACGCGCGCGGGTTCGCCTCGATGACGTAGACCTTGCCCTCCGGCTCGTCCTTCGTGAACTCGATCGCGAACTGCATGTTCATGAGTCCGACGACCTTGAGCTCCTTGGCGATGCGGCGCGTGTAGTCGAGGATCGTCGCCTGGTTGCGCGCCGAGATGCCCGCCGGCGGAAGGACGCACGCCGAGTCGCCCGAATGGATGCCCGCAAGCTCCACGTGCTGCATGATCGCCGGGATGAAGATGTCCGTGCCGTCCGACAGCGCGTCCGCCTCGCACTCCAGCGCGTGGCAGAGGAAGCGGTCGAGGTAGAGCGGACGGTCGGGCGTGACGCCCACGGCCTTCGCGACGTACTCGCGCAGCAGCTGCTCGTCATAGATGACCTCCATGCCGCGCCCGCCGAGGACGAACGAGGGTCGGATGATGAGCGGGTAGCCGAGCTTCGCCGCGCACGCGAGCGCGCCGTCGATGTCCGAGGCCATCATCGACTCCGGCATCGGGATGCCGAGCCGGTCCATGATGGAGTGGAAGAGGTCGCGGTCCTCCGCGTCGTCGATCGAGTCGACCGAGGTGCCGAGGATCCGGCAGCCCGCCTCCTCGAGCCCGCGCGCGATGTTGAGCGGCGTCTGGCCGCCGAACTGGACGATCACGCCCATCGGCTTCTCGGCCTCGTAGATCTGCAGGACGTCCTCGACCGTGACGGGCTCGAAGTAGAGTTTGTCGGAGGTGTCGTAGTCGGTCGAGACCGTCTCCGGGTTGCAGTTGACGATAATCGTCTCGTACCCCATCTTGCGCATCGCCATCGCCGCGTGGCAGCAGCAGTAGTCGAACTCGATGCCCTGGCCGATCCGGTTGGGGCCGCCGCCGAGGATCATCACCTTCTTCGGGTTGGACGACACCTTGACCTCGCCGAACGCCGGATGCCCTTTCTTCGGCTCGTTGTAGCTCGAGTAGTAGTACGCCTGGCCCTCGACGCCAGAGACCGGCACCGCGAACCAGCGCTCGCGGCAGCCTATCTTGCCGCGCTGCGCGCGGATGTCCTTTTCGGAGACGCCCAAAAGCTGCGAGAGGTACTTGTCGGAGAAGCCGTCGCGCTTCGCCTGGACGAGCAGGTCGTCGGGAAGCGCCTTGCCCCTGTAGCCGAGGATCTTCTCCTCCTCCTCGACCAGCTCGCGCATCTGGTCCACGAAGTACGCCTTCACGCCGGTGCGCGCGAAGATCTGCTCGTTCGTGGCGCCCTTCCTCAGCGCCTCGTACATCTGGAAGTGGCGCTCGGAGTTCGGCACCGAGAGGAGCTTCAGGAGCTCCTCCAGCGAGAGTTCGTTGAAGTTCTTCGCGAAGCCGAGCCCCGCCCTGCCGCGCTCGAGCGCGCGGATCGCCTTCTGGAACGCCTCCTTGTAGGTCTTGCCGATGGACATCACCTCGCCCACCGCCTTCATCTGGGGGCCGAGCTTGTCCTCGACCGCGCGGAACTTCTCGAACGCCCAGCGGGCGAACTTGAGGACGACATAGTCGCCGTCCGGCGTGTACTTCTCGAGGGTTCCGTCGCGCCAGTAGGGGATCTCGTCCATCGTCATTCCGGCGGCGAGCTTGGCGGAGACGAGCGCGATCGGGAAGCCGGTCGCCTTCGAAGCGAGCGCCGACGAGCGCGAGGTGCGCGGGTTGATCTCGATGATGACCACGCGCCCGGTCTTCGGGTCGTGCGCGAACTGGACGTTGGTGCCGCCGATGACGCCGATCGCCTCGACGATCTTGAACGCGTCGCGCTTCAGGCGCTCCTCGAGCTCCTTGGAGATGGTTAGGAACGGCGCGGCGCAGAAGCTGTCGCCCGTGTGGACGCCGACCGCGTCGATGTTCTCGATGAAGCAGACGGCGATCATCTGGTTCTTCGCGTCGCGAACGACCTCGACCTCCAGCTCCTCCCAGTTGAGGATCGACTCCTCGATGAGGCACTGGTGGGTGAGCGAGGCGTCGAGCCCGCGCGCGCAGATCGTCCGCAGCTCCTCGACGTTGTAGCAGAAGCCGCCGCCCGAGCCGCCCATCGTGTAGGCCGGACGGACGACGACCGGGTAGCCGATCTCCTTCTCGACGAGCTCGACCGCCGCCTCGACGGAGTGGACGATGCCCGACTTCGGCGTTTCGATGCCGAGCTTCTGCATCGTCTCCTTGAAGATCTCGCGGTCCTCGCCGCGCTCGATCGCGCCGAGGTTGACGCCGATCACCTTGACGCCGTACTTGTCGAGGATGCCCTTCTTCGCGAGCGCCATCGAGAGGTTGAGGCCGGTCTGGCCGCCGAGGTTGGGGAGAATCGCGTCGGGGCGCTCCTTCTCGATGATCTGCTCGAGCCGCGCCTCGTTGAGCGGCTCGATGTAGGTGGCGTCGGCCATGACCGGGTCGGTCATGATCGTCGCGGGGTTGGAGTTGACGAGAACCACCTTGTACCCGCATGCCCTCAGTGCCTTGCACGCCTGCGTTCCGGAATAGTCGAATTCGCAGGCCTGCCCGATGACGATCGGGCCCGATCCGATGATGAGAACCTTGTCTATGTCGGCGCGCTTCATTTGTCCGCCCAGCCTTTCATTTGGAATGTCGAAATCGGATGTGTATTATACCATAATTCTCCGCTCCCTGCCGACCACCAACCACCGCCCGCTGACCACTGGCTACTGACTGCTGGTTGCTGACCACTTGCACACTTCCTGGCTCGTGCTACGCCGGCGCCCTGACATCCACGATGTTCCCGGCGCCGACGAGCGCCATCACCAACCGGTCGACGCCGAGCGCCGCGCCAGCGGCGCGGCCGATCGCTGGAAGCGAGCAAAGGAACTCCTCGTCGAGCGGGTAGTCCTCCTCGCCCAGTTCGCGGCGGCGCGCGCGGGCATGCTCAAAGCGGCGGCGCTGCTCGGCGGCGTCGCAGAGCTCGGAGAAGCAGTTCGCGAGCTCAATGCCGTCCCAGTAGAACTCCCAGCGCTCGGCGTAAGGCTCCCCTTCGCCGGAAACAAGCGCAAGCGACGCCGCCGCAGGCGGATAGTCGGTCAGGAACACGCCGCCGCCCATCGCCTTGATCGCCGGCTCCACCTTCGTCGCCATGTCGAAGTCGAAGCGGTCCTGGTCCCATTCGCCGCTCCAGGGGTCCCAGCCGGCGAGGCGGCGGTAGGCGTCGCGCACGGCGAGGACCTCCGCGGACGAGTCCATGCACCGCAGGCCCGGCGCGGCGTCCGAAACCGCCGCAAGCAGCTCCGCGAGGTCGTCGCGAAGCTCAAGGTAGCCGACGCCGCGGCGGTACCACTCGAGCATCGTAAACTCCGGATTGTGCCGAGACCCACGCTCGCCTTCGCGGAAGCACGACCCGATCTGGTAGATCCGCTCCATGCCCGCGGCGAGGAGCTTCTTCATCTGCAGTTCCGGCGACGCCCTGAGATAGGTGGTCGGCGTTCCCCGCGCCGTCTCCGGCACGACCGGCGGCGGCACCACCGGGCAGTCGATGTGCTCCTCCGGCGCCGGCGCGGCGATGCGCACCGCCGTCTCTACCTCGACGAAGCCACGGTTGTCGAAGAACGAGCGTATCGCGGCAACAATGCGCGCACGCATTTCGAGAAGCGGGATTCGCTCCGCCGCGGTCATGAGAACCTTTCGAGATGCTTCGAGAGAATCGACGCGAGTCTCGTCTCCAGCCACGGCGTCACCTGCCAGAAGTCCCTGAGCGCGAGGTACTCGCCGACTGCCGCGGCCTGTCCGCTCTTCACCCCCGACTCGCAGCGGAGCATGATGTTGCGCGCGGTCGCGTCCGGCGAGACGAACTCCACCACCTGGACGCGGTAGCCGAGGATGCGCATGATCATCGCGCGGAAGGAGTCGGTGAGGATGTCGCAGAGCCGCTCGCGGAGGATCGACTGGCGGAGCAGCCCCGCGAAGGCGTCGGTTCCGGCGGCGCGTCCGCGTCCGAGCACCTTCTGAAGCTCGTGCTGGCAGCAGGGCGCGCTGAGGACGCACTTCGCCTTCCATTCCACCGCCTTGGCGAGCGCCTCGTCGGTCGCGGTGTCGCAGGCATGGAGCGAAACCACCATGTCCGCAGCGCCGCCCGGAGGCTCAAACGCGGCGATGTCCGCCTCAACGAAGGTAACGCGCTCTCCGAGGTCGAGCTGTCCGGCCATGCGGCGGGCCGACTCGACCACGTCGCTCCGCCTGTCCACCCCGATCACCTTCGCGCCGTCGATCTTCAGCACCTCGACGAGATAGCAGGCGAGCGTGAGCGTGAGGTACGCCTTGCCGCAGCCGCAATCGACCACGGTGAAGCTCCCCTGCCCATCGTGGCGCACTGTCTCGCCGACCATGCGCAGAAACTCGTTGACCTGGTCGTACATGCCGCGCATCGACGCGCGCACCTTGCCCGACCCGTCGGCGATGCCGGTCGCCCTGAGCAGCGCCGAGGAGTCGAAGGCCGAAAGCGGCAGACGCTTGACGCGGTCGTGGGGCATCACCGTTACCTCTCGGTCCATCTCGGCCGAGCGCGAGACGACGACCCGCCCCTTTCTCGTCACCCGCACATGCAGGTCGCCCTTGCCAGTCATCAGGTGGAGCTCGCGAGCCCCCTTCTGGTAGAGAATCTCCTCCAGCCCGGCGGCCGCCTCTGCCGCGGAGAGGTTCTTCACCTGCACCTGGCCGTCGTCGGTCATCTCCGCCTGGAACTTCCGCTCGCCGCCGATCTCCACCGGTCGCATCGCGATCCGGAAGGCCGCGCCGCCGCGCCGGACGGACTGGACGATCTTCATGAACCCGTCGCCCAGGACCCGCGACCGGATCTCGTCCTTCAGTTTCGGCTCGAGCTCGAAGCGTCCCATTCCCCAGGCCTCAGTCCGCGTTGACGAAATCAAGGACGGCCCGGCGCACCTTCCACCATTCCGCCTTGCCGTCCAGCGCCGTCTTGAGGTCGAACGCCGCCGCGGCCTTCGCGAAGCCGGGCGCATCCGACGCGCGCAGGATACGCGCCTTCTCCGCCGCAGCTATGCCGTTGCGCAGTTCGAGGAAGCGCCAGCTCGGCTCGCCGCCTGGATATGCGAGAAAGGTGTCGCCCGCGCGCCAGTCGCCGTAGCCGGCGTCGGCGAGCGGATCCTCCGGCCAGCTGTTCCACGCCCAGCGCAGGAAGCCGTCCATTCCCGCAAACGCAGGGTACGCACCGAGCCAGAACGGCTCCTCGCCGGCGGACTCCATGAAAGTGTTCGGCTTGACCGGCCAGCAGCAGACGTAGTATGTGGTCTTGAAGCCTTTTTCGCGGCGGCCGTCACACTCGGAAAGAAACTCGGGCGTGACGTGGGAGAGTATCTGCGAATAGACGTCGATGTCGATGCCCTTGAAGTCACTCGGCTTCCGGTTGCCGGCCATCGCGATGCGCAGGCCCGGGGCGTGGCGGTGGACGAAGTCGACCACCGCCTTCACCTGGTCCGGCTCGCGCTCGTCCATCGCGATGATGACGTCGTCGTACCACCCCTTCTCCTTCAGGTGCGCGGCGAAACTCTTGATGAACGGCGCCCAGCGCGCCTCGAACTCCGGCGTGCCCGGCTTTTCCATGAGCTTCCAGGGGCAGAGCGTATAGCAGGAGATGTCCGGCCCGAGACCGCAGCTGCGGCCGAACTCCACGTATTCGTCGAAGAGCTCAAACTCTCCATCGACCATCGAATGGTAGGCGTCGCGGCACTGGTGGTCCCACGGCTCGTCAAGGAGGGTCACGGTAAGCGTCTTCTGCCCCGCCGTCGCCAGCAGTTCCCAGACCGGGCGCATCGCCGCGTAGTGCTCCTTCGAGAACGGCCTGACGCCCGCAATGCGAGCGACCGCCCACGGGTGCTGCCAGAGGTCGAGGTAGTACTTCCACTCCTTCGGCGGCGGCAGCACGCGGTCGAGCACCTTCACCTCCATCATCCCGCAGCGGTAGACGCCCGGCTTAGCGTCCGCCGGCACCGACACCTCCACCACTCTCGGCCCCGCGCCTGCGCCGCCCCACTCCACGCGGTCGTAGCGCTCCTCAAGACGCAGCGAGCCCGGCTCCGAGGCGAATTTCACCGGCCGCATCGCGCCGAGACGCATCTTCAGCGGCGCGGGCGCGGCACCCGCCTCGCAGAAGTCGGGCAGGCGCGCGGCCACCGTCTCGCCGCGCCACGCCTTCAGCTCGAAGGTGCGGGCGGAGGTGCCGAGCGCGAGCGACGCGAGCGCCAGCGCGAGCAGGACGGCGCCGTGGCGGCGCATCTGCCGCGTCGCCGGCGGGTCGATCACCTCCACCGCGGGCGCGGCCGCCGCGCGCTCCTTCGCGGTCTGGCGGCGGATAATCCACATCTGCACGATCGAGAAGAGGTTGGAGAGGAACCAGTAGAGCGAAAGCGCCGACGGGAACGAATAGAACATGACGAGCATCATCAGCGGCATGAACACCATCATCATCCGCTGCTGGTTCTTGTCGCCGGTCGAAGGCGTGAATGCGCTCTGGAGCCCGGTCGAGACCGCCATCAGGATCGGCAGCAGATTGAGCCCGCCGAACGGGAACCAGCTCGCAAACAACCCTTCCGGCTCGGAGAGGTCGGCGATCCAGAGGAACGGCGCGTACCGAAGCTCGACCGCGGACCTCAAGACATTGAAGAGCGCGATGAAAACCGGTATCTGGATCAGCATCGGCAGGCACGAGCTCGCGGGGTTGACCTTTTCGGCGCGGTAGAGCGCCCAGGTCTCCTGCTGCATGCGCTGCGGATTGTCCTTGTACTTCGCCTGAATCTCCTTCATCTTCGGCTGCAGTTCCTGCATCTTCTTCATGCCCACCGTCGACTTGTGGGTAAGCGGCCAGAAGAGGAGCCGCACGAGGATCGTGAGGAGGATAATCGCGACGCCGAAGTTGGGAATCCAGCCGTAGAAGAGGTTGAGCACCCAGACGAGCGGATAGCAGATCCACCGCCACATGCCGAACTCCATCACGTCCTTCATGCCGAGGTCCCAAAGGAGCGACTGCTTCTTGGGGCCGACGTAGAAGACGCTCGTGCGCTTTGCCGCGTCGTCTGTGAGCATGACGCTGGCGGAGACGGACGCCGGGCGGTAGCTGGCGGAGCCGATGTCGCGCGCGACCTTCGCGTCGAAGCCGGCGTTGGCCGCGGTTGACGAGCAGAACGCGGTCACGAAGAAGCGGTTCTTGACCGCCACCCACTGCTGCGCGCCGGGATACTTCACCAAAGTCTCCGCCGGCATCCCGGCCGCGCTCTTCGAGCCGCTGCAGCCGCCGGAAAGCCCGCCGACGAGATAGCCCTTGAGAAGGGAGTCGCCCTCGCAGTGGTGGATGACGCCCGGCTTGCCCTTGCCCGCGTCCATCGCCCAGCTGTCGACCGAGAGAAGATCGTTCTTCGAGTCTCCCATGCGCATCTGCCCGAGCGAGACCGCCCCGCCGATCCCGTCGTCGTCGAGGGTGATGCGGTAGCCCGCGCCGAGGCGGATGGTGCGGGACTTCTCGCCGTTGACGAAGCGGACGGAATCGGCACCCTCCTCCGTGACTTCGAACGCCTCGACCACCGCGCCTGCGCCGAGCGGCGAGTCGGCGAAGTCAAAGACGACTGGAGGGTTCTCGTCGGAGATCTCCCCGCAGTCCTTCGCGTACTTCTTCAAGGTCGCCTTCTTGACGACCGCGCCCCAGGTGGAAAGCTCCAGCTTGAGCTCCTCGTTCTCGAGCACGACCACCCGCTCCGGCACCGACGGCTTCGCCTGGGCTGGCTCTACCGCCGCGGGCACCCTGGACTCTTCACCGGCGGCGGACTCCGTCCGCGCGGCCTCGGCCTGCGCCGCGGCATTCGTCGCGGCGGCAACCGCCGCAGGATGCTCCGCCGCGTATTTCGCGCGCTCCTTGGCGCGGCCGAACTCGCCCCAGATGTACCAGGCGAGAACCGCGCCCAGCAGCAGACAGATTATCTTTTCGCTCTTGTTCATCTTCAGTTCCTCCAACATCCCTTCGGCGGCACCGGGTCGTGGCCCTTCGCCCCGAACGGATGGCACCGCAAAATCCTCCAAAGCCCCAGCAGTGTCCCTTTCGCCGCGCCATGCACCTTGAGCGCCTCTAGCATATAGTTTGAGCAGCTGGGGGTGAACCGACAGCAGTCGCCGAAGAGCGGACTAAGCGTCGCCTGGTACGCCCTCACAAAAAGCTGCAATATCCTGGACAACATCCTGCACCTTCTTCCCGGCGATCGCGCGCCTGGCGACGAACACCCACTCGGTATGCCCGGGCACGACGCCGCCCTTCACCAGCAGCCGGAACGCCTCGCGCATAAGGCGCTTCGCGCGATTGCGGTCGACCGCGTCGTGAAAGGTCTTTTTGGAAACCACGACGCCGGCCTGTCGGTCGGCGTCGGCTGACTCCAGCCGCCACGCGGCGAGGAGACGTCCCCTCAAGGGACGCCCCCGGTCGAAGACACGCTTGTACTTCGCGCCGGGGAGCCGCGTGGACATTGGATAATCGCTGTCAGACCTGGGTCAGACGCTTGCGCCCCTTGGCGCGACGGCGCGCAAGCACCTTGCGCCCGCCCTTCGTCGCTTTACGCGCGCGATAGCCGATTTTCCTCTTCCGCTTGATCTTGGAAGGCTGCCATGTCATCTTCATGTTGCTTGATTCCTTTCAGTTGAAAAGTTTGTGTATTTTACCATATTTACCCCGCACCACGCAAGCGCGCCGGGCGTTTTCCACGGATTACAAATACCCCCGTCGTCTCGGCTGCGCCGAGCCGCCGTGGACATTTGTAAGCGGTTTTGCGCGACGAGACCCTGCGGCACCGCCTGTTCAGGGCATGACAAGCCACCCGACGGGATGCCGACGGGGACAG
>SFPL01000003.1 GCA_004551905.1 Lentisphaeraceae bacterium
AAAGCCAATTGGCTTTTTGGATAAGATGATCCCGGTATTGGTGCCGCAGAAAGAGTATGCGTGTGATATTGGGAATTGGGATAACATTAAGAAAGAATGCCCGTCAATGATGTATCGTTGTATCGTACGATATGAATCGGAGTGGGGCGAGAAGTATGAATCTGAATATGTGTTGGACTATTCGATCTATGAGCATCTTATTCATCGCGAGGAACGAACGCTTACAGATTTAACGAAGAAGTTCGAAGAGTTCTGTCGCGAGTTTCGTCTTTTTGCAACTGGACATTATAAGCCGCATGTTTTGACAGAAGATTATGATAAATACAATGAGAAGGTGAAACAGATGATTGAAGACCTTAAGGAAAGGAAGAAGGATGATTCTGTGGCCGCGCAAGTGCCAGATCAAAGTGAAGAAGCGAAAGGAGAAGAACTATGAAAGATACTACAACCCCAATTGGCGCGCCGGAACTTGCCACGCAGGCCCGGCTCATTGAGATGTTTGAGCAGCATCTCAACTACGAGTACCTCGGCAACAAGACCGAAGAGGACAACTCCAACATCATCCCGGAACTTCTCAGAGCGAATCTCCTCAACCGAAAAGATATTGAAGGGAAGCCGCTATATTCGAAACGCCTTGCGGACGCGGCAATCGTGAAGCTTCAGTCGGAGGCGAGGGATCTCTCGTCGGGGCTTTATGCCGCAAACAAAGCCGTTTATTCAGTTCTGAAATACGGCGCGAAGGTCCTGGACGAGAAGGGCGCGATAAAGACGGTTATGCTTATCGACTGGGATGATGTCTCCAACAATGATTTCCAGATAGCGGAGGAAGTGACGGTCGCGGGACTCTACGACAAGCGCCCAGACCTCGTTCTCTATGTGAACGGCATTGCACTCGGCCTCATCGAGCTCAAGCGCGCGAGCGTGTCGGTCGTCAAGGGAATCGCCCAGAACATCGCCAATCACACGAAGGAGATGTTCATCATGCCGTTCTTCACGACTATGCAGCTTCTCACGGCCGGCAACAACAGCGAGGGGCTAAGATACGGCACAATTGGCACTCCGGCGAAGAAATATCTCGAATGGAGACACGATGGATTCGACCAGCACTTGGACGAGCGTGACCCTGTGGATGTGCAAATTGAGACAGAGGCGGCCAAGTTTGACGAGAAACTCGACAGGCAGGTTTACGGGATGTTCTCGCCACGGCGTTTCCTGAGCCTCATCCGAAATTTCACGATATTCGACAGAGGCAAGAAGAAAGTTGCTCGCTACAGCCAGTACTACGGCACCAAGCGCGCCCTCGCACGCACTGCGAAGCACGAAGGCGGAATCGTCTGGCACTCTCAGGGTTCCGGCAAGTCTATCGAGATGGTGCTACTCGCAAAACACGTCATCGAGCGCGACAGCGACGGACGCGTCCTTATCGTCACTGACCGCGAAGAACTTGACGACCAGATCGAAAAGCTCTTCATCGGCGTTGACGAGAAGATTCGCCGAACAAAGAGCGGCAAGGATCTGATTGACGCCATCAACGACACGGCGGGCGGCAACCTCATCTGCTCGCTTATCCACAAGTTCGGCAAGCGCTCTGGCAAAGCGGACGAATCCGAGGACAAGCTCGATGAAGAGGCTGTAGCCAAGTACATCGAGGAACTAAAAGCCGCGCTTCCTGCGGGGTTCAAGGTCAAGGGCAATTTCACCGTGTTTGTCGATGAATGCCATCGCACACAGTCCGGTCTTTTGCATCAGGCGATGAAGGCAATCATGCCGGATGCGATCCTCGTAGGCTTCACAGGAACGCCGCTCTTGAAGAAGGACAAGAAGACATCGATGGAGGTGTTCGGCCCCTATATCCACACCTACAAGTTCCCTGAAGCCGTGCGCGACGGCGTCGTCCTCGACCTTCGCTACGAAGCGCGCGACATCCCGCAGGATGTTACCGCTCAGAAGGAAATCGATGCTTGGTTTGAGGCCAAGACCGTTGGGCTCACCGACAGGGCAAAGGCGCGTCTGAAGGAGAAATGGGCTACGATGCAGAATGTCGTATCCTCAAAGTCGCGTCTTGGCAAGATTGTTGAGGACATTATACTCGACTTCGCCACGAAGCCGCGGCTCATGAACGGTGCTGGCAACGCGATGCTTGTCGCCGATGACATCCTCACCGCCTGCAAGTTCTACAACCTATTCCACGAGCACGAGTTCAAGGGGTGTGCAGTTATCTCATCGTATGTTCCTGCTCCTAGGGACATCTCTACTTCGGTGGTCGATCCAGAACACCGGACGGATGAGGAGGTCAAGTACGACACCTACTGCAAGATGATTGGCGTCAAGCCGGGCGAAGACGTAAAGTCCATCGCCAGGAAGGTCGATGACTTCGAGAAGGAGGCGAAGCGGCAGTTCGTGGAAGAGCCGGCCAACATGAAGCTTCTCATTGTCGTGGACAAGCTTCTGACTGGATTCGACGCGCCGCCATGCACCTATCTCTACCTCGACAAGCACATGCAGGACCATGGGCTCTTTCAGGCAATCTGCCGCGTGAACAGGCTTGACGACGAGACCAAGGACTTCGGTTACATTGTCGATTACCGCAAGCTCTTCGGAGACTTGCAGGATTCCCTTGCGATGTACTCGAGCGACAAGGCGTTCGCAGGGTACGATGCGGAGGATGTGGATGGCTTCGTCAAGAATGTCGTCAAGGAATCAAGCGAACGGTTCAAGACAATCCTTGCCGCGCTTGCCGCGCTTTGCGAGGGAGTCGAGCCTCCGGCACAGGGCCCGCAGTACCGCGCGTATTTTGGCTGCCAGGGCGCGGACACGCCCGAGGAGGATACGCAATACGGACAGAGACGCGAGAGGCTCTACCGCCTTGTCGGTGCTCTCGTCCGAGCGTATGCCGTGTTCTCTCCTCGCATGGAAAGCGCAAAGGTGCAGCAATCCGACAGGGATTTCTACGCCGCCCGCGTGAAGTTCTATCTCGAGCTTCGCAACGACATCGGCCAGGCGAGTGGCGACTTCCTCGACCTCAAGCCCTACGAGCCGGACATGCGTTATCTCATCGACACCTACATCGCCGCCGGCGAGAGCGAACGTTTGACCATCCTCGATGACTTCTCCCTCTTGGACTTCATTGACGATAAATCAAGTGGCGACGAGTCCGAGCCCTTGTCGAAGGAGGATCAGGACAATGTTGCCGAGACGATAGAGAACAATGCGGCGAAAGAGCTCGTCCACAAGAGGCTCATGAACCCAGCGTTCTTCGAGAGGATGTCCGTCGTCCTCAAGAAACTCATCGAAGACCGCAAGGCCGGCGTGATCGAATACAAGAAGCTCCTTGAGGAATACAAGAAGCTTGCGGAGGAGATCAAGAATCCATCCGTGTCTGGTCGCTATCCTGCATCCATTGCCGGATCGCCCGTCAAGGAGGCGCTCTACGACAACTTTGGCGAGGACGAGAGATTGACGCTTGCCCTGCACAAGGCTTTTCTTGGCTCCAAGCTGCAAGGCTTCAAGTACAACATCGCCAAGCAGAACCAGATCAAGAGCGCACTTTTTGCCGTTCTCAAGGACGACGACAAGGTTGAAGAAGTGTATAAGATACTTGAAGCTCAGGAGGCATAGGCGAAGTGGAGCTGAAAGTCGGAGATGTGCAAGTTGCGGTTCGCCGAAAGGCGATCAAGCACATGCACCTGTATGTCGAACCGCCGGATGGCAGCGTGCTCGTCAGCGCGCCCAAAGAGGCGTCTGACGAGGAGGTGCTGTTTTTCGTGCGGGAGAACTTCGGCTGGGTTCTGCGGCAACGCAACGGAATGCTTGCGCAGCGGCGACAGTCGCCGCGCAAGTACATCTCCGGCGAGACCCATTATCTCTGGGGCGAACAGTATTTTCTTGAACTCGTCAAACAGGACGGCTGGGGTGGAATTAAGATTTCCGGCAATACGCTGACCATGCTTGCGCCGCTGGAATCGACCGAGAAGTCACGTCGCGACTACATGACGGAGTGGGAGCGCTCGCTCCTTTCCGATGCGGTAAACCGCGCCTTGCCGCATTGGGTAAGACTGACTGGGCTGAAAGTCCGGCGGTTCTCCATAATGAATATGAGGCGGAGCTGGGGCAAGTGCAACCCCAAAAAGGAGAGCATTATCATCAATCTCCAGCTTGTCCGAAAGCCGAAGGAAGCGCTCAACTACATAATCCTGCACGAGCTGTGCCACCTCAAGACTCGCACACACGGCAAAGAGTTTGTCGCGCTAATGGACCGCTTCATGCCCGACTGGCGCGAAGTTCGCAAGCGTCTCAATGATTCACCGCTTGATTACGTGAGCGGCGAGAAAGCATTAGCATGTTCTTGGCGTGGGTAAGCATCGCGGGCGCACCGCGGCGATTTGCGCGGCAGTTTGCGAGGAGAAGCTCGAGAGCCGGTCATTCCATTTTTAGGCGGATGTCCACCAAAAAATGGAATCTACCACTTGATTCGGAAGCGGCGCCGGGGACAGACTCCGCGGCAGTTTGCGCGGCACCTTGCGCATATCCCCCGACCAAAGGTCGTCCGCAACGCGGATGCCCTAGCAGGGGTGCAGTTTGCGCGGCAGTTTGGACCGAAGATGTGGTATAATACGCATCAAAGCTTTTAAATGGAGGTGAAAAACGGAATATATGGGCGTGCCGGAAGTTTATATTGGCAAAACAGGATGCGGTTTGCCCTTGGATATGCTTCCTATTGAGGGAGATAAACTTCCGCAGAACACGAAGGAGGCTTGTTGATGGATTTTCTGACGATAGATGAGATTGCAGCCAGATGGGGAATAACTCCCCGTCAGGTGCGCTCGTATTGCGCCGACAACCGCATTGCCGGAGCTACATTAGAGCGAGGAGAATGGCGGATACCAGCCAATGCCTCCAAACCAGAGCGCAAGCGCCGCCGGACATTCCCCACCACAGTTCTCGGCGTCCTGGAGGCAGAGCGCAGTTCACGCATCTCCGGAGGACTGTACCATCGCCTTCAAATCGACATCACCTACAACTCGAACCACATCGAGGGAAGCCGCCTCACGCACGAGCAGACACGGTGGATATTCGAGACGAAGACGATTGGGGAAATCGGCGCGGACGTGCCCGTCGACGATATTGTCGAGACGGCAAACCACTTCCGCGCGGTCGACAGGGTAATCACGACCGCCTCGTCCGCTTTGACGGAAGCATACATAAAGCGGCTTCATGAAATCCTGAAGAGCGGGACGAGCGACAGCCGCAAGGACTGGTTCGCAGTTGGCGAATACAAGCGGCTCGACAACGTGGTCGGGGAAATGGAGACGTGTCCCGCCAAAGACGTACCCCGCGAGATGGCGAAACTGCTCGCGTGGTGGAAGGGCGCCGACAAGACGTTGGCGAACCTGCTTGATTTGCATGTGCGCTTCGAGCAGATCCATCCATTCCAGGACGGCAACGGCCGCGTCGGGCGCTTGATCCTCCTCAAGGAATGCCTCAAGTACAACATCACGCCGTTCATCATCGCCGACGACATGCGGAAGTTCTATTATCTTGGGCTTCAGGAATGGCGGCAGGGGCGGCGCGCCCGCCTCCTTGACACATGCCGCACGGCGCAGGACGTCTTTATCATCGGTCTTCGGAAGTTTGGCCATACGAAGATTGCCGAGAAGGCGCTCGCGGAGTAGTTTCCGCGGCACTTTCCGAATATCACCCGGGCGGAGGCCGTCCGCAACGCGGATGCGCTAGCAGTTGTGCAGTTTGATTTCGTCCGCACCGTAATCTTACAACAGATACTCGCCACACAGGCGGGGCGGAATATGGTATAATTCCGCCAAAAATCAATCCTATATGTCCAAGAGGAGCCAAGATATGAGAAAGATGCTGTTTGCCGCGCTCGCGTTGTGCGGGGTCGCGGGGGTGTTGGCGTTCACGGCGTGCAGGAGCTGCGGGTCGGCGGAGCCGTCCCCGAAGTACGCCTGGCGCGGCTACATGCTCGACGTCAGCCGCCACTTCTTCACGGTGGACGAGGTAAAGCGGACGCTCGACCTCATGCACGAGCACGGCCTCAACGTCTTCCACTGGCATCTCACGGACCACAACGGCTGGCGGCTCGCGATCGACCGCTACCCGAAGCTCACCTCGGTCGGCGCCGTCCGCAAGGCGTCGTCGAAGCGCTCTTCGACGATGTTCCTCGACGTGGTGGACGGCGACTACGGCCCGTACTTCTACACCAAGGACCAGGTGCGCGACATCGTCCGCTATGCCGCCGCGCGCGGCATCCGCATCGTGCCCGAGATAGACATCCCCGGACATTCCGGAGCCGCCATCTCCGCCTATCCGGAGCTCGGCTGCACCGGCATCGGAAACTGCAGCGAACTCTGCCTCGGCAAGGAATCGACGTTCGAGATGTATGAGAACATCCTGGACGAGGTGGCGGAGCTCTTCCCGGGCGAGGTGATTCACATCGGCGGCGACGAGTGCTCGGGTTCGAACTGGAAGAAGTGCCCCGACTGCCAGTCGCGTATCAAGGAACTGGGGCTCAAGAGCTCCCACGACCTCCAGGGCTGGGCGACGAAGCGCTTCGCGGACTACCTTGCGAAGAAGGGCCGCCGGCTGATGGGCTGGGACGAGCTCGCGACCTGGGACGATCTGCCGCGGAGCGTCATCATCCAGAGCTATCGCGGGGCGTCCTACGGCGTCGCTGCGGCGAAGAAGGGCTTTGACGTGGTGATGAGCCCCGACACCTTCTGCTACCTCGACTACGTGCAGGGGCTCGAGGGCGATCCGGAGGAGTACCAGCCGTTTGGAGTCCTCCTCACCGTCGCCAAGATCGCCCGCTTCGATCCGTGCGCAGACGTGCCGGAGGACTGCCGCAAGCACATCCTGGGCGGACAGGGGAACCTGTGGACCGAGCTTGTCACCGACCAGAAGGCGGCCGACTGGCGCACCTGGCCGCGTCTTGCGGCGCTCGCGGACGTGCTCAGGAACGGCCCTGCGAAAGACATCCCGGCCTTCATGGCCAGGATGCAGAAGATCCGCGACGACCTCGTCCGCCGCGGCGTCAACGCCGCGCCGCTCGGCCCGCTTTTCAAGCCGGTGCCGGACCTGCTGCCCGGTGCGCGCTACGAATCGCTCAAGTCCGAGAACGGCAAGCGGCTCGACTTTGCGAAGATGCTCGACAATCCGCTCAACTTCAGCGTCCTCCAGTTCGACCTTAACGACAGTCGGGACTCTTTCCGCCGCGTCTTCGCCACGCGCGACGCGTCGATGGAGAAGGGCTCCTACCGCCTCGACCTCGAGTTCGACCGCATCTCCATGTCCGCCGCGGACGACGACGGCTTTCGCCGCGGGCTCGAGCAGCTGAAGGCCCTCGCCCGTCCGAAGCGCGGCGGCGTGATGGAGTTCACCGGCGCCGTCATCGTCGGCAGGGCGCCGGGGCGCTGATGCGCGTCCACCCCGTGCGCCGGTGCGCGACGCTGCGGGGCGAAAAGTCGCGGTCGGGCCAAAATGTCGCAGTCGGCGGGCCGCCGCCGCGCCGTCGCGCGGTGGCACGCGCTCTGCTGTGCTTCTTGGCAGACAGCATTTAAAAAAAAGGAGACAACCATGAACATGAGCTATGAGAAGCCCGATACCGAGGAGAATGTGCTCGAGAAGTACGGCAGCGACCTTACGGCGCTGGCGCGCTCCGGCCGGCTCGACCCGGTGATCGGCCGCGATACCGAGATCCGCGACGTGATCCGCATCCTTTCGCGCAAGACCAAGAACAACCCGGTGCTGATCGGCGAGCCGGGCGTCGGCAAGACCGCGATCGTCGAAGGGCTCGCGCAGCGCATCGTGCGCGGCGACGTCCCCGAAGGCCTGCGGGACCGGATGGTGTTCTCGCTCGACATGACCGCGCTGATGGCCGGCGCGTCCTACCGCGGCCAGTTCGAGGAGCGGCTCAAGGCGGTGCTGAAGAAGATCCGCGACTCGGAGGGCAAGATCATCCTCTTCATCGACGAGATCCACACCATCGTCGGCGCCGGCAAGACCGAGGGCTCGAGCGACGCCGGCAACATGCTCAAGCCGATGCTCGCGCGCGGCGAGCTGCACTGCGTGGGCGCGACGACGCTCGACGAGTACCGCCGGTACATGGAGAAGGACGCCGCGCTGGAGCGGCGCTTCCAGCCGGTGATGGTCGACCCGCCCAGCGAGGAGGACGCGGTGTCGATCCTGCGCGGCATCAAGGACCGCTTCGAGAAGTACCACAACGTGCGCATCCGCGACGAGGCGCTGGTGAGCGCGGTCGCGCTCTCCTCCCGCTACATCCAGGACCGCTTCCTGCCCGACAAGGCGATCGACCTGCTCGACGAGGCGTGCGCCCGCATCCGCACCGAGATGGACTCCTGTCCGCAGGAGCTGGACGAGATCTCGCGCCACGTCCGGAGGCTGGAGATCGAGGAGATCGCGCTGAAGAAGGAGAAGGACCCCAACTCGAAGAAGCGGCTCGAGGAGCTGCAGGTGGAGCTGAAGGAGCTCAAGTCGAAGTCCGACGCGATGACCGCGCAGTGGAAGGAGGAGAAGGGCGCCATCGAGGAGGTGCGCAAGGTGCGCGCCCAGCTCGACGACGCGCGCCGCCGCCACGAGCACGCGGTCTCCGAGGGCGACCTCAACGAGGCGGCGCGGCTGCAGTACGGTGTCATCCCGGGGCTCGAGAAGAGCCTCCACGAGCACGAGGAGCGGCTGGCAGCGCGCAAGGGGACGGCGCTCCTCCGCGAGGAGGTGACGGCGGACGAAATCGCCGAGGTGGTGTCCCGCTGGAGCGGGGTGCCGGTGGCGAAGCTGGTGGAGGGCGAGCGCGAGAAGCTCGTCCGGCTCGCGGACACCCTGCACCGGCGCGTGATCGGCCAGGACGCCGCGGTGCAGGCGGTGGCGGACGCGGTACTGCGCTCGCGCGCCGGTGTGAAGAACGCGAACCGCCCGGTCGGCGCGTTCCTCTTCCTCGGGCCGACCGGCGTCGGCAAGACCGAGCTCGCCAAGGCGCTCGCGCAGGAGCTTTTCGACGACGAGAACGCGATGGTGCGGCTCGACATGTCGGAGTACATGGAAAAGTTCGCAGTCTCGCGGCTCGTCGGCGCTCCTCCCGGGTACGTCGGCTTCGAAGACGGCGGCCAGCTCACCGAGGCCGTCCGGCGCAAGCAGTTCTCGGTGGTGCTGCTCGACGAGATCGAGAAGGCGCATCCCGACGTCTTCAACCTGCTGCTGCAGGTGCTGGACGACGGCCGCCTCACCGACAGCCACGGGCGCACGGTGAGCTTCAAGAACACGGTGGTGATCATGACCTCGAACGCGCCGAAGGACGCGCTCAAGGACATCTTCCGCCCCGAGTTCCTCAACCGGCTCGACGAGGTGCTGGAGTTCTCGCCGCTCACCGAGGCGGAGATCGGCAAGATCGTCGACCTGCAGATCAAGGGGCTCGCCGACCGTCTGGCGGCGCAGGACTTCCGGCTCGAGGTGGACGACGCCGCGCGCGCGGTGGTGATGCGCGACGGCTACGACCCCGCCTACGGCGCGCGTCCGGTGAAGCGCGCGATCCAGCGCGACCTTGAGAACCCGATCGCCCGCAAGATCGTCTCCGGCGTCTACCTGCCCGGCGCGACCATCCGCGCCACCGCGGTCGACGGCGAGATAAAGGTATAGCCAATTTGGTATAATACACCTCCGAAAGGAGGCCGCATGGGCGGATTCAAGGACATAGAGGAGGCGAGGGAGTACTTTTCCAACGATAGGTTCGCGACCGAGAACGGGATGGCGATCGACGAGCTGGACGCGGAGCATTCCGTCTGCAGCATGACGCTTTCGGCGCGGCACCGCAACGCCTACGGCGGCGTGATGGGCGGGGCGATCTTCACCCTCGCCGACTTCGCGTTTGCCACGCTCACCAACGACCGCGAGCGGGTCACCGTGGCCCAGCAGGTCAGCGTCAACTACCTCGCCGCGCCGAAGGGCGAGCGGCTGGTGGCGAAGTCCCGCTGGCGCAAGGACGGGCGCACCTCCTGCGTGGTGGTGGTCGACGTCTCCGACGACGCTGGGCGCGACGTCGCCCAGTTCGTCGGCACCGGCTTCAAGGTGAAGGGGTAGGATTCCGCGGGGAGCCAATGCTCAGGATCGACATCATCAGCGTCCAACCGGGGATGTTCAGTGGATTCCTGACGGAGTCCATTGTCGCGCGCGCCGTGAAGAAGGGTCTGTGCGAGGTCAATATGGTCGACCTCCGCGACTTCGGCGTCGGCCGCTGGCGCAAGACCGACGAGCGTCCTTACGGCGGCGGTCCCGGAATGCTGATGCGCTGCGAGCCGTGGTTTGCCGCGGTTGAGGCCTGTCTCGCCGCCGCGCCGGAGGGCGTGCGCCCGCGGGTGGTGATGACCTCGCCCGCCGGCCGTCCGTTCGTCCAGGCCGACGCCCGCGAGCTTTCCGCTGCGGGCCATGTCGTCTTCATGTGCGGGCACTACGAGGGCTTCGATGCGCGCATCGAGACGCTGGCGACCGACATCTTCTCGGTCGGCGACTTCGTGATGACCGGCGGCGAGATCGCGGCGGCGGCGATGGCTGACGCTACGGTGCGCCTGGTTCCGGGCGTGCTTGGCGGCGGCGCCGCAGCGACGGCCGAGGAAAGTTTCGGCCGCGGCGGAATGCTCGAGTCTCCGCAGTATACCCAGCCGCCGGATTTCCGCGGCATGAAGGTGCCGGAGGTGCTGCTCTCCGGCGACCACGCCAAGATCGAAGCCTGGCGCGCGGCCCAGTCGCGTCGCCTCACGGCGCAAAGGAGGCCCGACCTTGCTTAGCTCGTTGTTGCTGGCCGTAGCCGTGGTGTCGCAGCCGACCGGCTACAACGCCTCGCTTGCCGGACACTTGAAACGCTGGCTCGAGGGCGAGAAGATTCCGGTGCGGACGGTCGCTCCGGCGCAGATGGGGACTCAGCTCGCGCAGGAGAAGGTCGCCTTCCTCGTCGGGCTAAGCAATCCTTCGGCGGACGAAATGCGCGCGCTTAAGTCGTTTCGTGCGCGCGGCGGCAAGCTGGTGGTGCTCTACTCCGCCTCGACGGCGCTCGCGGACCTGATGGACGTGAAGCAGAACGGCTACGCCGCCACGCCGTATCCGGGCGCGTGGAGCCGCATGGACTTCGTCTCGCGCGTTCCCGAGGGACTGCCCGCGGCGATTCGCCAGACCTCGTCGGTGCTCCTGCGCGCCGCGCCCAAGCCCGGCAAGGGACGGGTGCTCGCCACCTGGACCGACCGCCGCGGGCGCGCCACCGGCGAGCCGGCGTGGATTGCCACCGGCGGCGGTTACTGGATGACCCACATCCTCTCTGCCGACGGCGACGAGGACCTCAAGGCGCAGCTCGTCGGGGCACTGGTCGGCTCGGTGGAGCCGAAGCGCTGGAGCTATGCCGCGCATCAGGCGCGGGTCGAGGCGAAGGCGCGGGAGCTGCGCTCGTATGCCGCGCGTCAGGCGCCGCGCCAGGGCGAGATCAGGGCGGTGTGGGACCACAGCGGCTGCGGGCTCTATCCCGGCAACTGGCCGAAGACGATTGCGCTCCTCAAGTCCGCCAAAGTGACCGACATCTTCGTCAACGTCGCCGGCGCCGGCTTTGCCCACTACCCGTCCACGGTGCTGCCGCGCTCGAAGACGTTCGAGCAGGAGGGCGACCAGCTCGCCGCGTGCGTCGCGGCGGCGAAGGGATCCGGAATCCGGGTTCACGCCTGGCTGCTCGCCTTCACCTCGTCCCGTGCGACGCCGGATCGCGTCGAGGCGTTCCGCCGGCGCGGGTGGCTGCTGAAGAAGACCGGCGGCGGGTTTTCGGAATACCTCGACCCAGCGAATCCGGCGGTGCGCGAGTACCTGCTCGCGGCGGTGGCCGAGATGTCGTCCCGCTACGCCGTCGCCGGCGTCCACCTCGACTTCGTGCGCTGGGGCGAGGGGACGGTGCGCCCGGCCGACGCGGCCGCACACGTCACCCGGTTCGTGGCCGATGCGCGGCGGCGCGCGCCGCGTCCGAAGTGGCTGACCGCGGCGGTCTACGGTAGCTACCCGAAGTGCGTGGCGTCGGTCGGGCAGGACTGGACGGCGTGGCTCGACGCCGGGGTGGTGGACTACGTCGCGCCGATGGACTACACCGAGTCGACGCTGAAGTTAACCGAGCTGCTGGTTCAGCAGGCGTCGAAGAAGTCGCGGGCGCGGCGTACGATCGTCGGCATCGGGGTGACGGCGAACGAGTCGCGGCTCGACGCGCGGCAGGTGATCGACCAGATCAACCTCACCCGCAAGTTCGGCTTCGCCGGCAACGCGCTCTTCGACCTCGACGTCACCCTGGAGAAGCAGGTGCTGCCGTATCTTTTGCTTGGGGTCTGGAAATAGGGGATGGACGCAATGGGCAGGAAGACGAGACCGCCGAGGCTGGAGCTGACGTCGCTGATGGACGTCATGTTCCTGGTGCTGGTGTTCTTCATCTACTGCATCTTCGACATGGCGGTGCACCGCGGCCTCAAGGTCGATCTGCCCTCCGCCGCCGGCGCGCGCGAGAATGGCGAGCGGATCGTGATCACCATCCGCGCCGACGACACGATGCAGCTCAACGGTCTCGACCTTGACCGCGAGGAGATCGTGCGGAGGGTGAAGGCGCTCAACGACGCGAAGGCGAAGCTGCCGGTGCTCGTCTCCGGCGACCGCAAGGCGTCGCTTGGCACCGGCATCGGTCTTGTCGCCGACCTGAAGGCAGTCGGGGTGGAGAAGGCGAGCTTCCAGGTGAAGGGGGAGTGATGCGCTTCCTCGCCGCCATCGCCGCCTCGCTGGCCGTCCACGCGGCGCTCGCGCTTGCGCTCGCCTGGTGGCTCGGCGCTTCCGGCGACCGCGAGCTTGCGCGCCTGGACCTGTCGAGCGTGGAGCTGTCGTTCGCGGAGGAGGACGACGACTCCGCCGCCGCTGCGCCCACGCCGCCGCCCGTGTCGCCGTCCCATCCCGAGCGCCCCAGGGAGCTGCCGCCGCCGGAGGAGAAGCCGGAGTTGGAGGCGGTCGAGCCGGACGCCGTCGCGTTCGCCGAGCCGGTGACCGAGGTGCGTCCGCTACCCGAAGTGGCCAAGGTCGAGGAGCCGCGGCCAGACCAGCCGGTGGCCGAGTCCGCGCCGGCGCCAGCCGCCGCGCCGCGGCAGGCGAAGGTCGACGCGCCGCCGCGTCCGCGCCGCACGATCCGTCCCAACTACCCGGCCGAGGCCAGGCGCCGTGGCATCGAAGGCGTGACGACGCTGGAGTTGACGGTGGACGCGGCGGGCCGCGTCCCGTCCGTGACGGTGGCGGTGTCCTCCGGCCATCCGGAGCTGGACGTAGCCGCAGTGCGCGCGGTGAAGGCGGCGGAGTTCACTCCGGCCAAATCCGGCGGCTCGCCGGTCGAGTCGTCCGCCCGCATCAAGCTCGTCTTCCGCCTCAAGTGACATCCATCCCCACGAACCACGATTTTGGTCTTATACCAAATTGCCACGTCAGCGGAGTGCCGATATTTGGTATAATACACAACCTATGGAACGGACGGTATATCTCGACAACAACGCCACCACCCGGGTCGCGCCCGAGGTGCGCGACGTGATGCTGCCGTTTTTCTGCGATCTCTACGGCAATCCCAGCTCGATGCACACCTTCGGCGGCCGGGTGGCGCGCTTCGTCAAGCGCGCGCGCGAGGAGGTGGCGAGGTTCTTGAACGCCGACCCGGACGAAGTGGTCTTCACCGGCTGCGCCACCGAGTCGGACAACGCGGCGATCCGCGGCGCGGCGGACTGGTTCGGCCGCGAGCTCAAGGTGATTACCACGGCGGTTGAGCACCCAGCCGTGCTCCAGCCGGTGCGCCGATTGAAGGCGCTCGGCCACGAGACGGTGGAGCTGGGCGTGGACGGCCTCGGCAACCTCGACCTCGACGCGCTCCGCCGTGAGCTCGCGTCCAAGGGGCCTAAGCTCGTCTCCGTGATGTGGGCGAACAACGAGACCGGCGTAGTATTTCCGATGGAGGAAATCGCCCAGATCTGCCGCGAGCACGGGGCGATCCTCCATACCGACGCGGTGCAGGTGGCGGGCAAGATTCCGGTGGACGTCAGGAAGGTGCCGGTGGACATGCTTTCGATGTCCGGCCACAAGTTCCACGCGCCGAAGGGGATTGGCATCATGTACGTCCGCGGCGGAACGAAGGCGAAGCCGTTCATGCTCGGCGGCCACCAGGAGCGCGGTCGCCGCGCCGGCACGGAGAACGTCCCCTACATCATGGGCCTCGCCAAGGCGTGCGAGATGGCGCGGCTCGGCATGGCCGCGGAAGGCGAGCGCCTCTGGCGGCTCCGCGACCGGCTCGAGCAGGGCATCCTCGCCACCTGCCCGGACGTGCGCGTCAACGGCGACAGGTCGCGTCGGCTCCCGAACACGCTCAACGTGAGCTTCGAGTACGTCGAGGGCGAGGCGATCGCCTACCGGCTCAGCGACCTCGGCATCTGCGTGTCGACGGGGTCGGCGTGCGCGAGCGGCTCGCTCGACCCGAGCCACGTCATCCGCGCGATGGGGGTGCCGTTCACCGCGGTCCACGGCTCGGTGCGGTTCTCGCTTTCGCGCTACAACACCGACGCGGACATCGACTACGCGCTCGAGCATGTCGGACCGGTGATCCGCGGCCTCAGGGAGCTGTCGCCGTTCGGGCCCGGCAGCGACGTAACCACCTATTCCTGAACACCGAAGGGAGCAGAAAGATGAGAAGTGCGATTGTCCTGGTCTTGTTCGCCGCGCTGGCGGCCCTCGGCGGCTGCCGCCGCGAGGACGTGCGCGAGATGACGGTGCTGATGCCGGAGCTCAAGGAGGCGGACCGCGCGAAGGTGGCGGAGTCGCTCGCGAAGTACCAGGGGGTGCTGAAGGACTCCTATGTCTGGGACATGGCCGCGAAGACGCTGACCCTCCGCTACGACTCGATGAAGATCGCCCAGGCGAACATCCGCTACGCGATCGACGAGGCCGGGGTGAAGGTGTCCTTCCCCGAGAAGACCGACGACCGCGCCGGCCACTGATCACACCCGTCAACGGAGGCAAAGTACAGCCATGAAGCGCATATTCCTCTTCCTCGTCACCAACATCGCGGTGCTGCTCACGCTTGTCGTCGTGTCGCAGCTCATCTGCGCGTTTTTCGGCGCCGACCTCGAG
This sequence comes from Lentisphaeraceae bacterium, assembly GCA_004551905.1. Lineage (GTDB taxonomy): Bacteria > Verrucomicrobiota > Kiritimatiellia > RFP12 > UBA1067 > UBA1067. Next base: position 15,190 of record SFPL01000003.1, read on the forward strand.
AAGCAGCTCGGCGCGGAATACGCGGATCTCCTGATCTTCGCCGTAGTCTACGGCTTCGTCGGCTCGATCATCTCGCTGCTGCTCTCCAAGCAGATGGCCAAGTTCGCCTGCGGGGCGAAGACCATCGACGGCAGCGAAGGCGAGGCCGAGCGCTGGCTGGTGGCGACGGTGGAGGACCTCGCCCGGCGCGCGAACGTGCGCATGCCCGAGGTGGCGATCTATCCCGGCGCGGCGAACGCCTTCGCGACCGGCGCGTTCAAGAACCACGCGCTCGTCGCCGTCTCGACGGACATCATGGGCCAGATGACCAAGGAGGAGCTCAAGGCGGTGCTCGGCCACGAGATGAGCCACGTCGCGAACGGCGACATGGTGACGCTTACCCTGGTCCAGGGCGTCCTCAACGCGTTCGTCCTCTTCTTCTCGCGGGTGCTGGCCTCGGTGCTTTCCGGCGGCAAGGGCAACCGCCGCGGCAACGGCGGCGCATACGTCCTCTTCGCGGTCGTGCTGCAGGTAGGGCTCGGCATCCTTGCCTCGCTGGTGGTGTTCGCGTTCTCGCGGCGGCGCGAGTATGCGGCGGACGCGGGCAGCGCGCGGCTCCTGGGCACGCCCGGGCCGATGATCGCGGCGCTCCGCCGGCTCGGGAACCTGCAGCCCGGCATCCTCCCCGACTCGCTCAAGGCGTTCGGCGTTGCGTCGAAGCGTGACACTTCCATCTGGTCGACGCACCCGTCGATCGACGACCGCATCGAGGCGCTCCAGAACCTGCCTCCGTGCTGATGGACATCGTCTACGAGCGGATTCATCGCCTACCGGTTCTGGACGGCGGTTCACGGCTCGTAGCTGCATGAGTTCCGATCCGGACAGCGGGGCGAAGTTCAGCATTGGGGGCGTCACGCGCTTCTACGTGCCGCTGCTGCTGCAGGGGTTCTCGCAGTCGCTCGCGTATCCGCTCGTCGCCGGCATCGTCACGCACAGCGAACATGGCGTCGACGCGCTCACTGCCTTCAGCCAGGGTCAGATGGTCATGTTCATGATCGGCGCGATCGGCGGCGGGCTCATCACCACCGGACTCGTCTTTGCGAAAACCTGGATGGGCTACGTCGCCTTCAGGCGGCTCAACACGCTGATGATGTTAGCGCTCCTGGCGGTCCAGTGCATCGCCGCGCTGCCGCCGTTCTCGGACTGGATATTCTCGGGACTCTTCGCGCTCCCGCCGGAGCTCGCCGAGATCGCGTCGCGCACGCTCCTCTATGGCGTGGTGATGAACGGGTTCTTCTTCCTCCGCAACGTCCCGATGGTCGTTCTCTTCGACAACCTCGAAAGCGCGAAGGCGAACTATGCGACGTTCATCCGCCTGGTCATGACCTTCGCGCTTGCCGTCGTCTTTCCGCAGATGGGCCTGGTCGGGCCGTGGTGGGGGCTCGTGGCATTGACCTTCGGCGTCGGCATCGAGCTTGTCGCGACCTGGCTCTTCGCGCGGACCTACGTCGCGCGGCTCCCGAACCAGCCGCAGTCCGAAGGCGCGCCGTCGCTTCCGAGCATCCCCCGCCTTACGCTCGAGCAGTTCCGCTTCACGCTTCCGCTTTCGCTCGGCGGCTTCCTGCTGATGCTCTCTCCGCTCGTCATCGCGGCCTTCGTCGGCAGGACGGCCGACCCGAAGGACATGCTCGCCATCCACTATGTCACCATCGGCGTCGCGAACCCGGTGGCGTTCGCCGCGCTCCGCATGCAGACGGTGGCGATCAAGTTCCCGCCGGAGTACGCCGGCGACAGGCACCTGCTCGTGTATGCAGTTGCCGCGGGACTCCTCCTCGGCGTCGTGCCTCTCGTGTTCTCCACTCCGCTCGTCGGCGGCTGGTATTTCGGCACGTACCAGAACGTCCCGCCGCGCATCGTCGGGACGGCGCGCCTCGCCATCGGAATCTATTCGCTCATATCCGTCATCCACGCGGTTCGAGCGCGCGTAGAGGGACTCGCCGCGCTGGCGAAACGACCGAAGGCGATAATGGCTGGGCAGATCGCCTATACCGCGTCGCTCTTCACGGTCTGCTCGGTCCTTCTTCCCCTCGGCGTGCCCGGCTGGGCGATGGCCGTCACCGCGATCTTCATCGCCCCAGTCTGCGTCACCGCGACCATCTACGCGGTGCTCATGTCCGGGAGGCGGTCGCAGTGACGCCGCGCCGTCTTCTTGTCGACGTGTTTCGAGAAATAGTAGTTATAGTATTGTGTATGATAACTATGTTTCGCGGAAAGTCATGGGGGTAAGTGAATAATCTGATGGAAAAAGACGAGAAAACGGCTATGCGGCTACGCGCATAGTCACAGGAAAACAGATTTCAGGGTGCACAAGTTGAAGGTCGCACTGAAGGAACTCAAGGAGACGCGCGTCTGGCTGCGGTTTGCGGGGAAGCTCCTGCGCGATCCATTCATCGAGGAGATCGAAGCTGAGACGGTTGAAATTGCAAGAATGATGGGTGCGAGCATGCGAAAACGCGGGTATTCGGGGTGGACGAATCCCTGAAGATTGAAGATTGCTGATTGAAGATTGAAGATTAGGGCGACGCCTGAATCATCCACGCATTATAAACGAGTGTTGCTTTAAATGCGTCGCCCCCGGATTGCTGCGCACGGATTACAAATCCCTAATTCTTCGCACAGGTAGGCCGTAGGAGGCGACCTTTGTCCACAGGGCCGGGATGGCGTCGCGCCATCCCGGCCCGTCCTGCATATTTTGACTTTTTTGCAGATTCCCCCTTGACTTTTGCCG
>SFPL01000032.1 GCA_004551905.1 Lentisphaeraceae bacterium
AAAAGTCAAGGGGGAATCTGCAAAAAAGTCAAAATATGCAGGACGGGCCGGGATGGCGCGACGCCATCCCGGCCCTGTGGACAAAGGTCGCCTCCTACGGCCTACCTGTGCGAAGAATTAGGGATTTGTAATCCGTGGGCCAGAGATTACAAAATTACAAAACAAGACAAGAGTGGATGTCGCTTATTCAACCAATACATAATGTATCAAATATTCGAGGTTTCCATTTCCTATCCCGACTGAATTCCATGGTAAATTCGGATTAAATCAACCTCGCCGTCTATTCAAGCACCTCATCCGCCCGATTTCCCGATCGACCAAGCAGCGATACCACAAGCCCTGCCAGAAGTGCCACATCCAACCGGCGTAGCCGTCGAGAAAGCCAAGGAGCACAAAGTAGCGGATAGAAAAGTAGATAAACGCGCGAAGATATGGCGGGAAGCGATAATAGAGACTCTTCGAAGACTTGAACTGCTCGCCAGCAAACGCATCTGCCGCCTCTCGCTTGGCATAGCCGCGATGCTTCTCGCGCCACCAGTCCATCGTATTGAGATTATGGTCGGCGAATTCGCCCTTCAGCCGGTAGTCGCGGCCTGAACTGGTGACGATATGCTCATCCATCGCCCGATCCTGGCAACGCCCGATGCCATATTTGAAGAACCGCACCATCGGAATGTGCGCCGTGCCGCCGAACCGGATTTTGCGACCGCAGAAAACTCGCGCGCGAGAGAGAGAGAGAGAGGTCACGTCCGGCGGCAAAACGCCGTCCGAGACCTTCGCGCCGTCCCATTTCGGCAGCAAGCGCTTCACCTCTTCAATCGTTTCCGGATACAAATACTCGTCCGCATCCAACCTCAGTACCCAACTTGCCTTGATTGGCAGATTATCCAACGCCCAATTGAACTGCTTGGCATAAAGCCCAGGCCATTCGTGTTGAACGACTGTCGCACCCATGTCTGCGGAAATCTTGTCACTGCCATCAGTCGAGTAGCAGTCCACGACGAGGATTTGCCTCGCTTCTAGCGGCGCAAGTTTCTCCAAGCATCTTCCAATGTGGAGGTTTTCGTCCTTTGATAAGATTACAACGGCTATGTCTGTCATTACCTATTCCGGGGTCCGTCCCCACTATTTTAAACCCTCAAACAGAACAGTTAGCGCGGCTACTCCTCCTCGGGGGTGCCTTCGGTGACGTCGAGGATCCAGGCGGTGTCGGCCCAGCATGGATGCGACTTGTCCTTGAAGATCTCCTTGAGAATCGGTTTCTTCACCTCCTCGTCGCGGTTGAGGACGTCGTTGAAGACGAGCTCGACGAGCTCCTTGTCGATCGACTTGTCCATCAATATCCCCACCAACAGCATCACGTTGTCGTCCGGCACCAGGTTGAGCGCGCGGTGGAGACACTCCTCGCGCCGCTCCTCCGGCAGCTTCCTGAACGCGGCGACGAAGGCGTCCGAGTCCGCGAGCGACACCCCTCCTGCCCGTGGCTCCATCCAGCTATCGACGAGCGCGTCGAACGCATTGACGAGGTGCTCATCAGGGTCTTCGTCTTCGTCGGCGTCTTCATCGTCGGCGTCATCCCCCGCCGGCTCCCCGGCGTCGACATCGTCCTCGGCGGAAATTTCCCGCGATTCGGCGGCGCCTTTCGGCGAATCCTTCGCCACAACCTCCACACCTTCCTTGCCAGAGGAGCTGTAGTCAGGACTCGTGGCGCCGTCGGGTCCAAGCAGAAGCAGAAGTGCAACGGCAATGGCGACCGCCGCCGCCAGCAGCGCGATTCTGGCCTTGGTAGTCGTCTTTCGTTTACTCTGTCGGTTCATTCCATGAATGATTTTCCTGGTCACGAAAACCCGGCCTTCGCGAGCGCCTCCTCGGTGATCCCGCCGGGCGCGGCGGCCGTCGCCGCGGCGCCGCGCTCCGCCAGGTACTTGCCCACGATGTCGCCCTCGAGGTTGACCCTGTCGCCCGGACGCTTCGCGCCGAGGATGGTGCCGCGCGCCGTCGTGGGGATGAGGTCAACCGCGACGTAGTCGTCGCCAATCGCGGTGATGGTGAGCGAGACTCCGTCGACGGTAATCGAGCCCTTCAGCACCGACTGCGCGGCGAGGACGCGTCCGCAGCGAATCTTGAGCCGGAAGTCGCGCCCGGCCTTCTCCCTGGCGACGATCTCGCCGCTGCCGTCGACGTGTCCCTGCACGATGTGCCCGCCCAGCGGGTCGCCGGCCCGGACCGCGCGCTCGAGGTTGACCTTCGCGCCCGGCACGAGCTCGCCGAGGCCGGTACGCGCCTCGGTCTCGCCAAGGACGTCCGCCGTGAAGCGGGAGCCGTTGCACTTGGCGACGGTCAGGCACACGCCGTTCACCGCCACCGACTCACCCTCTTCCAGCGGCTTCGTCCAGGGCTTGTCCGCCTCGACTTCGAGGACCAGCCCCGCGCCGCGCGAGACGCGCTTCACGGTTCCGACTTTCTGCACTATCCCCGTGAACATGGATTATCCTCCGAAATTTACGTTCATAATGACGTCACCGCCGAGGCGTCGGGGCGCGTCGGCGAAAAACTCCCCGCACAGCGCGGCATCGACCGGCCGCGAACCGATCACCTTGGGCGCGACTACAGCCAGCCACTGGTCCACGAACCCCTGGTCGGCAAGCGAGCGGGCAAGCTTGAGTCCACCTTCGCAGAGAACATGCGTGATACCCATCCGTCCGAGTTCCTCCAGCGCCTTCTTTGCGTCGTCGAAGACAAGCGTCCTGTTCGGTGCGCCGTCGGCGAACACCTGCGCGTTCTTGGGCAGCTTGCCGCTCTTCGAGACGACGACGCGCAGGAGGTCTGGATTTGCATTGTCATGGCTCAAAAGCGACGGGTTGTCGCGGCGAATCGTCTCGCCGCCGACCATGATCGCGTCCACCCTTTCGCGCATCCCACCAGTGAAGCGGCGCGCCTCCGCAGAGGAAATCCACTTGGCGTGGCCACGGTCGTCGCAGATCTTCCCGTCAAGCGACATCGCGATCTTCACCGTGACGTAGGGCAGCCCCGTCGCCACATGCTTGGCAAAAGGAGCGACAAGCGAACTGGCTGCGCGCTCGACCTCGGCGTCCCTTAGCCGCTCACACTTGACGCCCGCCTTGGCAAGCGCGCGCTTCGCCTTGCCGCGGTTCTTCGGGTTGGGGTCCGGGAGCGCGTAGACTACGCGCGAGATTCCTGCCGCGATAATCGCGTCGGTGCAGGCGCCAACCAGGCCCGGCTTCGAGCACGGCTCCAGGGTGACATACAAAGTCGAACCCCTGAGAAACTGGCTGCCCGTCCTATACGCCCTGCCGACAGTCACCCACTCGCGCCGCCTCGCATCCTTGATCGCGGCGACTTCGGCGTGGTCGCCGCCGGCCTTCCGGTGCCAGCCCCTGCCCACGATCCTGCCATCCATGACGACGACGGCGCCGACGGCCGGATTAGGCCGCGTATGCCCAAGCCCGCGAGCCGCCAGCTCCAGCGCACTGGTCATGAACGCCGCGTCCTGCTTCATCGCTTGAGACTCTTCGCGTACTTGTCGAGGACGCCGTTGACGAGCGAACGGCTGCGGGGGGACGAAAACCAGTTGACGAGGTCGACCGCCTCGTTGATGACGACGCCGCGGGGAATGTCGGTGCTGCGGAGCTCCCAGGCGCCGAGGCGCAGCACCGCGCGCTCGACCGTGCCGAGGCGGGAGATGTCCCAGTTCTCCATCAGCGGCGCCAGCCCGGCGTCGATTTCGGTAAGTTCGCCAAGGACGCCAAGAACGCGCTCGTCGGCGAATTTCCTCAGCCAGGCTGGGACTTTCTCGCCGCCGTCGCCGCCGTCCTCGGCGTCGAGGCTCTCGTGCTGCGCCCAAAAAGCATCCACCTCCGACTGCGGGTCCGCCGCCGGGTTGAGGTCCGCCGCCGTGAGCATCTGCACCGCCCACTCCCGCGCCTGTCTTCTCGTCTCTTTCATGGTTCTGCGTATTATACCACAAAAAAGGCCGAGACGGCGGGATCAGCCGCGCTCGAGGTCGCGGCGGACGGCCTTCTCCTTCAGCGCCTGGCGCTTGTCGTGGGCCTGCTTGCCGCGGCAGACGCCGAGCTCGAGCTTGATGCGCCCGCGCTTGAGGTAGAACTTGAGCGGAACGAGCGTGAGGCCCTTGGCCTCGCTCTTGAGCCTGAGCGCCTCCACCTCCTTCGCGTGGACGAGCAGCTTTCGCCGGCTCTTGGGGTCGTGGTTGAAGCGGTTGCCGAACTTGTAGGCGGCGATGTCGCAGCCGAGGAGCCAGAGCTCGCCGCCGAGGACGGCGGCGTAGCTGCCGGCGAGCGAGACGCCGCCGGAGCGGACCGACTTCACCTCGGTGCCGGTGAGGACCACGCCGCACTCGACGGTGTCGAGCACGGCGTAGTCGTGGCGGGCCCGGCGGTTTTCGGCGAAGACCGGATTGAACTGCTTCGCTTTCATCCGTCCGCGGCCTTGAGTATGCGTCAGCGAAGCCCCCCGCGCCTCAGTCGGCGTAGAGGGAGTTCACGTTCGCGTGCTTCATGTTCCAGCGGGACTTCGCCTCCTCCGCCTTGGCGATGGCGTCGAAGTCCACCTGGGCGATGAGTTTGCCCTGGGCGATCTCCGCGAGCGCGATGTCAGACTTGTCGACATCGAGCGCGGTGTAGTGCTTGGCGCGGGCCTCGTCGGTCAGCAGCGTGTCCGGGTTCACCAGCGGCTTGGCGCCGTTGATGAGCTCGCGCTCGCGCTTGCTGACCATGTTGATGAGCACCGGGACGGACTGGATCTTCTCCAGCGCGGCCTTGAGCAGCTTGGAATTCATGTCGTTCGGCTCCTTACTTCGCCTGCGCGTCGAGCTCGGCCATGGCGGCCTTGCGGCTCAGCTTGATGCGGCCGCGCTCGTCGACGTCGAGGCACTTCACCTTGATGACGTCACCAACCTTGCAGACGCCTTCCATCGAACGGAGGAACTTGTCAGAGAACTCGGAGATGTGGCAGAGACCATCCATCCCCGGCAGGATCTCGACGAACGCGCCAAAGTCCTTGATCCCCGTCACCTTGCCCTCGTAGATCTTGCCGGGCTCGGCCACGGCGGTGATCTTGCCGACCTCGCGCTTCGCGGCCTCCATCGACTCGAGGCTGGTCGCGAAGATTGCCACCTTGCCGTCGTCGTCGATGTCGATCTGGGCGCCGGTGGACTCCACGATGCCGCGGATGTTCGCGCCGCCAGGGCCGATGAGAGCGCCGATCTTGTCGACCGGGATCTGCATCTCCTCGATCCGCGGCGCGTACTTGTTGAGCTCGGCGCGCGGGGCAGGGAGGATCGTCTCCATGAAGTCGATGATCTTGAGCCGCGCGTCGTGCGCCGCCTTGACCGCGCCCTCCACGAGGTCCCAGGTGAGGCCGCGGAGCTTCAGGTCGACCTGGAAGCCCGTGATGCCCTTCCTCGTGCCGCCGACCTTGAAGTCCATGTCGCCGCAGTGGTCCTCGGCGCCGAGGATGTCGGTGACGAGCACCTTCTTGGACTGGTCCTCGTTGGTGAAGAGGCCGATCGAGATGCCCGCGACAGTGCGCTTGAGCGGCACGCCCGCGTCCATCAGCGCGAGGCAGCCGTTGCAGATCGACGCCATCGATGACGAGCCGTTGGAGCCCATGATCTCGCTCACCACGCGGATCGAATACGGGAACTCGTCCGGCAGCACCTCCGCGATCGAGCGCTCGGCGAGCGCGCCGTGGCCAATCTCGCGGCGGCCGGTGGAGCCGAGGCGGCCCACCTCGCCGGTGCAGTAGGGCGGGAAGTTGTAGTGGAGCATGAACCGCTTCGAGGGCTCGCCGCCAGTCACCGAGTCGAGCTCCTGCGCGTCCTTCTTCGTGCCGAGCGTTACCGTCGCCAGCGACTGCGTCTCGCCGCGCGAGAAGATCGCCGAGCCGTGCACGCGGGGAAGCACCCCGACCTGCGCGGAGAGCGGGCGGATCTCGTGCTGGGCGCGGCCGTCGATGCGGAGGCCCTTCTCGAGCACGTTCTTCCTGACGGTCTCGATCTCGAGCGCGTCGAAGAGGTGCACGAAGCCGACGGCGTCGACCTCGGGCCACTTCTCGCTGACCTTCTTGAGGAGGTCCTCCTTGATCGCCGAGACCTTGCCCTGGCGCTCGAGCTTGCCCTTGATGAGCAGCGCGGCGGCGAGGGTCTCTCCGCCCTCCTGGCGCATGAAGTCCATCTTGTCCGCGGGCTGCGGGACGTCCTTGATGTCCTTGTCGGGCTTGCCGAGGGCGCGGCGCATCTCGATCTGGAGGTCAATGATCTTCTCGACTTCCTCGTGGGCGCGCTTGAGGGCGGCGACGAAGTCCTCGTCGCTGATCTCGCTCGCGGAGCCCTCCATCATCAGGAACTTGCCGCGGATGCCGGCGTAGAGGAGGTCGATGTCGCTCTTAGCCTTCTGCTCGTGGGTGGGGTTGATCACCCACTGGCCGTCGATGCGGCCGATGCGGACGCAGCCGATCGGGCCCATGAACGGGATCTCCGAGATGTGGAGCGCCGCGGACGCCGCGTTGACGGCGAGGAAGTCCGCCTCGCGCGTGCCGTCCGACTGGATGAGCGTCGAGTTCACCTGGACGTCGTTGTAGTAGCCGTCGGGGAAGAGCGGACGGATCGGACGGTCGCACATGCGCGCGGTGAGAATCTCCTTCGAGGTCGGGCGCGCCTCGCGCTTGAAGAACCCGCCCGGGAACTTGCCGGCGGCATAGAACTTCTCGCGGTACTCGCACTGGAGCGGGAAGAAGTCGATGCCCTCCCGCGGCGTGTCGGTGTTGGTGACCGCCGTGAAGACGGTCGTGTCACCGTACGAGACGGTGACGGCCCCGGCGGCCTGCTGCGCCAGGAGGCCTGTCTCGATCACGAGGTCCTTCCCCGCGATGTCGACCTTGAACTGCTTTGTGCCTTGCATTGCTTTTTTCTTTCTCTTCTTTGTTTCCGTTTGTCAATCCACGTGAAGCCGAACAGTCGAACAGAACAGCTGAACCTTTCAACCCCTACCTACGGATGCCGAGCTGCTTGATGAGCTCCTGGTACTTCGCCGCGTCCTTGCGCTTGAGGTAGTCGAGGAGCTTGCGGCGGTTCTGCACCTTACGGAGCAGCCCGTAGCGGCTGGAGCGGTCCTTCTTGTTCGCCTTCAGGTGCTCGGTGAGCGCGGCGATCTCCTTGGTGAGGATGGCGATCTGCACTTCGCTGGAGCCGGTGTCGCGCTCGTGGCGCTGGAACTCGTTCTTGATGGCGGCCTTGTCGATGTTCATCTTTTTCTCTTGCTTTCTTGTTTTGCTACCGCGAGCCGGGAGGTCAAAATGCGCCCATTTCCTATGGGCATGCTCCGAGAATCGAAGCCCCCGCGACAGGGAAAAACCTCCTTAGACAGCCGCAGATTGGCGCGTATTATAGCAAAACGGCGCTCCGCGTGTCAAACCGCCGCGCCATTATGGTATAATACGCGCCCGTCATGAAGGACCCGATCATAGAAAGCTACGGCTCCGACGTCTTCTCCGAGAAGGCGATCCGCTGCCATCTGCCCAGGCCGGTCGCGGCGAAGCTCCTCGCCACGATGCGCAAGTCCACCCCGTTTGACCCCACCATCGCCGACGCCGTCGCCGAGGGCATGAAGAACTGGGCGCTCAAAAAGGGCGCGACCCACTTCACCCACTGGTTCCAGCCGCTCACCGGCGGCACCGCCGAGAAGCACGACGCCTTCCTCGAGCCGTGCGGGCCCGCCCAGGCCGTCCAGCGCTTCTCCGGCAAGAACCTCATCGGCGGCGAGACCGACGCCTCGTCGTTCCCTTCCGGCGGACTTAGGTCCACCTTCGAGGCCCGCGGCTACACCGCCTGGGACCCGACCTCGCCGGCCTTCATCAAACGCCACGAGAACGGCGCCACGCTGTGCATCCCCACGGCGTTCTGCTCCTTCACCGGCGAGACGCTGGACATGAAGACCCCGCTCCTGAGGTCAATCCAGGCCGTCTCCCGCGCCACCGAGCGGCTGATGCGCATGTTCGGCCAGAGGCGCGCCCACGTCGAGATTACGCTCGGCGCCGAGCAGGAGTACTTCCTCGTCGACCGCAGCCACTACCTCTCGCGCCCCGACCTGCTCCAGACCGGCCGCACCGTCTTCGGCGCCGCGCCCGCCAAGCACCAGCAGCTCGAGGACCACTACTTCGGCGCCATCAAGCCGCGCGTCCTCAAGTTCATGACCGACGTCGAGCGCAGGCTCTGGCAGCTCGGCATCCCTGCCAAGACCCGCCACAACGAAGTCGCGCCCGCCCAGTTCGAGCTCGCGCCGATGTTCGAGGATCTCAACCTCGCCGTCGACCACAACATGATGATCATGGAGGTCCTGCGGCAGACCGCCGAGGCAAACGGCCTCGTCTGCCTCCTCCACGAAAAGCCGTTCGAGGGCGTCAATGGCTCCGGCAAGCACTGCAACTGGTCCATCGCCTACGGCGGGCGCAACCTGCTCACCCCCGGCGACAACCCGCGCGAAAACGCGATCTTCCTCACCGTCCTGATGGCGATCATCCGCGCGATCGAGATGCACGCCGACATCCTGCGCATGACGACGGCCGGCGCCGGCAATGACCACCGCCTCGGCGCCAACGAGGCGCCGCCAGCGATCATCTCCGTCTTCCTCGGCGACGAGCTCAACGACGTGCTGCGCCAGATCGAGTCCGGCCGCCGCGGCGGCGACTCTTCGCGCCGCGGCCAGAAGCTGCGCGTCGGCGTTGACACCCTGCCGCCGCTCCCCAAGGACACCACCGACCGCAACCGCACCTCGCCCTTCGCCTTCACCGGCAACAAGTTCGAGTTCCGCGCCCCCGGCTCGTCCCAGAACTGCGCCCAAAGCCAGATGGTGCTCAACACCATCGTCGCCGAGTCGATCGACGCGATCTGCGACCGCCTCGACACCATGAACGGCCCCTTCAACGAAAAGCTCCAACGTCTGCTGCAGTACGAGGTCAAGGCCCACAAGCGCGTCGTCTTCTCCGGCGACGGCTACTCCGAGGAGTGGCCGCGCGAGGCCGCCAGGCGCGGACTCCCCAACCTCCGCGACACCCCCGCCGCGCTCGCGCCGCTCAAGGAACGCCGCAACGTCGAGCTTTTCGAGCGCTACGGCGTCCTCTCCCGGAGCGAAATGCTCAGCCGCTGGGAGATCGGCATGGACGACTACCGCCGGCGCATCCGCATCGAGGCCGGCATCGCGCTGGAAATCGCGCGCTCGATGGTGCGGCCAGTGGTGGCGGACGAGTTCTCGCGCCTCGCCAACGCGCTCGGCCAGGCGAAGTCCGACGGACTCAAGGTCGGAATCCGCGGCCTCACCGCGCTCTCGTCCAAGCTCGGCGCCGGACTCGACGACCTGCACGTCAAGTGCGACCGCCTCGAGCGCACCATCACCCGCGACGAGCGTCCAGACCGCCAGCTCGCGGCGATGAACGACCTCCGGAAGACCGTCGACCGCCTCGAAGGACTGGTCGACGACTCGCGCTGGCCGCTGCCCAAGTACCGCGAGATGCTCTTCGTCTACTGAACGCCGCGCCCGCGTCCGCGACTCGAACACCAGACTACGGCCGATGTCCGTTTTGATTCCGCCAGGCGGTCATGGTCACGCCGGTCATGGACTTGAAGAACTTGCGGAGCGAATTGGGGTTCTCGAAGCCGCAGAAGTCCGAAATCACCTTGAGCGGCATCGTTCCATCAAGCAGCTGTTTCGCGCGCTCGAGCTGCACGGCATGGATTTCGTCGAGGACTGAATGCCCGACGGCCTTCCTAAAGCGCATCTCGGCCATCCTGCGCGAGCACGGGAACCCGCCAAGAACTGTCTTCGCGGAAATCCCCGAACACGCCTCGCGGCGTATCAGCCTCAACGCGGCCGCAACCGTCGGATCGTCCACGGCAGGGCAACGCGTCGAAGCGCGGCGGATGACGGCAAGAGGGCCAAAAGTGCAGCAACGCTCGCCCCTGAACGACACTCCGTCCCGCAGCCGCGCCACCAGAAGCAGCGCGGCAAGTTCGCCGCCGCGGCGGAAATCAGGCTTGACGGAGGAAAGCGTCGGCTCCGTGTGCTCGCAGACCGCCGCCGCATCGTCCACGCCAACCACGGAAAGATCCTCCGGCACCCTCACGCCCACGAACTTCGCCGCGGTCAACACCTCTGCGGCGGTGGAGTCGTTCGCCGCAAAAAGCGCACAGGGCCGGGGCAGCCCTTCGAGAAACTCGCGCAGCCTGCGCTGCCACCGCGTCGGATCCTTCGCGGAAAAGCGGGCCGAAAAGACGCGGCACCCATATCCGTTCAGCGAGAGCGCCTCTACATAGCCGCGCTCACGCTCTTCGCTCCAGAAGCGCCTATGGGGATAGGGAACGAACGCGAAATTCGCGGCGCCGCCCTCCATCAGCTCCCGGGCGGCGAGTCTTCCCGTCGCGGCGGAGTCGTGGGTCACGCAGAAGGCGTTCGCGGGGAGAACGCGAGGGTCGTGGTCGAAGAAGACGACCGGCAGGTGACCGAAGGCGGATGGATCGACATCCGACGCCGTCCCCCCACATTCGACGATTGCGCCATCGGGATTCCAAAAGGACACAAACGACTTGATTTTCCTCGCCGTAGGAATCCCCTCGACGATCTGCACATGCCAACCGAACCTCGCGGCGACACTCTGGACGCCACCGAGTTTTTCGCCCGCGCTTGTCTTCGACTCCGACTGGAAGTAAAGCCATGTCGTCATGACGCGCATTTTACCATATTTCGTATTTGGAATGCAACTATCTTCGCAAAAGGAATTATTCGAGGTTCTGATTTTTGCTATAATTCAAATCGTTGGACAAACGGACCACGACGAAAGGGAACAACTCAATGCACCAAAACATCAAAACATTCGCCTTTCTGCTTTGCGCAGCATTGACGGCAGGAGCCGCGCTCGCCTACGATGACGACTATGTCGAGGTGGCACTCGGCGCCAACGGCTGCGTCACCAGGATCGACAACGGCGAGCGCATCGTATACGTGTTCTCCAATATCGTAAACACTGCGACAGTCTCGTCCTCCATCGCCCTGAAGCAGGACATGACGCTCTGCGAGTCGCTGATCGTGGGCGGTGGCGGCGCCGGCGGCGGCTTCAAGGGCGGCGGCGGTGGCGGCGGCGGCGTTGTCTACAGCGATACCAAGTCTTTCGTTTCCGCTGGAAGCGAAGTTTTCCTTACCGTCGGCGCAGGCGGCATCGGAAACACCCAACGCGATGCCGCAAAGCCGCAGCGCACTGGCGCCGGCTACGGCTCGCCAAGCTCGATGACGCTTTCCGGAGTCACCACAACCGCCTACGGCGGCGGCGGCGGCGGCGCGGACATGGATCATGCACCTTCCCAAATAACCACCACCGTGCTGATTGCCTCCGGCGGCGGCGGTGCCGCTCAAGTCACCGGACTCAACGTTGACGGCACCTACTACACCGCCAAGCATGGATACTATGGCGGCATTGGCTACGGGGGCACCGGCGGCGGCGGCGGTGCCGGCTCACCCGGCCAGAACGGAGCGAACAAACAGTCCGGCAACGGCGGCGAAGGCGTGACCAACGCGATTACCGGCGTCAGGGAAGTCTACGGCTCCGGCGGCGGCGGCGGCGGCGCGGTACGCATCAATTCTGGCGAGGCCACTCCTGGCATCGGCGGCACCAACGCCGGTGACGGCAGCCAGGGCCCCAATTCAGGCACTCCGACTGCGGGAGCGGGAGTGCCGGGCTTCGGCGGCGGTGGCGGTGGCGGTGGCTACAACGACGGCCCTTCGGCCGGCGGCAACGGCGGATCCGGCACAGTCATTCTCTCCTTCACGGTCGGCGGGCAGGCTGGGCAGCCGACTATCGATCCTGACGCAATCACCGTCGAATACGCCGACGGCTACACACAACCGAACATCTCAGTTACTATTGGCGGTGACGAAGGCGCCGTCTACACCGCCTCGCTCGCCGTCTACTCAGTCATCGGGTCAGTCGAGGTAGCAGACGGGGAATGGGCATCGACCAACGTCTACGAAGGGCTACATCTCGGCGACACCTCAACGGGATTCGCGACCGTCTATCCACTGCCAGGCGGAACATTCACGGTAAAAGTAATCGCCTCGGCAGAAGGTGTCGCAGACGCAGTGACGGTAAAAACTTTCACAGTTCCGACAAACGAAGGTCTTATGCTGCCACCGTATTTTGGCAAGGGCGGCGGATCGAGCGTAATCCACGTGCGCCTGGGCGCGCGCGGGCGCGGCACCGGCGAGAGCTGGACTGACGCATACACCAATTTCCGCGACGCGCTGAAGCTAATCTCCGAGGACCGTCCGGAGCTGTGGTTCTCTGGGTCGGACACTCTCTCGTCCGCTACCGACGGGACGGTCTCCATCACCAACTCGGCGGCAATCCGCGGCGGATTCACCGGCGTCGAGAACACGATTGCCGAGCGTCCGGCGAACTCGCATTCGACCATCGACGGCGTCAACATGTACACGGCGTTCACAATCGCGAACACGGCACCGGCGACGGTGGACGGCTTCTGGATCTGCCGCGGCACGCGTGGCCTCACCAAGTCTGGCGCGGGCGACATCACGGTCACCAACTGCGTGTTCGACTCCAACGGTCCCGGTGAGACCATTGAGGGGCGCGCGATGCATCTTAGCGGCAACGCGGAGTCCACCAGAGCGACGGTGGCCGACTGCGTCGTCATGCGCCATTACGAGACCCATACCAGCGGCACTGCCGGCGCAGTCTACCTCACTTCGCTCCACGAGGCTACGGTATCGGCCTGCCTCTTCGCCAGCAACGGGCTATCACTAACTACGCGCATCAACCTGCTACCTGGCAGAAGCCCCGGCACCTGGGGCGGCGCGCTGGCGATAGACGGCGTAAAGACGTTAGTCGAGAACTGCCAGTTCCGGGCGAATGTGGTGCCGACGATTTTCATGGACCAAATTGCCGCCGGAGGCGTCGCCCGGCTCAGGGGCAACGCCGGCGGCAGCGTGTTCCGCAACTGCCTCTTCACCGGCAACGCCAGCATCTACGGGCGGGGTCCCAACGACCCGTACCTGGATCCAGCAGGCGGCGCACTGGTGGTGGACATGACTGCCGGGCAGACGGTGCAGGTTGAGAACTGCACCTTCGCCTACAACCTCCATTCCGGCGGGAATTCCGCCGCCTCGCTGACCGTTGTCTCTGGCGCGGCGGCTGTCACAAACACAATTTTTACTGGCAGCATCTGCACGACGGGGCGTAGCAGCGGACATGGCGCACCGCCCGGCGACATCATGGTCGCTTCCGGCGCATCTGCGACGGTCGGCTTTTCGCTTATGAGCGGAGCTGAGAACAGAACTGCCGCGGAAGGCGGCGAGCTCGTCGTCGGCGAGGGATGCATCGACGCCGATCCGCTGCTCGTCACCGAATTCAGCGCGCTTTCGCCGTACGTCTATACCGGCGAGAACCCGGGATTCATGGCTACAGCTGGCGCGTCGATTTCGGCGATCAACGCGCATCTGAGAGGCGGGAGCGGCTACTTCGACGAGCGGACCGGTCAGCTGGACGCGACCTACAAGTCAAAGGACGGCTCCTCGCCGGCGATAGACGCGGGCAATCCCGCGTCTGGCTACGCCCGCGAGCCGGACACCCGAGACGGCTGGCATGGACGGCGCATCAACATGGGCTTCTACGGCAACACGCCTTGGGCGACGCTGACGCCCTTCCCCGGCGGCGCGATGTACCTGAGATAGACCGCCGCCATCCTCCGCCGGCGCGGCGGAAACGGCGTGACCTACGCAACTTGCCGCGCAAACTGCCGCGAGAGTATTGCAAATATCACGTGATCGTCAAGTATATGGAAGGGCCCGACCATTTTAGCGGACGCCGAGCCAAAGGCGGTTTATCCGCTGCGCGTTCAACGCCTCGGCAAGAGGCACGGTATTCTGCTGTAAAACGTCTGTAAAGAATTAGTATAGGCAATCTGACCGTCTATGCCTCCGCGCATCACCTGGAGAAGAGCTTCTTCATCTCCGCGACGCGCGACTTATCCGCCACCAGCACCGAATCGGGCGTGGTGACGACGACGAGGTTCTTCACCCCCAAAAGCGAGATGCGCGCCGAGCGGGCGACGCAGATGTTGCCCTCCGCCTCGACGACGTTGCATGGCCCTTCGCGCACATTGCCGCGGCGGTCGTGCGGGAAGTAGCGGTCGAACGCGGCGAAACTGCCGACGTCATCCCAGCCGAAGTCACCCGGCACCACCTCGACGTTCTTCGCCTTCTCCATGACGGCGTAGTCAAAGCTGATCCTGGGGAGCGCGGTGTAGAGCCTGGCCAGAGCCGCAGGCGCGAGAGGACCCGCGTCCCCGCCGCTCTTCGCCAGGCACTCCAGCTCCGGCGCGTGCGCGGCGAATGCGCTGCGGAAGACCGACGCGCGGGCGATGAACATCCCGGCGTTCCAGAGATAGCCCGCCCTGACGTACTTCCTTGCCTTCTCCGTGTCCGGCTTCTCGACGAACGCGCGCGTCTTCGGCGAGATGTAGCCGAAGCAGGTGGCAGGATAGTAGGGCTTGATGCCGATCGTGACTATCGCGTTCCTGCGCCGCGCGATCGCGACTGCCCGCTTCACGACCTTTCGGAACTCCTTAGGCTTCGCGACCATCTGGTCGCTCGAGAAGAATCCGACCACAGGATCGTCCGCGCCGGACGCCATGCCGACTCCGAGCGCGACCGCAGCACCGGTATCGCGGCGCATCGGCTCGCCGACGATGTTGCCCTTCGGAACCTCGGGCAGCTCCTTCCGCGTCGCCGCGACGAGGCCCTTCGTAGTCACGACGAACGCGTCCGCCGGCGCGACGAGTCCGTCCAGCCGCGCGAGCGCCTGGCGGATCAGGCTCTCGCCGCCGAAGACGCGCAGGAACTGCTTGGGGCGCTCGGGCGTGGAGAGCGGCCAGAAGCGCTCGCCGCTGCCTCCGGCGAGGATCACCGCGCGGAAGGCTGGCGTTTTACCCTTCATGACCCGGTCGCGAACGCGTAGGCGTTGCGGAACATCCGCATCCACGGGCCGTCCTTGACAAACGAACCATCGTTGTAGGAGAGCTGGCAGGCGCGGAAGCCGCGCTCCGGGTGCGGCATCATGATCGTCGCGCGGCCGTCGGCCGTGGTGAACGCGGTCTGGCCGCCGTAGGAGCCGTTCGGGTTGTAGGGATAGCGCATCGTCGCGCGTCCGCGCCCGTCGACGAAGTGAGCGGCGCAGATGGACGGCACGAAGCCGTCGGTCCAGACGCGGCCCTCGCCGTGCGCGATGGGGATCGGCAGGCGCGAGCCGGCCATGCCACGGAAAAAGATGGACGGCGACTCCTCGATCTCGATCGTGGCGAGACGCGCCTCGAACTGCTCGGAGACGTTCTTGACGAACTTCGGCCAGCCTTCCGCGCCGGGGATGAGGTCCTTGAGCTGCGACAGCATCTGGCAGCCGTTGCAGACGCCGAGGCTGAAGGTGTCGGGACGGTGGAAGAAGGTCCTGAACATCTCCCTGAGACGGTCGTTGTAGAGGATCGAGCGCGCCCAGCCGGAGCCCGCGCCAAGGACATCGCCGTAGGAGAAGCCGCCGCAGGCGACGAGTCCCTTGAAGTCGGCGAGGTTCACGCGGCCCTCGATCAGGTCGCTCATGTGGACATCCTGGCAGTCGAAGCCGGCGAGCGCGAACGCCGCGGCCATCTCGATGTGGCCGTTCACGCCCTGCTCACGGAGGATGGCCATGCGGGGCGGGGGATTGGTTAGGTGGTTGGCGGTAGGCTTATCGTCCGGGTCGTAGGTGAGCTTGAAGGTCATTCCGGGATCGGACTCGTCGAGGGCGTTGTCGTACTCCTCGCGGGCGGCGAGCGGGTTGTCGCGCAACGCCTGCATCCTGTAGGTCGTCTCGCTCCAGGCGCGGCGGATGAACGTGAGGTCGGTCTTGAGCGCGAGGCGCTCGCCGACGTAGACCTCAAAGGCGCGCGAGCTGCGGGACGCCGTGCCGACGACGGACGCTGGGACGCGTGCCGCCTTGAAGACCGCCAGCACCTCGGAAATGTTCTTCTCGGCGACCTGCAGGACGGCACCTGGCTGCTCGTTGAAGAGTTGCTCCAGCGCATCGCCGTCGGGGAGCTGCGCAATGAGTCCGCGCCCGCCGGTGATCGCCATCTCCGCGAGCGTGACGGCGATGCCGCCGTCGGAGCGGTCGTGGTAGGCGAGCGCCTTCCGTGACCTGACGATCTTCTGCATCGCGTTGAAGAAGCGCTTGATAAGCGCCGCGTCCGCGTCGGCGTGGGTGTTGCCGAGCTGGCCGTAGACCTGCGCGAGCGCAGTAGCGCCGAGCGGCATCTCGCCCTTGGAGAGGTCGACGTAGACGAGGAACGTCGACTGTCCATCGGGATCGGGCTTGAGGTCCGGCGTAAGCGTGAGCCTGACGTCATTCACCGGCGCGAAGCTCGAGACGACGAGCGAAAGCGGCGCGACCTGCTTGTGCGCGGTGCCGTCGGGATCGCTCCACACGGTGTGCATCGAGCAGGAGTCCTTGCCAACGGGGATCGAGACGCCCAGCTTCGGGCAGAACTTGAGTCCCACTTCCTGCACGGTGTCGTAGAGGACCGCGTCCTCGCCGGGCTCGCCGCAGGGCGCCATCCAGTTGGCGGAGAGGCGGATCTGCGAGATGTCGCCAACATCCGCCGCGGCGAGATTGGTGATCGCCTCGGCGATTGCCACGCGGCCGGACGCAGGGCCGTCGAGGAGCGCGACGGGAGAGCGTTCACCGGTTGCCATCGCCTGGCCCTCGTAGGTCTTGTAGCCCATCGTGGTGACGGCGCAGTCCGCCGCGGGAAGCTGGTAGCGGCCGACCATCTGGTCGCGCGCGACGCGTCCGGTGACGGTGCGGTCGGTGATGGTGATGAGGAAGGTCTTGTCCGCGACGGCCGGGAGGTGGAGGATGCGCTGGAAGGCGTCGATCGGCTTCACGCCCGCGAAGTCCGTGCCCGCGTGCTTCTTCGCGACGCGCTTCACCTTCCGCACCATGCGCGGGGGCTTGCCCAGGAGGACCTTGATGTCCATGTCGATCGGCGAGTCGCCGAAGTGCGAGTCCTCAAGGACGAGCTTGCCGTCGCCGGTCGCGACGCCGATGAACGCCACCGGGCAGCGCTCGCGGCGGCAAAGTTCCTCAAAGAATCCGCGCGCCTCGGGCCGGAGCGCGAGGACATACCGCTCCTGCGCTTCACAGCACCAGATCTCCATCGGGTTCATCGAGCGCTCCTCGTTGTGGACCTGGCGGAGCTCGAACTTGCCGCCGGTCGCCTCGACGAGCTCGGGGCAGCCGTTGGAGAGGCCGCCGGCGCCGATGTCGTGAATCGACATTATCGGGTTGGCCTTGCCGAGGTAGGAGCACGCGTCGATCACGCCCTGGCAGCGGCGCTGCATCTCGGCGTTGCCGCGCTGGACGGAGTTGAAGTCGAGCGCCTCGGAATTGGTGCCAGTCATCATCGAGCTCGCGGCGCCGCCGCCGAGGCCGATGCGCATCGCGGGGCCGCCGATCTGGACGATGAGCGCGCCGACCTGGACGTCCTTCTTGAGGACCTGGCTGTGGCGGATGACGCCCATGCCGCCCGCGAGCATGATCGGCTTGTGATAGCCGCGGAGCTCGCCGGCGACCTCGCCCTCGTAGGTGCGGAAGAAGCCGCAGAGCTGCGGACGGCCAAACTCGTTGCCGAACGCCGCGCCGCCGATCGGTCCCTCTACCATGATCTGCAGCGGCGTCGCAAGGCGGGACGGGAAGGAGGCGAACTCGCGCTCCCACGGCTGCGGATAGCCGGGGATGCGGAGATTCGAGACCATGAAGCCGCAGATGCCGGCGATGCTGCGCGAGCCCTGTCCGGTCGCCGCCTCGTCGCGGATCTCGCCGCCGACGCCGGTGGCCGCGCCCGGGAACGGCGAGATCGCCGTCGGGTGGTTGTGGGTCTCAACCTTCATCAGCTGGTCGAGCGAGTCCTTTTTGAAGCCGTATTCGTTCGTCTTGGGGTCGATCGCGAAGACGTCGGTCTTGAAGCCCGCGACGACGGCGGAGTTGTCCCGGTACGCGGAAAGCGTGTCCTGGGGGCGCTTCTTGTGCGTGTTCTTAATCATCTCGAAGAGCGACTTCGGCTGCTTCTTCCCGTTGATGACGAACTCGGCGCCGAAGATCTTGTGACGGCAGTGCTCGGAGTTCACCTGGCCGAACATCACGAGCTCGGTGTCGGTCGGGTTGCGTCCCGCCGCGGCGAAGCTCTTGGCGAGGTACTCCATCTCGGGCTCGGAGATGGCGAGGCCCAGCTCCGCGTTCGCTTCGCGGATCGCCTCCACACCCTTCGCCAGGACGTCGAACGTACGCCCGGGCTTCGGGTCGGCGACGTCGAAGAGGTCGGAGATGTCGTCGTAGACGCCCTCGGTCATCTTGTCGTAGATGGCGGCAAGCCACTTCGCGCGCGGAAGCGACTTCCTGAAGTCCTCGCGCGCGGCCTTGGAGCCGGAGGCGAGAAGCGACATCCGGAAGCGGATGCCGCGCTCGACGCGCTTGATGGACTTGAGGGCGCAGTTGCGGAAGATATCGGTCGCCTTCGAGCTCCACGGCGAAATGGTGCCCTTGCGCGGGAAGACGAAGAAGTCGACGTCGTCGAGCGGCCCTTTCGCGTTGAGGAGCGAGGCGGCCCGCTCCAGCTCGGCGGGCTCAATCGCCGCGCCCTCCTTGGGCTCGAGCGCGTACGTCCACTTCGCGTCGATGTCGATGTAGCCGACCGACGGGTCGGCCTTGGCGATGGCATCCTTGAGCGCGTCCATCCTGAACGGCGAGAACGCGTCGGAACCAAGCAGTACGGTCATTTCTCTTCTCCTCTTTCGATTGCGGATTGATATGTCACTTCGCCGCCCCGGCGGTCTCGTCCTTCGCCAATTCGCGCAGGCGCCGCAGCACCGAGCTGATCGATTGGATGATGTCCTTGGACTCGAACCGGTCGATGTAGCCGTCGTCCATGAACTTCTGGAGCTTCGCGAGCTGCGGCGCGAACTCGTCGGCGCGCTGGTGTTCCTGAATCCAGCGCAGGACCACCTTGGCCTCGCTGGTCTCGACCTTCGAATCCTCGAGTATCGCCAGCGTCAGCAGCCAGAACTCGTTTGCTTCCTCTTCTCTCGTCATCATGGCTCTTACCTCATGTACGTGTATTATACCATTTTCGTGGTTCGCCTGCCCGCCGTAGCCTTGGCGTAGGCGGGCGGGGCGTGGTTAGCCGGCGAAGGCGGCGGCGAGGCGGCGGGCGAACGGGGCGAGGCCGGGGTCGCGGGCGCCGCAGACCGCGAAGGCCGCGAAGTCGCCGCGGCGGGCGCGGCACCAGGCATACGCCTCGTCGAAGTCACCGACCGCCACCGCCTTGTCGCCGAGCCGCGCGACGAGCGCGTCCGAGTTGATCGAGCGGTCGGCCGTGCCGCCGGCGTCGTAGACCGGCAGCACGAGCAGGCGGTCCTGGGGGCGGATCGTCGAGGTGAACATCTCGACGAGCGCGTCCAGCATCTTGCGGAGCGGCGCGTAGCCGTGGGGACGCCACACCGCGCAGAGCCCGCCGGGATACTCCTCCGCCAGCGTCGTCCACATCGCGCGGAGCTTCTCCGGGTTGTGGGCGTAGTCGTCGAACACGTTGCCGCCGACGCGCTGGAGGCGGCGCTCGACGCCGCGGAAAGTCAGAAGCGCCGCGCGAGCCTTCGCCTCGTCGCACCCGAGCGCCAGCGCCATGCGGAGCGCCAGCGCGGCGTTCTGACGGTTGTGACGCCCGGGCATCGTGGTCTCCGCCTCGCCGGGATCGCACCTGCGTCCGTCGACGACCGGGCCTGGACGGTTTCGCACGAAGTCGTCGAACACCTGGTCCATCTCCTCCTTGGAGTAGTGGTCGGCGGAGGCGTTGGTGACGATCGCCGCGTAGGGACTGAACGCCACGAGCGAACGGTCGCTCTCGTCCACCTCGGCGACGGCGTATTCGCCGCGGCCAAAGCGGACCGCCCCTTCCCAGCCGGGCACGTTCGCACCGTTGACGCAGAACGGGTCGAGCCCGCACTCTGCGAGCACGTGGCCGAGCATGGCGGTGACGGTGGACTTGCCGCAGGTGCCGACGACGGCCACGAGGCGATGGCCCGAGAGCGCACGGGCGAGCGCCTGGGCGCGGTGGACGACGGGGATGCCCAGCTCCGCCGCGCGGACGAGGCCGGGGTTGTCGGACTCGATCGCGGTGGAGACCACAACCTCGCCGGTCGCCGCGTCGACGCCGGAGCCATCGTCGGGGAAAACCTTTACGCCGAGCGATTCAAGAAAGCGGACGTTGGGGGTGCCGAGGGTGCGGTCGGCGCCGGTCACTTCGTCCCCGAGCCGGACGAGCGCGGTCGCGAGTGCGCTCATCCCCACTCCGCCAATGCCGATAAGATGCCGCTTCAAGGCGCTCAGCCCTCGGCCTGGCGTCGGATGACGCGCTTCGCCTTGCCCTCGGTGCGCGGCAGCGCGCCGATCGGGAAGACGTCGCCCTTCGGGAGGAACCCGAGACGCTCGCGCAGATGCTTGGCAACCTGATGGCCGGTGACGCCGGGCTCGGCCTCGACGTTGACGGTGACGTCGGTCATGCCGTTGTGCTCCTCGAGGATGATCTGGAACTCGTCGGCGATGCCTGGGATCTCCTTCAGCGCCTGCTCCACCTGGCGCGGATAGAAGTTTACGCCCTTGACGATCAGCATGTCGTCGGTGCGGCCGGTGATGCGGTCGATGCGGAGCGAGGTGCGGCCGCATTCGCACTTCTCGCGCGAGAGGATGCGGGTGATGTCATGCGTCCGGTAGCGGATGATCGGCATCGCCTCGCGCGTCAGGGAGGTGAAGACGATCTCGCCGTATTCACCGTCCGGCACGAGTTCGCCGGTAGCCGGGTCGATAATCTCGGCGATGTACTGGTCCTCGAACACGTGAAGGCCGCAGTGGAAGCGGCAGTCCTGGCCGGTCGTGCCGACGCCGCCGGTCTCGGTCATCCCGTAGATGTCGAAGCACTCGATGCCGAGGCGCGACTCGATGCGGCGGCGGGTCTCGTCCGAGAACGTCTCGGAGCCGAAGATGCCGACCTTGAGATACGGCAGGTCGCGCTCGCCCTCGGGGCACTCGTCGAGTTTCTCGATGAGCCGCGGGACATACGAGACGACGGACGCGAAGCCCTTCGACTTGAAGTCCTTCATCAGCTTGATCTGGCGCTCGGTGTTGCCGGACGACGCGGGCACCGTAAAAAGCCCGGCCTTGCGCGCGCCGTGGTAGAAGCCGAAGCCGCCGTTGAAGAGCCCGAAGGTCGGAATGATCTGGAACGCGTCGCCCTTCCCGAGCCCCGCCATCGCGTAGCAGCGCGCCATGCACTCGGCCCACTGGACGAGGTCGCCCTTGGTGTAGGCCATCACCACCGGCGTGCCGGTGGAGCCGGAGGACATGTGGAACTCCAGGAGGTCATTCCGGTCGGCGCAGTTCATCTTCAGCGGATAGGCGTCGCGGAAGTCGTCCTTGGTGTAGAACGGCAGGTGCTTGAGGTCGTCCAAGGACTTCACGTCCTCGGGCGAGCCGACGCCGCCCTTTTTCAGGCGCTCGCGGTAGAATTCGTTGTTCCAGACGCGATTCAGGGACTTCTTCAGCCCTTCCAGCTGCACCTTGGCGAGCTCGTCGCGCGAGAGCGTCTCCTTTTCGCGGTTCCACATGCCCATGGCTGTCTCCTTGTTGTTGGTGTTGGTCAAGTAGTATAGCACATTTCAATCAGGCTTGTAAAGCGGACGCCAGCAATACGTAAAGATACAAATGATGTTGCTCATGTTGGATTGTCTCCGCTACACATTTGATTCCTCGCCCGGTACCTGTCGTTGTAATCGAACCAAAGGCAGCGAGTCTTGATGTATAAGTTTCAGGCCCAGTATTAATCTCTGCTGCATCGATTCCAATTCTAACAATGTTATCCGTCCTTGGTTGTGTCCAGCCATATTCTGCTTGCGGGTCAAATATGCAATCCGACGGAATACCACACACGCCTCCCTCTTTCCAATAATAGAACCAATTCGGGCTCCCCGCCTGCCCTCCTGGGTGGTTTGTCGCGTGTTTCGGGAAGAACACCTCGTAGTCGCTCTCTTCGAGCTTTCTGCCATTCAGCAGCAAAATCGCCTTCTTCTTCCCAAACGCATCGTTTTTGTCGCAGAAAGCGGAACCCTCCTCCATCGGAAACGCCTTGTTCTTCCGCGCACCAGGCGACACCTCCACCGTGCGATCGACGACGTATGTATTCCACGGAACTTCATCTGCCAAAATCGTGAACGCAGCCACCGCTGCGATCACGACGGCGACAATTGGCGTCAATGGCACGAAAATCCGTTTCATACGCCGCATAGTATACCATAATCCGCAGGGCTTGGGGCTTTGTAGGCGCATGCTGAGTTCATCCCGGCGAAAAGTCTTACTTCTTGGGTTTGTGACGCTTTGACTTCGCCTTTATCCCTTCAAGTTCGTTCGCCCAGAAATTCTTCATGTCCTCCTCGCGCATCTTTGCTGGCGGCCGAATTCCGGATATCG
>SFPL01000033.1 GCA_004551905.1 Lentisphaeraceae bacterium
ACAGCCCCAAAGCGGAATCTCCCGCTGAAGCCCGCTTTACAAACCCAATCCGAAACTGCTATACTACCAACATCAAGCAAGAAAGCATCGTCGGCACAGGGCTACGCAACGAGTGTTGCACTGGCTACTGGCTGGCGGGCCATCTAGCGAATCAAAAGTTTCGTCGAAATTGTGGGGAAGTTTGATCTCGTCCTTCATCGATCCTATCTTGATGGAGTTCGGAATGTGCTCGCGGCGACTAGTCATAGCATCACCGCCATTCACACCTTCGCGAGAAACGAACACAAGCAAGCACGCCCTGATCATGGCATCAAGCGTCGTGCCGTTGCGCACGGCACAGGATTCGGCTTCTTTCACTATCTCAGGTTCTATCGTTAGCGTATAGCTCATCTTCCCTCCTTGTGCCTCACGACATACAAACCATGTCATCGTTCAGCAGTTCGCTTCGCTCAGCGGATATTCGCTTGCCGCCTCGCGGGATGCAGGTATTATAGCAAAAATCCCCGCCTTGCGGGGCATGGATTTTCGCCGCGATGGCGTGCGCTTCGAATGGATGACACAACTGCCGCTACCGGTTAGATGCTATGGGTTCGGCGCAGATAGCTCAGTTGAAGCCCATCAGGGAAAGGTAGAGGTTGACCAGCCATGGGCCGAAGAAGATCCATACCGCGCAGGCGGCGCAGATGTAGGGGCCGTAGGGAATCTCGAGATAGCGCCCGAACTTCGTCTTCGCGAGCGCGACGAGCGAAAGCCCGGCAATCGAGCCGAGGACGGACGAGACGATGAGCGTGAAGACGACCGCAATCGGACCGAACAGCGCGCCTACCGCGCCCATCAAGAACACGTCGCCCATCCCCATCGCCTCGCGCTTGAACGCCTTGGAGCCGATGAAGCGCACAAGCCAGAGAAGCCCGAAGCCGAAGACGAGCCCGGACAGCGACCAGGCGACCGGCATCAGCCATGCGGCGACGCGGTCCACGCCGTAGACGAGCATCAGGGCGGAGTCGGCAAGCGCCTTGGCTATGCCCAGCACCATTCCGCCCACGGTGACGAAGTCCGGAAGGAGCTTGTGGTCGAAGTCGATCACCGAGCCGACCAGCATCAGCGAGCACCAGATCCAGAGAAAGAGGACCTCGGAGACGGACGGCAGGAACACCCACGCCACTGCGAGGAAGAGGAGCGCGCCGATCGTCTCCACGATGATGTACCGCGGCGAAATCGGCGCGCGGCAGTTAGCGCACCTGCCGCGCAGCGCGAGCCAGGAGAGGATGGGGATGTTCTGCCACCACCTGATCGGCGCGCTGCACTTCGGGCAGTGCGACGGCGGGCGGACGATCGACTCGCCGCGCGGAACGCGCCAGGCGACGACGTTCAGGAACGAGGCGATCGAGGCGCCCAGCCCGAAGGCGAAGACGCAGAGGATCGTCTTAAGCTCGGGGTCCATTTCCGCCTACATCCCGGCACCGCCGGAGGACACCGAGCCGATGATCTTGACCATGGGCAGGAACATCGCAATCACGATGGTGCCGACCACCACCGCGAGCACGATGATCAGCGCCGGCTCGATCGCGGCGGTCATGCCGGCGACGGCGTTGTCAACCTCGTCGTCGTAGGTGTCGGCGATGCGGGTGAGCATGTCGGCGAGCGCGCCGGTCTCCTCGCCGACCTCGACCATCGAGATCACCATCGGCGGGAACACCGAGCACTGCGAGAGCGGCTGGGTCATCGACTCGCCCTCCTTCACCGCGTCGTGCACCGTCTGGATGGCGTTGGAGAGGACGCGGTTGCCGGTGGTGTCACGGGTGATGACGAGCGACTGGAGGATCGGCACACCCGAGGAGAGCAGCGTGCCCAGCGTACGCGAGAAGCGCGACACCGCCGAGCGCTGGGCAAGGGTACCGATGACCGGCAGCTTGAGCTTGAGCGCGTCGAAGAAGTACGCGCCCGCCTCGGTCTTGCCGATCACCTTCACGATCACGAAGAGGGCCACCGCGGCGATGAAGATCATGAGGCCGTTGTGCTGCACGAACTCCGAGGCCTGGATCACGAACTCGGTGACCGCCGGCAGCGCCTGGCCGCCGAGCATGTCGCTAAACACCTGCTTGAACTTAGGGATCACCATCACCAGGAGGAACGCGGTGATGCCGATTGCGGCGACAAGGACGACGCTCGGGTAGATCATCGCGCCCTTCACCTTGTTCTTGATCTTCTCGGACTTCTCCGCGAAGTCGGCGAGACGCGCCAGCACCACCTCGAGCACGCCGCCGGCCTCGCCGGCCTTGACCATGTTGATGTAGAGGTTGTCGAAGATCTTCGGGTAGGCGGTGAGCGCCTCGGAGAACGTGCCGCCGGCGGCGATGTTGTCGGAGATGCCGTCGAGCGCCTCGCGCATCTGCTGGTTCTTCATCTGGCGCTTGAGCACCTCGAGCCCGCGCATCAGCGCGAGGCCGGCGTTCACGAGCGTCGCCAGCTGGCGGGTGAACTGGGTGAGCACCTTGGTCTTGATCCGGCCCTGGAGGAACTTGGGGAGCTTGATTTTGATCTCGATGTTCTTGTTGAGGCCGCCGCTCTTCTTGCCCCCGGCGGCCGGCTTCTTCGCCGCCTTGCCGCGCGCCGGCGCCGCGGCCGGAGTCGACGCGGCGCTTTTCACCTCGCCGAGCGCGGTCGGCATCAGCCCCTGCGCCCTGACGGCGGCGATCGCGGAACTGCGATCCCCCGCCTCGACCGTACCCCGCGTCTCGTTGCCGGACGCGTCCTTGGCGATATACTGGAAAGTGGCCATCTCTATCCCCTTTTCGCTTCCTCAGACTGTTGACGCGTATGATACCAAAACCGCCCCCCAGATGTCAAATGCGCGGGCGGGTTGTTCGATCCTTAGCGCTGAACTGGTGGAATTAGGCATGCCCCTGCATTAGCAGAGGCCGTGCCTTCAGTCGGCCCAGTGGCGGAAGTAGTCGATGGAGTAGACCTGCGGGAGCCGGATGCGGTCGGGCTCGCCAACCCAGGTGTACATTATCTCGCAGTCGAAGGTGACGTGGAGCGGACGGTGGAAGCGGTCGTTCGCGCGCGAAAAGACCTCCTTGCCGTCGATATACCAGGCGAGGCGGTCGCGGGACCAGAGGAAGCCATAGATATGGAACTCCGCGGCGGGATTGAAATCGAGCGCCACCTTCTTCGACTTCTCCGGCAGTTTCTCTACCCCGCCGTGGACGATTCCCTCGAGATACGGCGTCTTAAGGCAGTGGACCGTGCCGTACCATTCACGCAGCGAGCCGAAGATCTCGAACATGTCGATCTCCTCCGAGACGTCGCCGACGCGAAACTTGCGCTCGGGCTGGTCGGAGAGCGGGTCGTAGAGCCAGAAGGCGTTGCACACCTTCGAGTCCATTGTCCGAGCGCGGCACTCGTAGTAGCCGTAGAAGCTCTTCTCGCGGCGGCGAACATAGGCGGTGGCGTAGGTGTCGAAGCCGCGACGGAGATTCTCCACCGTCTTCTCGTCCGTGCGCAGCAGCCGCGCGGTCAGGTTGAGGCATCCGTTGGAGACCGCGACATTGTCCCGGGCGAAGAGAAACCCTGCGCGGCGGCCCTGGAAAGACGCCTCCCAGTCGCTCCAGACTTGCGCATCGAGGTTGGCGCCGTCGAACTCGTCAGCAAACGTCGGCGCGCCGCGTCCGGCCGGGCCGGCGGCCGAGGCGGCCGCCAGCGCAGCGGCGACCAGCAGGGCAGCGCCGGTCATGCGAGCAGCGAGGCGACGGCCTCGGCGGCGGCGGCGGGCGGCACCACCTGGGTGGCGGACTTCTCGTCGCACCGGCGCTTCAACTCGACTCCGCCGGCGGCGAGTCCCTTGGCGCCGACGACGACGCGAACGGTGAAGCCGATGAGGTCGGCGTCCTTGAACTTGACGCCTGGGCGCTCCTGGCGGTCGTCGACGACGACGTCGATTCCCTTCGCCTCCAGCTCCGACTCGAGCTTCGCGGCGACCTGGGCGGCGTCGGCGTTGTCCGGGTCAAGCAGGCAGATGCAGACCTGGAACGGCGAGACGGACGCCGGCCAGACGATGCCGTTCGCGTCGTGGCTCTGCTCGATCACGGCCTGGACGGTGCGCGAGACGCCGATGCCGTAGCAGCCCATCACCATCGTCCGCTCCTCGAGGTTGTCGTTCTTGTAGACGGCCTTGAACGCGTCGGTGTACTTGGTGCCGAGCTTGAAGACGTGGCCCACCTCGATGCCGCGGCGGATGGCGAGCGGCTTGCCGCACTTGGCGCAGATGTCGCCGTCGCGGACGACCACCAGGTCGGCGTAGTCGGCGTCGGCGATCTTCGCGTCGCGGGAGAGGTCGACGTTCTTGATGTGGTGGTCGTCGCGGTTGGCGCCGACGATGCAGCCCTTCGCGCCCCTGAGCTCCTGGTCGCAGACGATGCGGAGCGACGCGTCGGCCGGCTTGACCGGGCCCACCGAGCCGGCGTTCGCGCCGGTCGCGCGGAGCACGGTCTCGAAGTCGGCGAGCTCCACCTTCTTGGCGTCGAGGAAGTGGCGGAGCTTCACCTCGTTGACGTCGCGGTCGCCGGGGGCGCAGACCATGACCGGCTTGCCGTCGGCGAGGTAGACGAGGGACTTGACGAAAGCAGAGCCTGGCACGCCCATGAACTTCGAGACCTCGTCGATCGTCTTGGCGCCGGGCGTGGGGATGGTCTCCATCTCGTTGCAAGGCGCATCGGTGCGCGGGGCGACGCGGCGTTCAGCCTTCTCGAGGTTGGCGGCGTAGCCGCAGCCGCCGCAGAAGGCGATGCCGTCCTCGCCCGAATCGGCGAGCACGTGGAACTCGTGGCTGAACTTGCCGCCGATGTCGCCGGTGTCGGCCTCGACCGGATAGGCCTTGAGGCCGCAGCGCTCGAAGACGCGCTTGTACGCCTCGAACATCGCCATGTAGCTGGCGTCGGCGGCGTCAAGCGAGACGTCGAAGGAATAGGCGTCCTTCATCAGGAACTCCTTCGAGCGCATGAGGCCGAAGCGCGGGCGGATCTCGTCGCGGAACTTCCACTGGATCTGGTAGACCGTGACCGGCAGCTGGCGGTAGGAGCTGACGACACCCTTGACGAGGTCGGTCACCATCTCCTCGGCGGTCGGCGAGAGCGCGTAGTCGTGGGCGCCGCGGTCCTTGAGGCGGAACATACCGGGGCCCATCGACTCCCAGCGGCCGGAGGTCTTCCAGAGCTCGGCTGGCTGGAGGATCGGCATTACGATCTCCTGGGCGCCGGCGCGGTCCATCTCCTCGCGGACGATGCGCTGGACCTTGTTGAGGACGCGCATGCCGAGCGGCAGGTAGGTGTAGAGGCCGCCGGCGGCTTTCTTCATGAGTCCGGCGCGGACCATGAGCTTGTGCGAGTCGATTTCGGCGTCGCCCGGGTCCTCCCGGAGCGTCTGTATCATCAGCTTAGACCATTTCATGACGCGTATTATATCATATTCGTGGTTCGTGGTTCGTGGCTCGTGGTTCGTTTCAGGCGATAAATTTCGCGATCGACGAGGAGGCGGTATCAGAGCCCCTGCCAGAAGTGCCAGCGCCAGCCGGGGCGTCCGTTGAGGAAGCCAAGGCGCAGGAAATAGCGATAGCAGAAATAGGCGACCGCGCGCGAGACCCTCGCCGCGACGTCGGTCTCTTCGGTTATTCCTTCCAGCTCACGTAGCGGACCTGCTTGTCCTTCGCGTAGCACTCGCACTCGGCGGTGTACGACATGTCCATGAGCCGCGCGGTGATCCGCATCTTGAAGACGGTGGACTCGGACGGCGCGGCGGTGAGGTACTTCTGCGCGGCCTGGTCGACCTCGACGTCGAACTCGTCCGAGACGCGCTGGCACATGTCCGACCACCAGTCGGAGGTGAACTCGCCGTAGCCCCACTCGGTGCGGCCGTCCTCGGGCACGTCGTACTCCTGCGGCTTGATCGAGCGGCACTTGACAATCGCCTCGGCGACCTCGAGGCTCTCGGTCTTGTCGTCGTCGTCCACCTCGTCCTCGACGTAGATGCCGGGCACGGTTAGGAGCTGGTCGACGGTGCAGTCGTTGACGTTGATCTTGCCGTCGCCGGTGGCGGAGAGGATCTTCATGTTGAGGAGCCCCTTCACCGTGATCTGGCTCTTGCGGTCGTCGTAGGGGTTCACCACGCCGCCGGTGAGCAGCGCCGGGTACTCGCGGAAGCAGAGGACGCGGGAGAGCTCCTTGATGTCGGTGATCTCGCCGTTGAGCGGGCCGAAGCGGTCCTCCTCGGCGACCTCCTTCTTGTGGTCGTCGTACCACTCCTCGTATTCCTTGTTCTCGGCGCCGCACTCCTTGCCGTCGATCGAGGTGGTGACGTCATCCTCGTCACGGTAGTCGTTCCAGCAGGCGATGACGCGGTGCTGGAGGTTGATGATCTTGCCATCCTCGGTGCGGAAATCTTCCTCGCGCGAGACGCCGAGCCTGTCGAGGACGATCTGCCAGCGGGTGATGTAGTTGGGGTCCTCGGAGAAGAGCTTGTTGACGTTGATGCCGCCCTCGGAGGCGTGTTCGGAAATGGAGATCTCGACCTCGACGGTGCCGGAGTCGGGGTCGTCCTCGTCGAGCAGGATGGGGCCGACGATGCACTTCGAGGCGTACTTGAGGTCGCGCTTCTCCCTGTACCAGCGGTCGTCCTCGAGGAGCTCCTTCTCGTCCTCGTCCTCGGTCCACTGCTTGGCGTCGTTGTAGCCGAGGAGCACCGCCTCGCCGAGGATCCGGCCGGACTCGACGAGCCGCTTGACGCGGTTCTTGTTCTGGACGTAGACGTTGATGCCGCCCTGGAGCCGCGCCTCGAAGGAGAAAGAGATCACGATCACGGAGAGGACCATGATCGTCCAGAGGGCCATCAGCAGCGCGCTTCCCCGCCTCATCTGCCGCCTCCTCCGCCTCCTGGCGCCGCGCCGCCTCTGCCTCCTGGCGCGCGGATTCCGCCGCCGCCTACCCTGCGCGGGCCGGCGCTACGGCCGCCGTCTTCCCCCTCGCCCGGCAGCGCAGCGCCGTCCTTCGACTGCTCGTAGACGGGCATCCGGACTGTCCGCAGGAGCGGGATGCGGATCTTGCGCGAGCGGTACTCGGGGTCCTCCTTCTCGATGTAGAAGGTGAGCTGCACCTTGTAGGGGACGGCGTTGGACTCGGCGAACTCGTCCTCCCACTCCGACTTGTCCTCCTTGCCGCGGGTGTCGTTCTGCGGCGGCTCCTTGAGGACGCGGCAGTTGAAGCCGTCCACGTCGCCGGCGACGAGCATCGGGAAGTAGCGCTCGTCGCTTTCGAAGCCGAAGTCCTTCTCGTCCTTGGTGGAGCCATCCTCGATCATCACCTTGGCGTGGGGCTTGACGCGGGCGTAGAGCCCGGTGCGCTCGATCTTCACGCCCCAGTCGTCGCTGCCCTTCTCGAGCACCATCAGCTGGAGGCGGTGGACGGCGTCGCCGGATGAGTCGGAGCCGATGAGGGCGGTGCCCTTCTTCGACCATTCGATGGTGTCGGACTTCCGCGGCGAGTCGCCGTCGCCGTTGTCCGTTAGCACAAAGCCGAACTCGCCGTTCTGGGAGCCGGAGTGGGGATAGTAGGCGCACTTGAGGGCGGAGACGAGCTGGTCGAGGGCGTAGTCGGTGCGCTCGAGGCGGTCCATGTACTCGCGCGACACGCGCCAGCCGTTGGTGACGGCGCGGAAGGTGAGGATGGAGATGGTGGTCATGACGCCGAGCAGCACCACGGCGAGCATGAGCTCGACGAGGGTGAAGGCCGGTCTGTGGCGTCTTTCCGTGCGCATTTTGGGCAATCCTCACTTCTCCGGGTCGCGCCAGAGCGTGACGTAGCTCTCCGAGTTCTTCTTGCCGCGGAAGCGGTCGCCCCAGGTGACGGTGACGCGCACGCGGTGGAGGTAGCCGAGACGCTCCAGGTCCTTGGCGGACGCGTTCTCGTCGAGGTCCTCGCGCTCCCAGCGGTAACCGTGGTACTTCTCGTTCTGCTCGCGGGTGAGGCGCGGGCCGTGGTCGCCGGCGATGATCCGCCAGAGGTCGTCCACCCGGCACTCCCTGACGTTGATGTCGGTTGCGTCCTTCACCTCGGCGAGCGGATAGGCCATGTCGCCGAGATCCATCATCTCCTGGGCGGTCACGAGGTCTGGCATGGTCTGCATGAACCGCTGCGACTGGACCATCGAGGTGAGGATGCCGGCAAGCCCGACGCCGAGGATGATCGCGGCGAGCAGCACTTCGAGGAGGGTGAAACCGCGCCTCAACGCTCTCCTCCCTCCAGTTCGCGGCAGCGGGGCTCGCCGAAGCGGTCGACCTCGATGCAGTAGCCCTTCTCCGGCGTGGAGCCGTCAGGGTAGATCCAGATGCGGTGGGCGGGGTCCACGGTGCCGTTGGCGGCGAAGGCCACCTTCACCGGGCCGTCGGCCTCGGCGCCGTCGCCCTCCGGCGCCTCGGGCGCCTTCTTCTCATCCTCCGCGACCAGGGTGCGAGAGACGTTGTCGGCGGTCGAGTAGATCGATATCCGCGAGCGTGCGCGCCCCTCGCCGGAGATGGCGAGCTCCTCGTCGCCGACCAACACCTTGACGCGCAACCCGCGCCCGACCTCCTCTGAAAGCGACTCGGGCGAAAGCACGTCCTCGATCGTCTCTCCGCCCTCGCCGGAGCCCTCAAGTTCCGGCGCTGGCACCAGCTCGCCGGCGAGCGTCCGCACCTCGCGCGTCGACACGTTCGGTGAGAAAAGCCGTTCGCCCTTGATCTCCACCTTGAGGGACGGCTCGTCGCCGACCATGGCGTTGGAATATATCACCAGCGCCGGCTTCTGGGTGACGAGCGCCACCGACCTTGCGCGGCGGATCATCGCCATCATGTCCCTCACCGCTGCAAACACCCGGGTGGAGCCGCGGGACGAGTTGAGGCTCACCACCCCCACCGTCACCATCGTCCCCATGATGGCGACCACGGTTAGAAGCTCGATGAGGGTGAAGGCGCGGCGCGTCATCTATGCGAAGTCCTGACCGGCGCGAAGTCGACTCTCCGCGCGTCGAAGTCGACGCGCGCGACGTGCACCCGGAGGCGGTCGCCGATCCTCCAGCTGCCGCCGCCGGGGGCGGAGAGCGTCTGGTCGTTCTCGTTGAAGCGCACGAACTTGCGGGAGAGGAGCGAGACGTGGACGAGCCCCGAGACCGCGAGCTCGGGGATCTCCACGAAGCAGCCGAACGGCGCGCACTTGGTGATAACCGCGTCGTAGTCGAGAATCTGCCGCGTGGAGAGCTGGGCGTCGAGCAGGCGGTACTTCTTGATCTCCAAAAGCCCCCGCTCCGCCTCGGCGGCGATCTCCTCGCGCTCGCTCGAGTGCTCTGCCCACTTCGCGAGCAGCTTCGGCGGCACCTTCGCGTTCTTCCCCTCCAGCCACGCCGCGAGCTGGCGGTGGAGCGTGAGGTCGGGATAGCGGCGGATCGGCGAGGTGAAATGGGCGTAGTAGCGCTTGGCGAGGCCGAAGTGGCCGATTGTGGACGCGTCGTAGACCGCGCGCTTCATCGACCGCAGCACCATCATCGCGATGGTCGGGTAGAGCGGGTGGCCCTTGACGGAGGCGAGAAACTGCGCCATCACCTTCTGGTTGCCGAGGTTGCCGGCCTTGACGCCGATGGACTTGAGCTCTGCGCGCAGCATCAGCAGCTTCTCCGGGTCCGGCGGCTCGTGGAGGCGCGCAAGGATCCTGATCCCGCGCGTCCAGAGCTCCTTGGCGACGGCCTCGTTCGCGGCGACCATGCACTCCTCGACCATCTGGTGCGACTCGTCGTAGGGGCGGGCGGTGATGCTCTCGAGCTCGCCGTCGCGGTCGAGCGCGACCTCCGCCTCGGGGATCTCGATGTCGAGCGCGCCGGCGGCGAAGCGGCGCGCGCGCAGCTCCATCGCGAGCGCGGCGATGGAGCGCACGGTCCTGAGCTCCTTGGGGCCGACGCCGGCGACGGACGTGCGGCCGCCGCGGATGACCGCCATCACCTGCTCGTAGGTGAAGCGCGCGCGGGAGCGGATGACGCTTTTCGCGAACTCGCGGCGGACCATCTCGCCGGAGCGGTCGATGGTCATGAACACCGAGAACGCGAGCCGGTCCTCGCCGGGCACGAGCGAGCAGACGCCGTTGGAGAGCTCCTCGGGGAGCATCGGCACCACGCGGTCGCAGAGGTAGACGCTGGTGCCGCGGCGGTACGCCTCGCGGTCGAGCGCGGAGCCGGGCTTCACGTAGTGGGAGACGTCCGCGATGTGTACGCCGAGGATGCGGTTGCCGCGGCGGTCGGTCTCGAGCGAGAGCGCGTCGTCGAAGTCCCGCGCCGACTCGGGGTCGCAGGTGAAGACGAACTTCTTCCGGAGGTCGAGCCGTCCCTTCGCCGGAATCGCGCCGCGGGCGATCCGCCGCGCCTCATCCAGCGCCGCCGGCGGAAACGCCTTGGGCAGCCGGTAGAACTTCATCACCGCCGCAGTGTCCTCGCGCGGAGTCCGCCCCGGCGGCGGAAACCTCGACTCGCCAATCTCGTCAAGTGCCATTTTTCTTACATCCTTTCGCTGCAGCGGCAGTGGAACACGCGGGGCCGGCCGCTACTCCGGCTTCAGGCTGCGGGACATGACGAGCTCCACCGCGTCGCGCGCGGGGAGCCCGCAGTGGCAGACGCGGTAGACGATCTCGCATATCGGCATCTCGACGCCGAGCCGCGCGGCGGTCTCGTGCACCACCCGCGAGTTCCACACCCCTTCGGCGACCATCTGCATGGAGCCGGTTATCGCCTCGATCGCCTCGCCGCGCCCGAGGCGCTCGCCGACCGCGCGGTTGCGAGAATGCACCGATGTGCAGGTCACGATTAGGTCGCCGACGCCGGCGAGCCCGTCGAGCGTCTCGCGCCGGCCGCCGTAGGCGATTACGAAGCGCTTCATCTCCACCAGGCCGCGCGTGATCAGCGCCGCGCGCGTGTTGTCGCCGAATCCCATGCCGTCGGAGCAGCCCACGGCGATCGCAAGCACGTTCTTCACCGCCCCGCCGATCTCGACCCCGGTCGGGTCGTCGGAGGTGTAGACGCGGAAGCGCGGGCCGGACCAGATCTCCTGCACCCGCCGCGCCTTTTCTGGATCGGCGCACGCGGCCACGACCGCTGTCGGAACACCGCGCGAGACCTCCTCGGCGTGCGAGGGACCGGCGAGGGCGACTATCGGCCCAAGGCCGAGCGTCTCCTCGCCGAGCTCGGTCATCCGCCGACAGGTCCGCTCGCAGAGCCCCTTGGTGATCGAGACCACAAGGGCATCCGGCCCCACCAGCCCGCGGAAGCCCGCGGACACCTGGGCGAAGTACTTCGAAGGCGGCGCAAGCACCACCACCTCGGCCCCTTCCGCGGCGCGGGCGCGGTCGGGCTCGAGCCGCACCGCCGCCGGCAGCTCCACCCCGGGAAGGTAGCGCTTGTTGCGGCGCGTCCGGCGCATCTCCTCGATATAGTCCGGAAAAGCGCCCCAAAGCGTCACGTCATGGCCGTACCCGGAGAGCAGCATCGCGTTCGCCGTTCCCCAGCCTCCGTCTCCAACTACACAGATTTTCATTGCTGTGCAGTAGTATACCAGATTTCAGTTTGGCTTGTAAAGCGGCATGCTACTCCCACTCAATGGTCGCGGGAGGCTTGGAGGAGATGTCGTAGACGACGCGGTTGATGCCGCGCACCTCGTTGATGATCCGGTTGGAGATCGTCGCCAGCGTGTCGTAGGGGATGCGCGACCAGTCCGCCGTCATCGCGTCGATCGAGTCGACCGACCGGATGACGCAGGTGTATTCGTAGGTGCGCTGGTCGCCCATCACGCCGACGGACCGGCAGGGGAGCAGGACGGCGAAGGACTGCCAGATCGACTTGTAGTTCGGCAGCTTGCGCATTTCCTCCTGCACGCGGACGTCCGCCTGTTGGAGCAGCTTCACCTTTTCCTCCGTTACTTCGCCGAGGATGCGCACGCCGAGGCCGGGGCCGGGAAATGGCTGGCGGTCGAGGAATTCGGAGTCGAGGCCGAGCAGTCTGCCCACGGAGCGCACCTCGTCCTTGAAGAGGTCTCGGAGTGGTTCCACGAGGGCGAACTTGAGATCCGGCGGTAGCCCGCCGACGTTGTGGTGGCTCTTGATCGTCTGCGAGGGACCGTCCTTGGAGCTGGAGCTTTCGATCACGTCCGGGTAGATGGTGCCCTGGGCGAGGAACTTGCAGTTCTTGAACTTGCGCGCTTCCTCGGCAAAGACGTTTACGAACTCGCGACCGATGGCCTTGCGCTTGTCCTCAGGGTTCTCGAGCCCCTTCAACGCCGCGTAGAAGCGCTGCGCCGCGCGCGCGACGTGGAGGTCGAGCCCGAGCTTGGTTCGGAACATGTGCTCCACCGCCTCGGCCTCGTTGTACCGCAGCAGTCCGTTGTCCACGAAGATGCAGTGGAGGCGCGGGCCTATGGCCTGGTTGAGGAGGACGGCGACGACGGACGAGTCCACGCCGCCGGAAAGCCCGAGCACGACCTCGTCGCCGCCGATCTGCTCCTTGAGGGAGCGCACCGTGTCGGCCACCCAGGTGTCCATGTTCCAGTCGGGACGGCAGGAGCAGACGCCGAAGAGGAAGTTAGAGATGATCTTGCCGCCGTATTCGGTATGCACTACCTCGGGATGGAACTGGAGCGCGTAGAGCCGGCGTCCTTCGTCGGCGATCGCGGCGTAGGGGCAGTTTGCGCTGGCGGCGGCGGGCGCAAAGCCCTGCGGAATCGCCGCGACCGAGTCTCCGTGGCTCATCCACACGGTGAACCTTTCCGGCAGCTCGGAGAAGAGCGAGCCGCCCCGGGAGACGGAGACGTCGGTCTTGCCGTATTCCCGCTTCGCACTATGCCGCACGGTTCCGCCGAGCTTGTGGCACATGAGCTGCATGCCGTAGCAGATTCCGAGCACCGGCACGCCGAGCTCGAAGATCGCGGAATCCACGCCGGGGGCGCCGTCGTCGAAGACGCTGTCCGGCCCGCCGGAGAGGATTATGCCCGCCGGCAGGTTGTCGCGGAGCTGCGCGGCGGCGGTGGTGAACGGCAGTATCTCCGAGTAGACGTGCTGCTCGCGGATACGACGCGCGATGAGGTGCGTGTACTGCGAGCCATAGTCGAAGATGACGATGCGTTGGCGAACTGTCTCCATTTCTTCCTTTCTGGCTACCGACACTGCGCCGGCAGGACTTTCGTGAAATACGGCCGTACGTCCGCCCAGTCTGCGACGAGACGCTGCGCCTTCGGCGAACCGGTGCGCGAGATGTGCTCGTCGATGAGCGCGAGCAGCTCCTTTTCGTCCGCCGATCCCGCCTCCACCGGGAAGAGGTCGACGGAGTCGAGGTTGCAGTTGAGGTCCAAGTCGCCCTTCTCGTCGTAGACGTAGGCGACGCCACCGGTCATGCCGGCGGCGAAGTTGACGCCCACCGGCCCGAGCACCACGGCTACGCCGCCGGTCATGTACTCGCAGCCGTGGTCGCCCACGCCCTCGGCGACGAGCGTCGCGCCTGAGTTGCGGATGCCGAACCGCTCGCCAGCCTGTCCGTTGACGTAGATCGCGCCCGACGTGGCGCCGTAGGCGATCACGTTGCCGGCGATGACGTTGTCCTCGGGCCTGACTGTCTGGCTGTCAGGCGGGCAGATGGTTATCACGCCGCCGGAGAGCGACTTGCCGATGTAGTCGTTCGCCTCGCCAGCAAGGTTGAACGTGACGCCCTTGGCGAGAAACGCCCCGAAGGACTGCCCCGCGACGCCAGTGAAGTCCACGGTTAGCTGGTTGGGTGGTTGGGCGGCTGGGCGGTTGGCGACGAGCCAGCCGGAGAGCGCCGCGCCGGCGGAGCGGTCGCGGTTGGCGATTGCGCGGACGAGGTGCGTCTCCCCCTTCTCCACGGCCGGAATCAGCTCGCGGAAGTCGTAGTTTTCTTCTTTGCCACAAGGATCGCAAAGGTCACAAAGTTGTTTGTCGTCTTTTGTGTTCTTTGTGTACTTTGTTGCTAACAAATCGGAGAAGTCGAAGGGCGTGCCGTCCTTTGGCTTGAGCAGATCGGTGCGGCCACGCGCCTCGGCAAGCGACTTGAGGCCGAGCGAGGCGAGCGTCTCGCGCACTTCCTCGGCGAGGAAGCGGAAGTAGCGCTGCAGATGCTCGGGCTTGCCGGCGAACTTGCAGCGCAGCTCCCCCTTCTGGGTCGCGATGCCCACGGGGCAGCAGTTGAGGTTGCAGTTGCGGCACTGGATGCAGCCGAGGGAGACGAGCATCGAGGTGCCGAACGCGAACTCGTCCGCGCCGAGCATCGCGGCAATGACGATGTCGCGTCCGGTGCGGAGCTGTCCGTCGACCTGCAGTTTCACGCGGTGGCGCAGGTTGTTCTTGACGAGCGTCTGGTGGGCCTCGGCGAGCCCCGGCTCCCACGGGAGCCCCGTGTGCTTCACCGAGGTGAGCGGCGCGGCGCCGGTGCCACCATCGAAGCCGGAGATGACCACCACATCGGCGTGCGCCTTGGCAACGCCCGCGGCGATGGTGCCGACGCCGGCATCGGAGACGAGCTTCACCGAGACGCGCGCGGAGGGATTGGCGCACTTTAGGTCGTAGACGAGCTGCGCGAGGTCCTCGATGGAGTAGATGTCGTGGTGCGGCGGCGGCGAGATAAGCGGGGTGCCCGGCTTCGCGTGGCGGAGGCGGGCGACGAACTCGTTCACCTTGTGCGCCGGGAGCTGCCCTCCCTCGCCCGGCTTCGCGCCCTGGGCGAGCTTGATCTGCAGGTCCTTTGCGCTGCGGAGGTACTCGATCGTCACGCCGAAGCGGCCGGACGCAACCTGCTTGATCGCGCTGTTCCTGTCGGTGCCGAAGCGCTCTGGGTTCTCGCCGCCCTCGCCGGAGTTGGACATCGTGCCGAGCCCGTTCAGGGCGAGCGCGATCGTCTCGTGCGCCTCGGGCGAGAGCGAACCCAGGGACATCGCGCCGCCGACGAAGTGCTTGACGATCGAGTCTACCGGCTCGACCGTCGGCGCCTGGCGACTGGTGCCTGGTGCCTGGGACTTGAACTCCAGTTCCGACCTCAGGGTAATCTTGCTGTTCTGGTCGATATCGTCGGTGTAGCGGTGGAAGCGGGCGTAGTCGTCGTTGCGCACCGATTCGCGGAAGTCGACGATCCGCTGCGGCGTCCAGAGGTGCTCGACACCATCTTTCCTTGTCCGATACTCGCCGCCTGCATCTATCTTTGTGACCTTTGTGTTCTTTGTGGCCAGAAGTTTTTCGATATCTTCAATCTCAATCCCTCCGATGGGCGAGGTGACGCCGTCGAAATACTCCGCCATCAGCCTCGGTCCGAGCCCGACGGCCTCGAAGATCTTCGCCGAGCGATAGGACCTGAGCGTCGAAATACCCATCTTCGACATGATCTTCGTCAGTCCCTTGCACACCGCCGTGACGTAGTTGGATGTGGCAAGGGAGGGGGCGGTCTCCGGACGCACCGCGTGGAGCGCGGTCGTCTCGACGGCGGAGCGGGAAAGTCCCGCCCGGCCGATTTCCGAGACGGTCTCCAGCGCAAGCCAGGGGTTGACCGCCGTCGCGCCGAAGCCGAGCAGGACGGCGAAATGGTGCACTTCGCACACCTCGCCGGACTCGACGACGATGCCGACGGACGGCCTGACGCCAGCCTCCGCAAGCACCTTGTTCACCGCTGCAACCGCAAGCAGCGAAGGAATCCTGTTTTTGTCTTTTGTGTCCTCTGTGGTTGAAGCCCCACGGTCGGACAGCACGATTATCTTCGCGCCGTCCTTTACGGCCGCGAGCGCGGCGGCGGCGAGAGCGTCGAGCGCGGCCTTGAGGGAGCCGTCGAAGTACATCGAAAGCGTCTTCGTGGGGAAGTCGGGGATGTTGCGCATCCTCTTCATCTCGTCGTCGGTCAGCACCGGGCGCGTCATCTTGACGAGCCGCGCGTGCTCCGGCGTCTCGTCGAGGATGTTCCCGCGATTGCCGATGTAGGTCATGATCGACATCACGAGCTCCTCGCGGATCGGGTCGATTGGCGGATTCGTCACCTGCGCGAAGAGCTGGTGGAAGCAGTCGAAAAGGCGGAAGCGCCCACGCCGCAGGCACGCAAGCGCCGCGTCGTTGCCCATCGCCCCGACCGGTTCGTGCCCGGTCTCGGCCATGGGCCTGAGGATGAGTTCGACGTCCTCCAACGTGTACCCGAAGCGCCGCTGCAGCGCGGCAAGCGCGCCCGCGCCGTCCGGTGCCTTCGACGGCACGATCTCCGCAAAGAGGCCGGTGACGGGAATGTGGTTCTCGTCCACCCAGCGGCGGTAGGGGCGGCGGCGGGCGTAGAGGGTCTTAAGCTCGGCGTCCTCCATCAGGCGGTGTGTGGCGAGATC
Organism: Lentisphaeraceae bacterium; assembly: GCA_004551905.1. Lineage (GTDB taxonomy): Bacteria > Verrucomicrobiota > Kiritimatiellia > RFP12 > UBA1067 > UBA1067. Next base: position 16,418 of record SFPL01000033.1, read on the forward strand.
GAGCCAGAGGATCGAGCCGGGCTTCAGGCGGCCGTGGCGCGCGACCATCGCCGGCGGTATGTCCAGCACGCCGGTTTCCGAGGCAAGGACAAAAAGACCGTCCCGGGTGAGCGTCCAGCGCGCGGGCCTGAGGCCGTTGCGGTCCAGAGTCGCGCCAAGCCCCTTTCCGTCGGTGAACGCGACCGCCGCTGGGCCGTCCCACGGCTCCATCAGCGCGGAATGGTACTCGTAGAAGGCGCGCACGTCGTGGCCCATGTGGTACTTCGCGCCCCAGGCCTGCGGAATGAGCATCATCATCGCGTGGGGGGCGTCGCGCCCGGCGGCGACGAGCAACTCGAACATGTTGTCGAGCGAGGCCGAGTCGGACTGCCCCGCGCGGACGACCGGCAGCAGCTTCTTCAACTCGTCGCCGAAGAGCGGCGAGGCGAGCGACGGCTCGCGAGCGGCCAGCGCGTTGAGGTTGCCCTTGAGCGCGTTGATCTCGCCGTTGTGCGCAATGGCGCGGAACGGATGGGCAAGTTCCCAGGAAGGGAAGGTGTTCGTGGAATAGCGCTGGTGGACGATCGCGAACGGCGTGGAGAAGTCCGGGTCCGACAGGTCGTGATAGAACCTGTCGATCTGGGTCGCGAGGAGCAGGCCCTTGTAGACGATCGTCCTCGACGAGCAGGAGCAGACGTAGGTGTCGGCGGCGGATTTCTCGATCTGCCGACGGACGACGTAGAGCTTTCGTTCGAAAGCGTCTTCGTCCAGCGCCTTGCCCCTGGGCAAGCCGATGAAGAGCTGCCTGATCCGCGGCATCACGGCGCGGGCGTCGTGGCCGATGGCGTCGGGGTTCGTCGGCACGTCGCGCCAGCCAAGGACCTTGCAGCCCTCGTCCTTCACGACCTTCTCGATTCTCCCCTCCTCGCCCTCGCCGCCGAAGATCATCGCCACGCCGAATGGAGTTTGGTGGTTTGGCAGTTGAAGTACCTTCTTGAAGAATTGACGTGGGATCTTCATGAGGAGCCCTGCTCCGTCGCCGGTCTCCGGATCGTTGCCGGTGGCTCCGCGGTGCATCAGCCGCTTCAGGATGGTCATGCCCTTCTCGACGATGTCGTGACTCGCCTCGCCAAGGAGGTTCGCGACCATGCCGACGCCACACGCGTCGTGCTCGTATTCGCGCCGGTAGAGTCCCGGCTGTCGGACGTTTCTGCTTTGCTCGTTCATGGCAGGGTTCTTTCAGTCAAGTGGCAGCGACTTTCCGCTGGCGAGGGCGCGGACGACGAGGGACGCGCCCGAGGCGCAGTCGCCGACGCAGAAGATGTTCCGCGCCGGGTCGGGGACGAGCGCGGTGCGCGGCGTTTGCCGCAGACCGAGCTGCGCGACGATCGGACTCGCGGTCGGAACGCCGGTGAAGCCCATCGCGAGAAACACAAGGTCCGCCTCGATGACTTCCCTCGTACCAGGCACCGAATGGAACTTCGCCGGCCGGCCTTCCGGCGTGAACTCCCATTCGACGGTCTCTACCTCCACGCCCTCCACGCCGTCCTTCCCGACGAACTTGAGCGAATTGAGGTTCCAGCGCCTCTCGCACCCCTCCTTGTGGCTGGAGCTCGTGCGCAGCATGTAGGGCCAGAGCGGCCATGGAGTCGAGGCGTCGCGCTCGGCCGGCGGCTTCGGCATGATCTCGATCTGCATCACCGACTTTGCGCCGTGGCGGATTGACGTACCGACGCAGTCCGAGCCCGTGTCGCCGCCGCCAATCACCAGCACCCTCTTGCCCCTGGCTGAAATCGGCGCGGCGGCGATCTCTCCGGTAAGGTAGCGGTTCTGCCCTTCGAGGAGTTCAAGCGCGAGGTGGATCCCGGCGAGTTCGCGCCCGGGGATCTTCAAATCGCGCGCGGCGGGCGTGCCGATGGCGACGACGACCGCATCATGCTCCTTCTCCAGCCATTCGGCGGAAACGTCCCTGCCGACTTCGCAGTCCGTCACAAACTTGATGCCCTCCGCCTCGAGGACCTTGCGGCGGCGGTCGATGAGCGCCTTGTCGAGCTTGAAGCAGGGGATGCCGTAGCGGAGCAGTCCGCCAATCTGCGCTCGGCGCTCGTAGACCGTGACCGCCCAGCCTCGACGCCGGAGCGTAACCGCCGCGGAAAGCCCCGCGGGGCCCGCGCCGATCACCGCGGCGGATTTGCCGTTCTCCTTTTCCGGCGGACACGGCACCACCCAGCCGCGCTCAAACGCCGTCTCGATGATGCGCTTTTCGGACTGGCGGATCATCACCGCCTCCTCGTCGAGCCCGTGGACGCAGCTCGCCTCGCAGAGCGCAGGGCAGATGCGCGAGGTGAACTCGGGAAAGTCCGAGTTCACCGACAAGAGGTCGTACGCCCGCTTCCAGTCTCCCTGCGCGACGGCGCGGTTCTGGTCCGGGACGAGGTTCCCGAGCGGGCAGCCATAGGCGTGGCAGAAAGGCTGGCCGCAGTTCATGCAGCGCGAGGTCTGCCCCTTTAGCTCTTCGTCTGAAAGCGCACGCTCGACTTCGCGCCAGTCAGCCTTGCGCTCCTCCGTCGGGCGGTAGATGTCGTTTATTCGTTGCATATTCGAAATGAGCAGTAGCACACCCCGTGCCAACGGCGGCCAACCCCTTGTGAGAACCCAGATTATTACAATCTGCGTAATTCGCTTGGCTACTAAGTATCAATCCTGTAATGAGTGGGGTCGTTGGCAGCCGTTGAGGCAATCGAAATCAGGCTTTTCCGTTGTAGCGGACAACCAGCTGGGTGCGGTCGTCCACCTGCTCCGTGCCGGCGGCGAAGGCTGAGACACTCGTGGAGACGGCCGTCGGAATCGCTTTGGGCTCCTCCAAAAGCCACTTGGACGAGAGAATGGCCAGCAGGCGATTCTCGCCGAACATCTCACCATGCCGGTCGATCTGCTCGGTGACACCGTCGGTGTAGAGGTAAATCGCGTCGCCGGGCGCAAGCAAGACCTCCTGAGCGGTGTACTTCATGCCTGGCATCGCACCCAACACGAGCCCGGCCTTGGTGCAGAGGCACGCCGCCTGGCCGTCGCTGCGGATGACTACCGGCTGGTTGTGGCCCGCGTTCACGTAGGACACCAGCCCGGAATCGAGGTCGATTTCGCCGATCCATGCGGTCACGAACACGTTTGCCCCATTCCCTTCGCATAGCGCGTCGTTCGCCTCCATCACGACCTCGGCAATCGGCTTGCCCGTCTGCGCGATGCCCTTGATGATCGTCTTCGCGCGCATCATGAAGAGCGCCGCCGGCACGCCCTTGTCGCTCACGTCCGCGACGAGGAAGGTGATCTTGCGGGGACCCGAGAAATAGAAGTCGTAGAAGTCGCCGCCGACCTCCTTCGCCGTCTCCATAGCCGCATGGATGTCAACGGCCCTTTCGTCGGGGAACGGCGGGAAGACGCGCGGAATCGCGCTCTCCTGGATTGCCGCGGCCATCTTCATCTCCTTGGCGCGCTGGGCCCGCACCTGCGCGCGCACGTAGGCGGCGATGACAAACCCGGCGAGGACAGTGGCCAGGACGAGCGCCATGAAGTTCAGGAAGGCGGAAGTCCCCACGAGCACGCGCCGCTCGACGACGGCGGTACGCTTAGGGATGACCACATAGACGAAGAAGCCGTCGACGACGCGGCGCTGCCAGTAGCAGTCGTCCCCGGGCTCGTGCCACTGGCCGCTCTCGCGCCGCTCGTCGAGATGCGAGATGATCGTCCCCGACGTGGTGGTGATCACTATGTAGCCGTCCTCGCCGCTGACATGGCGGTTGTGGGTGAGGCCGGTGAGCGCCGAGCGCGCGAGGTACAGGAGGCTGCCCTCGCGGCAGCCGACCTGCACGAATCCGCCCTCCGGCAGCCAGACGCCAACGTACTTGATCATGTCGCCCCCGCGCGTATTGGGCAGGAGTGGCTGGGCGATCTCGGTCTCGACGTCAAGAAGCGGCTTGAACCCGGCGGCCTGGCCCTTGATGTTGGTGAAGTCGAAGCCGATGTCGTGTTCGTCGGCACTGTGGGTGAGAATCCCCTTGGCGTCCACCACGCACAGTTCGTCCACCTTCAGTTCGCTGGCAACGCGCCTGAGCAGGGCGACGGACTTCTTCCTGTCGCCCCAGTCCGGGTGTGCGCGGAGCTCCGGCAGCCTGTCGCGGAACAGCATCGCCTGACGCACGAGCCTGCGGTCCACCTTCTCGCGGATCGCGCCCTCCACATCCTTGAACGCGACGTCGATCAGCTTGTGCGCGTCGTGCGCCGTGAGCCGGTCGTGCATGACCCAGGTCAGGACGAGCGAGGCTAGGAAGGCGGTCGCCACTGCGCCGGCCAGCCGGAATACCAGTTTGCCGCGCGCCGTCATTTCGCTCCCCTCTCCCTGATGACCGCGTTGACCGCCTCGAGGCAGTCCTTCCTCTCCTTGCTCACCGCGATGCCGTAACGCTCACGCGTCTCGAGCGGGGTGACCGCCAGCCTGCCGCCGGACAGCGCGGCCACGGAGACGATGGCCGGGCGGTCGTAGAAGACGGCGTCAATCTTGTGCGCAAGCAGCGCTTCAACGGTCTCCTCGATCGTCGCGTAGCGGAAAGGGTCTATCCCGTGGCGCGTAAGATAGTAGTCGTGCGTCATCGACTCCACGGCGCCGATGCGCAGGCCCTCGGCACGCACCATCGTCGGGGCGGGCTCGTCGGCGCGGTAGAGGAACGCGGACCCCTCCACCGCGTAGGGAATGGAAAAGTCGACATCCCTGCTGCGCCCGTCGGTAATGGTGATCGCGCCCGCGGCGAAATCCGCCTGGCCGGACATCACGGTCATGAGCAAATTGCCGAAGTGCATCTGGTGGATCTCCAGCGGACGCCCCAGCTTCGCGGCGGCGGCCTTGACGATATCGATGTCGATTCCGCAGACCTCGTCAGTGTTGGTGTCGAGGTACGCGTACGGCGGCAGCTCCGGCATGACGGCCAGCACAAGCGGACCGTCGTTCGGCCGCGACGGCGCATTGTCCGGCTCCGCCGAGGCGGACTCCCGTCCGCACCCCGACAGGACCGAGCACAGCAATGCAACGGTAAAACTAACCAATCGCATAATTCTCCTTGTAAATCGTCGATGGAAGATATTTTACCATATTCACAACAAGCCACGCAAGTGTGCCGTTGCGGCAACACGGATTACAAATACCCCCGTCGTCTCGGCTGCGCCGAGCCGCCGTGGACATTTGTAAGCGGTTTTGCGCGACGAGACCCTGCCGCACAGCCTGTTCAAGGCATGACAAGCCACCCGACGGGATGCCGACGGGGACAGAT
>SFPL01000034.1 GCA_004551905.1 Lentisphaeraceae bacterium
AAGCTCCAACATGATTCCTGCGGCGAGGTCTTGCCGTTTGTCGTACATGGAATACAAACAGAGGAAGATGAAAATGAAGCCGAATATCTCACAGCTGTTGGTTAAGCGTTACTTTGTCACAGATCTTTTGGTGCAGGCAAACAAGTCGTTTGATGAGTCTGCACCTATGAATCTTGGGTTTGAGGCGCTTCAGATCGAATCGAACGTTGTTGCGCCAGAACGCGAAGGGACGGAATGGGAAGTTACCTTGCGCTTGTTCTACCAGGGAAGTACTAAGGTCAATTCGCCATATTTCTTCCGCATTGAGGTTGTCGGACTCTTCAATGTTGCTGATTCCTATCCAAAGCAGAATGCCGAGTGGTTGATAAGGACAAACGCTCCGTCTGTCTTGTACTCTACCGCGCGGGAGACGCTTAGGGCGGCGATGGCGTCTGGTCCATTTAGGGCGTTGCTATTGCCGGCGGTTTCTTTCTATACAGACGAACTTAAGGCCATGATTAACAAGGGCAAGTAATTTGAGCAATGGAAGAAGTGAAGAAGGCGAATCGCTCAGGGAGATTAATGTGCAAAATTTGCACGATATTCATAGTGGCCGTGGCCGTCCTGAATTAGTGCATGGCCTGGATTTGGCTTCGGCGCGTAATGCAATGATGGGAATATTTGATTCAGGTCGTCTGGAACCAAATCGGAAGTGATCGATCGTTTGAGATTTTCTTGCGTTTCGCGCAGACGACAAGGGGCGACTCGTGGCTTGCGGCTCGGTCGGCAGGCTTTAGTCTCGGCCTCGGATATGTCGCGTCGTGACGGGCCGAGACTAAGCGCCTATCCTCCCGCCCTCGCCGTGAGCATAGTGACTGAAGAAGGCGCATGAACGGTATGCGGAGGAGGAATTGGCTCGGAAGGTGCGAGACTGGCTGGTTCGCATATCCCCCTAGGTCGTGGGCCGAGCCGCGAGGTGGGCGCTATGCGGGGTGCGGAATTGCGGTGGTGATAAATGGGGCGATCGGCATTTTGAGAGTTTGAGGACGTGAAGGCATTTCTGATCAACCTGGACCGGGACACCGAGCGGCTGGCGGCGGCAGACGCGCAGCTCAGGCGGCTCGGCATCGCCTACGAGAGGGTCAAGGCGGTGGACGGAAAGGACCTCTCTCGCGCCGAGATCCGCCGGAACGTCGCGCGCACGCGCGCGCTCTGGGCGAACGGCTCGATGTACACCCCGGGACAGATCGGATGCTGGCTTTCCCACACCGGCATCTACCGCCGCATGCTCGCCGAGCGCATCCCCGCCGCGCTGGTCCTCGAGGACGACGTCACGCTTTCCGAAGACGCTCCCCGCGTCATCGCTTTCGCGGAAGAGGCAATCGACTGCAAAAAGCCGCAGTGGGTGCTGCTTTCCGACCATTCGCGCGGGCATGCGGCCGAGGTGAAGGCGTCGGACGAACAGCCTCGCCTCGAGCGCATCGGCTACGACTACTGCACCGAGGCGTACATCATAACCCAGGCCGCGGCGAAGGAGATCCTGCGCGTCAACGACCCGATGGTCGTCACCTGCGACTCTTATCCGCGCTGGACGAAGCGCGGCCACATCGAGCTCTATCACGCCAAGCCCAGCGTGGCCATCCAGAACCGCGCCGACTTCCGGAGCAACCTCGGCTACGACAGCATCGTCCGCGGCAGAACCGGCCTGCGCCGCCTTGCCTGGGGCGCCTGGCGCCTGTACGGGCACGCGATGGACGAACTTTATTTCCGTCTAACCGGGAGGTGAATCGACATGAAGAGGCTTTCCCCATTCCGCCTTTGGCTGTATCGGATCGTAGCGGCGCGTCTGCCCGAGACGCGCGCGTTCGGGCTCAAGGCCAGGCTGCTCAGGTGGTGCGGCGCAGAAGTCGGGCGCAACGTGCGGATCAACTCGTCGGCGGTCGTGTCGGGTACGGCGCGGCTCAGGATCGGCGACAATGTCTGGATCGGGCCCGGCTGCCGCATCTACCCGACCGGCGGGGGCGACGTCTCCATCGGCTCGAATGTCGACCTCGCGCCCGAGGTGATGATAGTCACCGGCAGCCACGAAGTCGCCGTCGGCGCCGAGCGCGCGGCCGGGCGCGGCTGCTCGGCCCCGGTCGTCGTTGGCGATGGCTGCTGGCTCTGCACCCGGGCGACGGTCTTGAAGGGAGTGGACATCCCGCCGCAGACGGTGGTCGCGGCGGGGGCGGTGGTGGTCAGGTCGGTCTCCGACCGCCCGGGCGGAATGTGGGCAGGTGTGCCGGCAAAGGCGGTTGCGCGCGCATGAACGAGGTGACGGTCATCATTCCGGCGTACAACGCCGAGCGGACGGTTGGGAGGGCGGTCAAGAGCGTGCTCGCGTCGACGGTGCCGGTGGACGTGGTGGTGGTGGACGACGGCTCGTCCGACGCGACCGCCGCGGCCGCGGAGAAGGCTGCCGCGGAATGCGCCGCGGAGCGCGGCTCGTCCTTCAGGCTCGTGCGTCAGGCCAACGCCGGCGCCTACACCGCGCGTGTGCGCGCCCTCGCCGGAGTCGAGACGCCCTACTTCGCCTTCGTCGACGCGGACGACGCCGTGGAGCCGTCGATGTACGAGCGGCTGCTCGCGTTTTCCAGGGCGAACGACCTCGACATCGCGCAGTGCGACGCGGTCGGCGCCGCGTGCGCCGCCGTCTCGCAGGAACTGTTCCTCGGCGAGGCGCAGGTGCGCGAGAAGGTGGTTTTGCCGCGGCTCCTGCGCGGCGAGGGCGCGGTCTCTGTCTGGGACAAGGTCTACCGCAACCGCCTCGGCGGCGCCGGGTTCGAGCCGTCGGACATTATGATGTTCGAGGACCTGGCGATCAACCTCCAGCTTTTCGTCGGGGCGGAGCGTGTCGGCTATCTCCACGAGGGACTCTACCGCTATGACGTGAACCCGGGCAGCAGCGTGAGGAACTTCCGGCTCAAGAACGTCTCCGACCTCCGGGAGGCGATTCGTTTCCGGGAGAAGTTCCTGCCGCGGCTGGCCGGCGGGGACTGCGACGGCGGGGTAATGGCCGCGTGGGTGGTGCGCAACGTCCGCAACATGTATCTCGTTGCCTGCTCCGCGCCGGTGCGTGACGGCGTGTCGCGGATGGAGAAGGTGCGCGCGCTGCTGGATCTTCCCGAGGTGGAGAAGGCTTTCGCGGAGCTGGGGCTTTCGTTCCGCCGACGCGCCATGCGCACGCGCGCGGCGGTTGCACTCGCCTTCGCGGCGAAGCGCCTCAAGGCTTTGACAGGAGAATAGGACAATGAAGATAATGATCACCGGTTCGGCCGGCTTCATCGGGTTCCACGCGGCGAAGTAGTTCCCGCTCCGCGGCACTTGCGCGCGGCGGCGTGGTATGGTAGACTACACGCCATGAACAGACAGACATTCGACGCGGCCGCGGCGGTTTTCCCCGACGCGTGCTTCCGGGAGCCGCCGGCGCTGGGCATTGTGCTCGGCAGCGGCTGGGGTGATTCGCTCAGGACCGACGAGGTCGTCGCGCGGATATCCTACGCCGACATCCCCGGCCTCGGCGCTTCCACCGTGAAGGGCCATGCCGGCGAGTTCGTGCTCTACCGCCGCGGCGGCAGGCTCGTCGCCGCCTGGTGCGGCCGCCGCCACTGGTACGAGGGCGCGGGCTGGGAGCCGGTGGTGCTGCCGGTCGAGATGCTCCGGCGCATGGGCTGCCAGACGCTTCTGCTCACCAACGCTTCCGGCGGCATCAACCCCGCGCTACGCGCCGGCGACTTCGTGGTCCTGCGCGACCACATCAACCTGGCCGGCGTCACTCCGCTCATCGGCCCGCACAATCCGGACTGGGGCGAGCGCTTCCCGGACATGACCTCGGTCTACTCCAAGCACCTCGCCGACCTGCTCCACGCCGGCGCCAACCGGCTCGGGCTCAGGATGATGGACGGCGTCTACGCCTACAACTCCGGCCCCGCCTACGAGACGCCGGCGGAGATCCAGGCCTACAAGGCGCAGGGCGCGGACGTCGTCGGCATGTCCACCGTGCCCGAGGCGGTGGTGGCGAAGGCGTGCGGCATGAAGCTCGCCGGCATCTCGCTTGTCGCCAACCTCGCCGCCGGCATCGCGCGCACCCCGCTCAGCCACGCCGACGTGATCGCCGCCGCCGAAGCTGCCAAGCCGCACATGGCCGATCTTATCGATGACTTCGTGCTTAGACTCTGAGCTCGGGCTGTTCGAGTCCTCGCTGCTGCTCGAGCGCGGACTTTCGCGCAACACCTGCACGGCCTACATCTCCGACCTGCGCGACTTCGGCGCCTTCCTCGCCGCGCGCGGCGTTGCGTCCGTCGCCGCCATCACCCGCGACGACATCGTCGCCTTCCTCGCCGCCTCGCGCGCGGCCGGGCGCGCCGAGCGCACGCGCGCACGGCGCACCGCGGCGATCCGCTCGTTCCTGCGCCACCTCGCCGCGCGCGGCGCGATCAAGGCGAACCCCGCCGATCTGCTCGCCTCGCCGCGCAAGGGGCTGGTGCTGCCGCGCGTCCTTTCCGAAGCCGAGGTGGCGGCGATGCTCGACGCCGTCGCCGGCGAGGACGCGCGCGACGTGCGCGACCGTGCGCTCCTCGAGACGCTCTACGGCTGCGGGCTCAGAGTGAGCGAGGCGGCGGCGCTCAAGATCGGCGATTTCGAGGCCGACGGCGAGCTGATGCGCATCCGCGGCAAGGGGTCGAAGGACCGTCTGGTGCCGGTGGGGGGCTCCGCAGGACGCGCGCTCGCGCGCTACCTTGAAGGCGCGCGTGGCACCTTCGCCCGCGGCAATTCAGCGGAGACGCACGTCTTTCTGACGCGGCTTGGGCGTCCGTTCACCCGCCAGGGCATCTTCAAGATCGTGCGCGAGCGCGCCGCCGCGGTCGGCATCGCGCCCGAGCGCATCTCCCCGCACGTCCTGCGCCACTCCTATGCCTCGCACATGCTTTCGCACGGCGCCGACATCCGCGCCATCCAGGAGCTGCTCGGCCACGCCGACATCTCCACCACCCAGATCTACACCCACGTGGACGCCGCCGGCTTCGGCGCCGTCCACCGCCAGTACCATCCGCGAGCGTGAATTGGCCAGCAGCCAGTGTTCAACAGCAAATCTTGGCGGAAATATGCTATAATACGCACAACATGAAGCGAGAGAACAAGAACGTCCTGCGCATCACCGACACGACGCTCAGGGACGCGCACCAGTCGCTGTGGGCGACGCGGATGCGCACCGATGACATCCTCGGCATCGCCGAGACCATCGACAATGCCGGCTACTACGCGCTCGAGTGCTGGGGCGGCGCCACCTTCGACGTGTGCATGCGCTTTCTCAGGGAGAACCCGTGGGAACGGCTCCGCCGCATCAAGTCGGTGTGCCGCAAGACCCCGCTCCAGATGCTGCTGCGCGGCCAGAACCTGCTCGGCTACCGCCACTATCCCGACGACGTCGTAGAGCGGTTCGTCGCGCTCGCGTGCGAGAACGGCATGGACATCTTCCGCGTCTTCGACGCGCTCAACGACCCGCGTAACCTCGAGACCGCCGTCGCGGCGGTGAAGAAGTACGGCGGCCATGCGCAGGGCACGCTCTGCTACACGACCTCGCCGGTGCACACGGTGGAGAAGTACGTCGAGCTCGCCAAGGCGCAGGAGGCGATGGGCATCGACTCGCTGGCGATCAAGGACATGGCGGGCATTCTCACCCCTGGCGCGGTGCGCGAGCTGGTGAAGGCGCTGCGCCGCGCGATGCCGAAGATGCCGGTGGAGATCCACTCGCACATGACGAGCGGCATGGCCGCGGCGATGTACCTCGCGGCGGCCGAGACCGGGGCGGGCTGCTTCGACTGCTCGATCTCGACGCTCTCGTCGTTCTCGTCCCAGCCGCCGACGGAGTCGATGCTCTCCATCTTCGAGTCCGAGGGCTACGACTGCGGTCTCGACCGCGCGGCGCTCTCGAAGATCAACGCGTACTTCCGCGAGCTGAAGGCGAAGCGCCAGCCGGCGTCGTCCTGCGGCGTCGAGCCGGTGGACGCGGGCGTGCTCGTCCACGCGATTCCCGGCGGCATGATCTCCAACCTCCGCTCGCAGCTCGCCCAGCAGGGCGCACTCGACCGGCTGGGCGAGGTGCGAGCGGAACTGCCGCGCGCGCGCGCCGACCTCGGCTATCCGCCGCTGGTGACGCCGACCTCGCAGATCGTGGGCGTGCAGAGCGTCCTCAACGTGCTCTCCGGCGAGCGCTACTCGATGGTGACCGACGAGACGAAGCGCTACGCCGCGGGCTACTACGGCGCCACGCCGGCGCCGATTGCGCCGAAGCTGAGGAAGCGCCTCTGCGGCGGGCTGAAGCCGATCTCGTGCCGTCCTGCCGACCTGCTTGAGCCGGGGCTCGAAAAGGCCGCGGCGGAACTGCCGCCGAACACGATCCGCGCCGAGGAGGACATTCTCTCCTACGCGCTCTTCCCGGAAGTCGCGCTTGGCTACTTCAAGTGGCGCAAGGAAGGCGGGCCAATCCCCGCCGACCAGGAGGAAGTGGGGAACGGGGAACGGGGAACGGGGTCCACCACCCCACCACCCAACCACCCCACCACCCAACCACCTAACCATCCAGCCGTGAAGGGGACGCCGGTCCTCGCGCCGCTCAACGGCACCTTCTACCGTAGCGACGCCCCCGGCAAGCCGCCGCTGGCGGCGGACGGCGCACAGGTCAAGGCCGGCGACGCGGTGTGCGTCGTCGAGGCGATGAAGCTTTTCAACCCGATCAAGGCGTCCGCGTCCGGCAGGATCACGTTCCTCGCCAAGCACGGCGCCCAGGTAGTCAAGGGCGACGTAGTCGCCGCGGTGGAGTGAACATGGCCAAGAACCCGAGAATCCTGATCGTCACGCCGGAGATTACCTATCTTCCGGAGGGAATGGGCAACCTCGCCGGCAAGATGTCCGCCAAGGCCGGCGGCATGGCCGACGTCTCGGCGTCGCTGGTGCAGGCGCTGCACGAGCTCGGCGCCGACGTGCACGTGGCGCTGCCGCACTACCGGCGGATGTTCCACGTCGAGACGGCCCAGCTCGTCGCCGACGAGCTGAGGAAGTACAAGAGCCACCTCCCCGACGAGCGCATCCACCTCGCCGAGGACCGCTGCTTCTACTACCGCGACACCGTCTACTCGCGCGGCGACGGCAACATCAAGCTCGCGCTCGCGTTCCAGCGCGAGGTCATCAACAACATCATCCCCCGCGTGCAGCCGGACCTGGTGCACTGCAACGACTGGATGACCGGCCTCGTCCCCGCCGCCGCCCGGCGCGAGGGGATCCCGTGCCTCTTCACGGTGCACAACATCCACACCCAGAAGCTCACCCTCGCGCAGATCGAGGACGCCGGCATCGACGCGGCGGAGTTCTGGATGAACCTCTACTACTCCTATCCGCCGTACAACTACTTCGAGTCGCGCGACCGCAACCAGATCGACCTGCAGGCGTCCGGCGTCTTCGGTGCGCACTTCATCAACACCGTCTCGCCGACCTTCCTCACCGAGATCGTCAACGGCTGGCACTCGTTCGTGCCGGACTCGCTCCGCAGCGAGATCCGCAACAAGTACAACGCCGGCTGCGCGGCGGGCATCCTCAACGCGCCGGACTCGGCGGACAACCCGGCGACGGACGACAAGATCCCGTTCAAGTACGGCCCCGATGACCATGCCGCGGCCAAGCGGAAGAACAAGCTCGCGCTCCAGCACGCGCTGGGGCTGGAGGAGAACGCCGACCGCGCGCTCTTCTTCTGGCCGAGCCGCCTCGACCCGATTCAGAAGGGGCCGCAGCTCCTGACCGACATCACATACCGTTTCCTCGACAAGCACCCCGACGCGCAGCTCGCCATCATCGCGAGCGGCCCGTTCCAGCAGCCGTTCTGGGACATCCGCGAGTTCCACGGGCTGCAGTCCCGCATCGGCGTGCACGACTTCGACGGGCGCCTCTCGCAGCTCGGCTTCGCGGCGTCGGACTTCACGCTGATGCCGTCCCTCTTCGAGCCCTGCGGGCTTCCCCAGATGCAGGCGCCGATCTACGGCTCGCTCGCGGTGGCGCACAACACCGGCGGACTCCACGACACGGTGGAGATGATCAACCCCGATGCCTCGACCGGCAACGGGTTCATCTTCGACACCTACGACTCCAACGGCCTCTTCTGGGCGATGGACCGGGCGATGGACTTCTACCACCTGCCGCCGGAGGTCAAGGAGCGCGAAATCTCGCGCGTGATGGCAGAGTCGCTCAAGCGTTTCAACCACGCCGAGTGCGCGAAGAAGTACATCGAGCTCTACGAGAAGATGCTCGATCGTCCGCTGGTGAAGTGAAGGAGGGGCTATGAGTTTGGAGGAGCAGGCAAGGGAATCGGCGAAGGCGCTGGAGGATGCGAAGGCCGTCGACGTGAAGGTCTACGACGTCCGCGGCAAGTCGTCGCTTGCGGACTTCTTCGTGGTGGCGACGGGCGCGGCGGCACCGCACCTGAAGGCGCTGGTGAAGGCGCTGCCCAAGGGCGCGTACCGAGTCTCCGGCGCCCCCGAGAGCGGCTGGATCGTGGCGGACTACGTGGACGTCGTCGTGCACGTCTTCTCGCCCGAGGCCCGTGCCTACTACGCGCTCGAAAAGCTCTGGGCGTAGGGCGCAGGCCGTCCGATTATGGGCCGCGGTGGTTCGTGGCCTTTCAACATAACATTTCCTTAGTTGGTTGACATATTCCGAGGGATTTGGTAGTATACGAAATGTGACGAACGAAACTAACAATATTTTGAGGGGGGGGGCAAGCATAACGGTTTTCCCGCCCGCTCGAAAACTACACTTAAATTCGTCATCCAAAGTCCAAAGTCCAATGTCCAATGTCCAGCTGTCGCAGCTTGGACTTTGGACATTGGACTTTGGACGTTCTTGGCTTAGAGGGGCAATGAAATGATAAGGAGCGACAATATGAAAAAACTCGTATATGGCATTCTGTGTTTCGCTTTCGCGCTGTGCGCCGCGAGCGCGTTCGCTGAGACTTATCGCGTTATAGGCACAGAAGTCGCAGAGGAGGGCACTGGCCTTTCGTGGAATTCGCCGATGTCATTGACAATGGCTATCACTACCGCTCAGGAGGGCGATACGATCCTCCTCAAAGCCGGCGAATACGACATTACCGCCCAGATCTCGCTTGACAGGGCGATTACGATCAAGGGCGGCCTCGCCGGCACCGACGACACCACCCTCGACCCATCCGGCAACTCGACGCTCAACGCCTTCGACCGCACTGGCTTCAACTACATCTTCAGCGTCTCCACCGCCGTAGCCGATGCGACGAACGTCTTCGAAAACATCTGCTTCACCCGCGCCTACCGCCGCGGCGTCTACAAAAGCGGCAAGTCGCATATCGTCTTCCGCAACTGCCGCTTCTTCCGCAACGGCGTTAGGTATCAAGTAAACACCCAGAGCGAGGACGCCAAAGACGGCGGAGGAATCCGGCTCTCCGGCGGCACCAGTTCCGAGGCGTACTTCGACGGCTGTCTCTTCGACGGCAACGCCCACACCAACTTCTATAGCAGGAATTCATCCCTTGCCGGCGCCGGCATCTACTCCAGCTCCATGAAGCACGTCTATGTGGACGACTGCGACTTCTTCACCAACGGCGTGCAGAACGTGGCCTTCACCAGCCACGCGCAGGTCGGCCAGGACGGAGGCCAAGGCGGCGCCGCAATTTGGATGGATACATCTCCGATTACGGTTCGGTCGTCGCGCTTCTTCGCCAACCGCGCACCGGGCAGGGACGCGCGCGGCGGCACGGTAAGGCTCACCGGCAACTGCGGTGGCTCCGCCTTCACCAACTGCCTCTTCGTCGGCAACAAGACCACGCATACAGCCGGTACGCGGACGGTCTGCGGCTCGGCGCTTTGCCTTAATATGGATACGACGACGCGACGAGCCGAGGTGATCGACTGCACCTTCGCCTACAACTTCTCCGACTCCTCCTCTTCTGCCGCCGGGCTTACCGTGTCGAAGGGCACTGCCTACGTCCGCAACTCGATCTTCTACGGCAACCATGTCTACGACTCCGGTCACACCGCCCATTACGGGCGCGACGTGGTGGTGAAAAGCACTGGTTTTGTTGACATCGACTACTCGCTTATTACCGGCGAAGGAGAGAACTACATCTCCGAGCTGCCCGCCTCCGACGCGCTCACCCTCGGTGCGCACATGATCTACGGCGATCCGCTCTTCGGCACCACGCTCTCGGCCGCCCAGACTGCGGTCAACGGCGGCAACGGCTATGCCAATGTCGCCTCGATTCTCGCCTTTGATGTCCACGAGGGCGCACTCGACTCAGGCTACTCGCGCGCGATCGACGGCTCCGATCCCGCCTCGCCCTACGCCAACGAACCGGCGCCCAACGGCGGGGTGCGCAACCTCGGCTACTACGGCAACACCGCCGAGGCCGCGACCTCGCAGACCGGCGTTCCCGTGCTTACCGCCAGCGATATCGCCATCACATTTGCCGACGACACCGTGCCTACCGTCACCGCGACGCTGGGCGGCGACGACATGTACAATGCCTCCGTCAAGATCGAGCTCGCCAAGACATCTGGCGGCGCGGCGGCGGAGTCGGTGGGGCGGTGCGCGGTGCAACCCGGAGAGACGGTTACACTCGCAGGCGTCGACCTCTACGAGCCCGGCTTCACCGTCTATGTCACCGTCATCGTGACGGTGCCGGGGCAGACGCCGGTCGTGGTGGAGAAGTCCGCCACCGTCACCGGCACCTTGCCGCCATACTATGGCCGCGGAGGCGGCGCGAATGTCATCCATGTGCGCCAGGGCGCGAAGGGCCGGAAGACCGGCACCAGCTGGACCGATGCCCTCGATTCGTTCACTCTGGCGCAGAAGGCGCTCGCCGGCGATGCGACCAAGACCGAAATCTGGGTGGCGGGCAAGATTACCGAGAGTTTTGCGCCCAGCTCGGTCGCCATCGCCGCGCCGCTGGTAATCCGCGGCGGCTTTTCCGGCGTCGAGGACTCGATCGCCGAGCGCCCGGAAGGAACTCTCTCCACTCTCGACGGCGCGAACTCTTACGATCTTCTGAAGCTCGCCAACGAGGCGGCGAATCCGCTGGCGGTGGAGCGTCTTGTCTTCACCCGGGCCGGACAATGTGCGTTTGTTAATTCCGGCGACGGCGCGCTCGCCGTCACCAACTGCCAGTTCAATTCCAACCAGGCTCCCAAGGGCGATGTCACCGGTCGCGGCGTCAATCTCTCGGGTGCTTTCACCGCGTCGTTCACCAACTGCGCGTGGCGCGGCAACATGAAGACGAGTAGCGGCTCCAGCAATGCCCAGGGCAGTGCCATCTATGCGAGCGGGCTTTCGCGCCTGTTCCTCGACGACTGCCTGTTCGTCACCAATGGAGTATCCCCCACCTCTGGCGTCGGTGAGAGTACGGCAGGTCGAGATAATGCAGATGGCGATTGTATTTGGATGGATGGAACGCCGATTACGGCGCGAAACTGCCATTTCCGCGGCAACCGCGGCGCGGTCAGAGGTGCCACTGGTTCGTCGACTACCGGCAGTAACACTGGCACGGGCGGCGTAATTCTCCTCTCTGGGGCGAGCGGCAATTCGGCGTTTACCAACTGCACCTTCACCGGCAACTGGGGTGGCTGGGCCACGTATGGTCTTAAGACGACGACCAACATGTCCTATCATGGCGGCACTATCGACATCCGGCTCAATTCGGCGTCGTCGAAGGTCGATTTCGAGCGCTGCACCATCGCCTACAACCTCGGCGACACCCTCTACATCCCCGGCGGTCTCCTTGTCGAGGTCGGTACCGTCAATATGCACAACTCGATCATCTTCGGCAACCGCCACGGCATATGCACGGTGGCCGGAATCGGGCATGATATCTATGTGCGCGGGTCGAGCAAGCTTAACCTCTCCTACTGCCAGCTGACGGAAGAGGATTCGGAGAATCCCGGCGCTCCGCTCGCCGACTATGTGAGCGCCGCGTCCACCGCCACGTTCACCTGCGACAATCTCACCTTCGGCGATCCGCTGTTCGCGACCGGTCTGTTAGAATTCGAGTCGATGATAAAGACCATTGGATCTGGAGATTTCAAAGACTATTCCTATCTCGGCACTTCCTACGCCAACGCCGATTTCGACGTTCACCTTCGCTCCGTCGCGGGAATGTCGCGCAACGACGGTACGCGCTATACCGACACCACCGCCAACTCCCCGGCGATTGACAAGGGCGATCCCGCGAGCGACTGGTCGAATGAGCCCGATCCCAATGGCGAGCGCGTCAATCTCGGCGGATACGGCAACACGTCCCAGGCGTCCAGCTCCTCGGTCGGTGCGCAGCCGGAGATCGGCGACATCGTGGTCTCCTACTCGAACGGAATGGCACGGCCGTACGCGAACGTCGAGATCGACGGCACCGGTTCGTTCCTTGCGGACGCCGTCATCTGCTTCGGCACCGGCGACGTGGCGCGGGTCGGCTACCAGTCGACGAACACCTACGCCGCCGTGCTCAACGGAATGCATCTTCTATCCTGTTCGCGCTACTGCTTCCTGCCCGGGGACACGCTCTACTACTATGTCCGGGTCTCCGCCGAAGACGCCCAGACGCGTGAAGTCACGGGCTCGTTGGTTGTGCCGGAATGGCTGGTCATCCCCGCGGTGAACGGCAAGGGTGGCGGCGATGGCGTCATCCACGTGGGCCCGGGCTATGTCGGGTCACTGCATGACGGATCGTGCTGGTGGGATGCCTACGCGACGGTGGACGAGGCGCTTGCCGCCGCGACCGCCGACCGCTGCGAAATCTGGGTGGCGGCGGACGCCACCAACCGGATGCCGACGGCGATTGCGAATTCAAAAGGTTTCAAGGTTGCAATCCGCGGCGGATTTTCGGGATTTGAAAACTCGCCCGAGGAGCGTCCCGCCGCGCTTGAGAACGTGATCGACAACCCCAACGGGCAGCAGACGCTGATGACGCTTTCCGGCTCCTCCGCCATTGCCCTCGAGCGCTTCCGTTTCGAGGGCGCGACGCTGCGGGCGATGACCAAGTCCGGCGCTGGCGATCTCGATCTCGTGAGCTGCACCTTCGTCTCGAACGGATTCTCGACCGCCGGTGCCCAAATGGGGGTGTACGCCGGCAAGGCGGTCGCCTTCAGCGGCACGGGTGCGCTGCTCGTAACCAACTGCTATTTCGCCTACAACTACCAGACGAACGACGTCTCCGGCACCGGCGGACCGGGCGCGGCGCTGGCGGTCAACTCCGGCAGCGCGCGCGTTGTCGATTCCAGGTTCTTCGCCAACTGCCTACAGTTCCTGGTTCCCCAGTACGGAGGCGACTCTCAGACTCTTTTCAACACCTGGCCCAAAGGCTCTGCGATCTACGCCGCCGGCAAGGTCTGCGTCGAACGCTGCGACTTCAGGGCCAATCGCTGCAATACGCGGACGAACGGCAGAAATGGCGGCGTCGTGTTCTTTGCGAGCGGGTCATCGGGAAGCGCGGTCTCGAACTGCCTCTTCGCGGGCAACGTCGACTGCGCGAGCTGGGACGCGGCGGCGAGCACGCGCACTGGCGCGATTGTCCTTGAGCTCGGCGCCAAGGCGCAGACGGTCGACATCTTCGGCTCGACCTTCGCCTACAACCTCGCCGACACCAGCGAGGGCTCGGCGGGCATCACCGTGGTCGCCGGCACCGCGAACGTGAAGAACTGCGTCTTCACCGGCAACCACATCCGCCGCGGCGCGCTCAACGACGCCGCCGATATGCGGGTCGTTGCCGAGAACGGCGCGATCAACCTCTCCTACTCCGTCCTCGACGGCAACCTTGACGCGGTACGCGCGAGTTGCCTCGGCGACTTCACCGAGGGCGCGGGCGTAATCGCCGCCGATCCGCTCGTCGTCACCCGTCCGGAGAGCGTCACCAACCTGATTGCCTATACCGGCGCCTACTACTACTACTACTATCCCGGCGACACCTCGACGCTGGCGAAGATCAGAGGCATCGACGTCCACCTCCTTTCCCGCGGCGGCTATGTAACCAACGGCGCCGAGACGGTGTGGCTGAAGAGCGACGTAATCTCGCCGGCGATCGACGCGGCGGATCCGTTCGACGACTATTCCGCCGAGCCGATGAACAACGGCGGCCGACGCAACGCCGGCGTCCACGGCGGCACCGCCGAGGCGTCGAAGACCTACGAGTCGGAGATTCCGCTCGGCTTCGACGGCGTCCAGGTCGACTACCCGAGCGGCTACTCCAATCCGCGCATCACCTTTACCGTGACCGGAGACCCCGGTTGCGTCGTCGCGGTGACGGTGCATGGATATGTCGGAGGGGAGCCGTTCTCGACGACCCTGAACGGATGCGTGGCCGGTGAAACCTATGAATACCTGCTGCCGAGCTACTATCCGCGGGGAACGAGTTTCAGCTACACGCTCTCCGGCAGTTCCACCTCCGGCCCGGTCGTGGGGACTTCGGGCTCGGGCACGGTCGACGCCGACCTTCCGCCGTGGTGGGGACATGGCGGCGGCGCGAGCGTGCTGCACGTCTGGTCCGGTGCGCTTGGCGACGGCTCCGGCAGCGACTGGCACAACGCCTGCCGCACCTGGAACGAGATGGTCAGCGCATACGCGGCGCGCGAAACGAAGCCGTCGGAAATCTGGTTCATCGACCTCGGCTCGCCCATCCTGGCGCCGAACACGCTGACGGTGACGGCGGACCTTGCGATGCGCGGCGGATTCGACTATCTGTGCGACTCGGTGTCCGACCGTGCCGCCGGCGCGAGGTCGGTTCTCGACGCGCGGCGCCGGTTTGCGCTGGCGAAGATCGTCAACGCGTCCGCGTCCGTCATGATCGAGCGCCTGGAGTTCACCCGGTCGGCCAGCGAGGGCCTGGTCAAGGAAGGCGCCGGCAACCTCACCGTCAGCGACTGTGTCTTCTTCGACAACGCAATCGCCAACAACAATATCCTGTACGGGCGCGGCCTCAACGTCTCCGGCACGGCGTCGTCGACGCTTATTGCCGTCACCAATTGCCTCTTCGCCTACAACGGCCACTTCCTGTCCAGTGGCTCGGGCAGCCAGTACTATCTCGGCTACGGCGGCGCGGCGGCGTTCAGGAACGTGAAGCGCGTTCTGATCGACAGCTGCGCGTTCCTGACCAACGGCGTTCCGCTGGCCGCGTCTGGTCAAGCTGTCATCGGCGGCGATGTCAGCCAGGGCTCGGCGCTGTACCTCAACAACGCGCCGGCGACGATCCGCGGCAGCGTATTCCTCTCCAACAACGGCACCTGCCGCTCCAACAGCGAAATCGGCGGCGGCGCAATCAGGTTTGTCGGCAACTGCGACGGCTCGGCGATGACCAACTGCCTGGTCGCCGGCTGCTCCGACCGCTGCGGCTGGGACAAGCAGTACGGACTGCACGGCGGCGCGATTTCCGTGACGATGGAGTCTTCGGCCTACACGCTCGACATCGTCAACACGACCGTCGCCTACAACCTCGCGGACGGCAACTCCAGCCCCGGCGGCATCAACGTGTACACCGGCACGGTCAGCCTGAGGAATTCGATCGTCTGCAACAACTTCTCCTCGCACCGAGCGGTCGCGGAGAACCGCTTCGGCTCGGACGTCGACGTCAAGGCGACGGGCCGTCTCTACGTCGAGTACACGCTCTTCACCTCCGACACGACGAACAGTCTCTCGGCGGCGGACGGCGCTGTGGTTTCGCTCGGTCCGGGACTCGTCTTCGGCGATCCGCTCTTCGTGACCTCGATGTCCGAGGTCATGGCGAAGGTCGAATCGCCCTACGGATCCGGCTACACGTACTTCAAGACCGGGAACGACAACCGCGACTATCTGGCGAACCTCAGCCTCCACCTCCGCGGAGGGCGCGGATACTACGACGAGAAGACAGGCGCGCTGTCGACGGAGTTCATGTCGCGTGACGTCGTCTCGCCGGCGGTCGACGCGGGCGATCCGAACTCGTCCTACGCGGACGAGCGCGACTGCCCGCAGGGCTGGCACGGGCGCAGGGTGAACATGGGCTACTACGGCAACACGGCGTGGGCGACGATGACCGCCTTCCCCGGCGGCGCGGTCTACCTGCGGTAGCGCGGCAGATGTTCAGGATCGCTCTGTCATTCGCGCTTGTCGCGATTGCGGCGGCAGCCGAGCCGGTCGTCGACGACAGCCCGACGCGGGTGGAGTCGACGCTTGAGACCGGCCTCGAGTGCATCGGCACGCTGCGGCCGAAGGCGGTGGGCGAGGTCAAGTCGTCGCGCTGGACGCTCGACTGCGCCGGCACCGACCGCGAGCACGCGGACTGGCGGGCGGTGCGCGACTACGTCGCCCCGCTCGGCATCGCGCGCATCCGCGTGCAGGCCGGATGGGCGCGGACGGAGAAGGATCCCGGCGTCTACGACTTCGCCTGGCTCGACCAGATCGTGTTCGACGCCGCGCGCCGAGGCATCGAGGTGTGGATGGAGCTGAGCTACGGGAATCCGGCCTATCCCGGCGGCGGCGGGCGCCAGCTCGCGGCCGGGATGCCGTCGTCCGAAGAGGCGCTTTCGGCGTGGGATCGCTGGGTGGGGCTGACGGCGAAGCGCTATGCGGGCGTGGTGAGGGACTGGTGCGTCTGGAACGAGCCCGATCTGCGCGTCGGCGGGGTGACCAACGGCCCCGAGCGCGCGGCGGCCTTCGCCATCCGCACTGCGGAGATTGTGCGGCGCGAGATACCCGACGCGACGATTGCGGCGTTTGCGCTCTCCTGGGCGAACGCGGGGTTCGTAAGGCCGCTTCTCGCGGAGCTGAAGGCGCGCGGCAAGACGGGGCTTTTCGACACCATCGCCTACCATCACTACAAGGCGAATCCCGACGACGGCTACGACGAGGTGGAGGCGTGCAGGCGGGTGGTGGCCGAGTACGCGCCGAACCTGCGTCTACGCGAGGGCGAGGGCGGCACGCTGAGCGAGTGGTGCGCGGTCGGTGCGCTGAGCCGGCTGCCGTGGACGGAACTTAAGCAGGCGAAATACGACCTCCGCCGCGCGCTCGGCGACCTCGGCCACGGCGACGACACCTCGGTATTCCACATCTGCGACCTCGAGTACCGCACCTCCGGCTTCCACGACGGTCTGGTGCGCTACGGGCTCCTAAAGACGACCGGACAGGCGGAAGGCTTCCGGGTTCTCAAGGTGAAGAAGGCGTACTACGCGGTCCAGAACGCGGTTTCGGTCTTCAACGACGCGCTCGAGGCGGAGGTCGGGAAGGGGACGTCGACGCTTTCCGGGGTGGCGAGGCCGGCGGTCTACGACTGGCGGGACCGGAGCACCGGGCTGAAGGTGGCGGTGTTCTGGGACGCGGCGGCGATGCCGAAGGAGGAGTGCGCCGCGGTGCGCGCGGAGCTGCGGATGCTCGCGGAGCCGTTTGCCGCGCCGGTCTGGGTGGACGTCCTCACCGGCAACGCCTACCGCCTGCCGCCGGAGCGTATCCGCCGCGAGGGCGACTTCACGGTCTACACCGTTCCCTGCTACGACTCGCCTGCCTTCGTGGCCGACCACTCGCTGCTCACGCTGGACGAGTCGTGGGAAGTGCGCTCCCGCCGCCGCTGAGAATCCTGCGCGCAGGCGAAAGTTATACTTGCCTAACAAGGGGTAGTTGGGGTATACTATACCCAAATAGGGCTTAAATTGACCTTACCCAAGGAAGGATACACAAGAATATGAGCGAGAAAATCGAGCAGATGACGCCGGAGCTGAAGGCGTTCATCGAAGAATGGAAAGGAAAGCCGGGCAACCTGATCATGGTCCTGCACAAGGTACAGCAGACCTACGGCTACATCCCGCGCGAGATCGCAATCGAGATATCGTCCCTCCTGGACGTGCCGCTCGCGAAGATCTACGGTGTGGTCACGTTCTACAACTTCTTCAAGCTGCAGAAGGCCGGCAAGTACATCCTCCAGGTCTGCCTCGGCACGGCGTGCTACCTCAGGGGCGGCGACGACCTGATGAAGGAGTTTGAGCGCCAGCTCGGCGTCGGCGTGAACGCCACCACCCCCGACGGCCTCTTTTCGGTGGAGGCGGTCCGCTGCCTCGGCTGCTGCGGCCTCGCGCCGGTGGTGGTCGTCAACGGCGAGGTCCACGGCAAGCTGGCGACGAAGGACGTCGCCGGCATCATCGAAAAGTACCGCAAGCTCGGATAACAGGAGGAAGGAAATGGCTAAGCTCACTTTGGACGACCTGCGCCGGATGCGCGGGGAGAAGCAGAAGGCGATGGAGATGCGCGACAGCTCCAACAAGGACGTGCAGGTCATCGTCGGCATGGGCACCTGCGGCATCGCCGCGGGCGCGAAGGACGCCTATGCCGCGCTCGTCGACACGCTTTCGGAGAAGGGCATGACGAATGTGCTCGTGCGCCAGACCGGCTGCATGGGCCTGTGCCACTCGGAGCCGACGGTCGAGGTCGTCGTCCCGGGCATGCCGACCGTGATCTACGGCCACGTGGACGCGGCGACGGCGAAGGACATCGTCGAGAAGCACATCGTCGGCCGCGGGCTCATCGAGGGCAAGATCCTCGACAAGCCGTCGATCGACATCGTGAAGAACGCTTAAGGAGGGACGGCAATGGCATATCAATCATACGTCCTGGTCTGCGGCGGCACCGCGTGCTGCTCCGGCGGCGGCGACAAGGTTGTCGCGGAGTTCAAGCGCATCCTCGCGGAGCAGAAGCTCGACGAGACGGTCCAGGTGGTCGCCACCGGCTGCCTCGGCTTCTGCGAGCAGGGCCCGATCGTCAAGATCCTGCCTCAGGGCACCTTTTACGTGCAGGTCAAGCCCGAGGACGTGAAGGAGATCGTCGCGGAGCACCTGGTGAAGGGCCGCGTCGTCCAGCGTCTCTGCTACGACCCCGAGCAGGCCAAGAAGCTCGTCGCCGAGGCGAACATCCCGTTCTACCAGAAGCAGTGCCGCATCGTGCTCCGCAACTGCGGCGTGATCGACCCCGAGAAGATCGAGGACTACATCGCGCGCGACGGCTACAAGGCGATTGAGAAGGTGCTCTTCGAGATGACGCCCGAGCAGGTGGTGGAGGAGATCCTCAAGTCCGGCCTGCGCGGCCGCGGCGGCGCGGGTTTTCCGACCGGCATGAAGTGGAAGTTCGCGATGCAGCAGCCCAAGGGCCAGAAGTACATGGTCTGCAACGCGGACGAGGGCGACCCCGGCGCGTACATGGACCGCTCCACCCTTGAGGGCGACCCCCACTCCGTCCTCGAGGCGATGACGATCGCCGGCTACGCGATCGGCGCCTCCAAGGGCTTCATCTACATCCGCGCCGAGTACCCGCTCGCGATCCACCGCCTCGAGGTGGCGATCGAGCAGGCCCACGACCTCGGCCTCCTCGGCAAGGACATCCTCGGCTCGGGCTTCGACTTTGACATCGAGCTCCGCTTCGGCGCCGGCGCGTTCGTCTGCGGCGAGGAGACGGCGCTCCTCCAGTCCATCGAGGGCAACCGCGGCATGCCGCGTCCCCGTCCGCCGTTCCCGGCGGTCAAGGGCCTCTGGGGCCGTCCGACGGTCATCAACAACGTCGAGACGCTCGCGAACATCCCCGTCATCATCAACAAGGGCGCGGACTGGTTCTCGAAGATCGGCACGGCGACCACGAAGGGCACCAAGGTCTTCGCGCTCACCGGCAAGGTGAACAACTCGGGCCTCATCGAGGTCCCGATGGGCACGACGCTCCGCGAGATCATCTTCGACATCGGCGGCGGCATCCGCGGCGGCCACCAGTTCAAGGCGGCGCAGACTGGCGGACCCTCCGGCGGCATCATCCCGCCGCAGTTCCTCGACACCCCGATCGACTACGAGTCGCTCGCCAAGATCGGCTCGATCATGGGCTCGGGCGGCCTCATCGTGATGGACGAGACCGACTGCGTGGTGGACATCGCCAAGTTCTACCTCGACTTCACGGTCGACGAGAGCTGCGGCAAGTGCGCGCCCTGCCGCATCGGCGGGCGCAAGCTCCTCAACTACCTCAACAAGATCACCGACGGTCGCGGCACCGAGCAGGACATCGTCGACATGCAGGCGATCTGCGACGCGATGAACAAGGCCTCGCTCTGCGGCCTCGGCCAGACCGCGTCTAACCCGGTGCGATCGACGCTGAGGTACTTCATGGACGAGTACATGGAGCACATCAAGGACAAGAAGTGCCGCGCCGGCAAGTGCTCGAAGCTGATCCAGTACAGGATCGACGCGGCGAAGTGCAAGGGCTGCACGATGTGCGCGAAGAAGTGCCCGGCGGGCGCGATTTCCGGCGAGCTCAGGAAGCCGCACGTGATCGACCAGTCGAAGTGCATCAAGTGCGGCGCCTGCGAGGCGACGTGCAAGTTCGGCGCGATCAGCCACGGCTAAGGTGAAAGGATTGATAAAAATGGAAACCGAAATGATTCAGCTCGAGGTCAACGGCGTCGCGGTGAGCGTGCCGAAAGGCTCGAACCTGCTCGCGGCCGCCCGCGCGGCGAACGTGAAGATCCCCACCCTCTGCTACCATCCCGACCTCAAGCCCGGCGCCAGCTGCGGCATCTGCGTCGTCAGGCAGCTCGTCCCCAGCCGCACCGAGCCGGGCAAGTTCGTGCCCAGCCCCAAGCTGCTCCGCGCCTGCTGCACCGAGGCGACGCCGGGGATGAAGATCATCACCCACGACCCGGACATCGTGCAGGTCCGCAAGACGGTGCTCGAGCTCATCCTCGCCAACCACCCGAACGACTGCCTCCAGTGCCCGCGCTCCGGCAGCTGCGAGCTCCAGACGCTCGCCGCCGACTTCGGCATCCGCGAGAACCCGTTCCCGAAGGAGGTCATCCACCGCGACGTCGACAACTCGACCCCGTCGATCGTGCTCAACCCCGACAAGTGCATCAAGTGCGGCCGCTGCGCGGAAGTCTGCCAGGAGATGCAGAACGTCTGGGCGCTCGAGTTCATCGGCCGCGGCGAGAAGACCGTCATGGCTCCGGCGGCCGGCGTCAAACTCGCCGACTCGCCGTGCATCAAGTGCGGCCAGTGCTCCGCGCACTGCCCGGTCGGCGCCATCTACGAGAACGACGAGACCGCCAAGGTCTGGGCCGCGCTGCAGGACCCCGAGAAGGTCTGCCTGGTGCAGATCGCCCCGGCCGTCCGTGTCGCCGTCGGCGAGGCCTTCGGCATGAAGCCCGGTGCGCTCACCACCGGCAAGATCTACGCCGCGCTCCGCCGTCTCGGCTTCGACAAGGTGTTCGACACCAACTTCTCGGCCGACGTCACGATCATGGAGGAGGGCACCGAGTTCATCAAGCGCTTCACCGAGGGCGGTGAGCTGCCTCTCCTCACCAGCTGCTGCCCGGCCTGGACCGACTGGATGGAGAAGTACGCGCCCGACTTCACCGGCAACTTCTCGACCGCGAAGTCGCCCCAGCAGATGCTCTCGGCACTCGCCAAGAGCTACTGGCCGGAGAAGAACGGCGTCGACCCCAAGAAGGTGCACGTCACCTCGATCATGCCCTGCACGGCGAAGAAGTACGAAATCAGCCGCGACGAGTACATGAGCGCCTCGGGCCAGCAGGACACCGACGTCGTCCTCACGACCCGCGAGCTCGCGCGCATGATCAAGGCCGCCGGCATCGACTTCGAGTCGCTCCCGGAGGAACCGGCCGACAAGCTGCTCGGCGCCTACACCGGCGCGGGCACGATCTTCGGCGTCACCGGCGGCGTCATGGAGGCCGCGCTCCGCACGGCCTACTGCCTGATTACCGGCGACGCCCAGCCGCCCAGCATCGACTTCCAGGCGGTGCGCGGCATGGACGGCGTCAAGACCGCGACGATCGACATCAAGGGCACGAAGGTGAACATCGCCGTCGCGCACCAGATGGGCAACGTCGAGAAGGTGCTGGACATGATCCGCGAGGACCGCAAGAACGGCGTCAAGCCGCGCTTCGACTTCATCGAGGTCATGGCCTGCCGCGGCGGCTGCATCGGCGGCGGCGGCCAGCCCTGCCTGGCGACGGACGCTGTCCGCGCCCAGCGTACTGCCGGCATCTACACCGACGACGAGAAGTCGACGCTCCGCATGTCGCACCTCAACCCCGAGGTCCAGTCCCTCTACAAGGACTACCTCGACGGCAAGACCGGCGCACAGGGCGGCAAGAAGGCGCACCATCTCCTCCACACCGCCTACAAGCAGGAAGAGGCCTACAACTTCTCGTAGGGCCGCGTCTTATCGCGGCTCTGCGGCGAGGTTGAAGGTGCACATCACCGTGGTGCCGGTGGGGATCTTCGAGGTGATCTCGAAGGTGTCGGCGACTCGCTTTGAGTTGGCGAGGCCCATGCCGGCGCCGAAACCCATCGAGCGGATCCAGTCGTTGGCGGTCGAGGTGCCGTCGCGGCAGGCCCACTCGACGTCCTTGATGCCGGGACCGGAGTCCTTGGCGACGATGGTCGCCTTTTCGGTGTCGAGGATGAAGGTGATCGCGCCGCCGACGGAGTGGATGCAGATGTTGATCTCCAGCTCGTAGGCGGCCACGGCCACGCGGCGGATGGTCTTCTTGTCGACGCCGGCCTCCTTGAGCATCCGCTTGATCTCGTTGGCGGCCTTGCCGGCGTTGGTGAGGTCGTTGTGCACGACGGCGAACTGGCGCATGGAGTAGTAGGGCAGCGCTCCTTCTCCCTTCGCCGCGGAGTCCGCCGCGCCCGGCGGCGGCGTGCGCCCCTCCAGGCGCGCGAGCTCGTCGGTGAGTTCCTTCATGATCGCGCGCATCACGTCGCGCTGCGAGACGATGCCCACGAGGTCCCGCTCCTTGTTCAGCACCGGGAACCGCCCGAAGGTGTAGTTCTCGAAGTACTTGATCGCGAACGCGAGCGGCATGTCCTCCTCGAGCACCACCAGGTTCGTCGCCATGTGCTGCTGGCAGGTATCGTGGATCCACCCGCCCTCGAGCGCGCGGATGATGTCGTTCACCGAGACGATGCCGAAGAGCCGCCGGTTCTCGACCACGGGCACGCCCGAGATGTTGTTGCGCTTCATCAGGTTCTGGGCGAAGCGCAGCGAGTCGGAGCGGACGACCGAGATGATGTCGCGCGCGCGCATGACGTCTCGCACCCGCAGCCGCTGCAGGAGCTCCATGATGACGAGCGGGGAGTCCTCGGCCCCCGGCAGACCGGAGCCGGAGACTCGCCGCGCGGCGCGGCCGTGGTCCTCCATGATCTCGTCGTCGCTGCGGGTGTCGCCGCCCGTGAGGATCGTCGGGCTGTAGTCCATCATTCCTTCGCGAGGAAGTCGTGGACGCGCACGCAGCTTTCGTACTTGGAGAGCGGCGAGGAGACGAGCGGGATGCCGAGCGTATCGGCGACCTGGCACATCGTCTGCGGCAGGGGCTTGGCGTTGTGCACCACCACGCACATGGCGCCGACGATGTTGGCCGTCCTGATCGCCTGGTCGGAGGCGAGCGAGGTGAGCAGGAGGATGTCGTCGGCGTCGTTGAGCAGCACGTCGCTCATGAGGTCGTTGGCCACCACCGCTCCGACCGTCCTGCCGTTGTCGCCCCCGGCGACGAGCTTGCCGTCCAGCGTCTTCACTATGTCTTCAATATTCATGATGCATATTATAGCATAAATTTAGCGTCGTTGTCTTTGCGGCCGGGGGACACCCACGGATTACAAATACCCCCGTCGTCTCGGCTGCGCCGAGCCGCCGTGGACATTTGTAAGCGGTTTTGCGCGACGAGACCCTGCCGCACAGCCTGTTCAAGGCATGACAAGCCACCCGACGGGATGCCGACGGGGAC